>JAISYM010000043.1 GCA_031269875.1 Synergistaceae bacterium
TGATTGCGGGCGCGATAGACAAGTATGTCTACGTCTCCGTGCTGCGCCCTTTCACGGAGGGGATATTCCTCAAGTATTCCCATATTGAAAATGCCAAGGGCATAGAGGAGATAAAGCACCCGATCATCAGAGAGGCCCTCCTGATGCAGGGGCTGAAAACGCCGCAGATCGAGATAACCACGTTGGCCGACATCCCGGCCGGCACCGGCCTGGGCTCGTCTGGGTCCTTCACTACGGCATTGCTGAGGGCGCTTTACGCCCACAGGAAGCAACACATACTCTCGGGGAATCTAGCCGAGATGGCCTGCCATATAGAGATAGACCGGCTGGGCGAGCCTGTGGGGAAGCAGGACCAATATATAGCGGCTTTCGGGGGGCTCACGGCGTTTACGTTCCACAAGGACGACAGCGTGACGTCCGAACCCATAAAAATACCCATCGAGACGGTTTTCAACCTGGAGGACAGCTTGCTCTTGTTTTTCACGGGTTTTTCCCGCAGCGCCGGGTCGATATTGAGCGACCAGCACCAGCGTTCGCAAAGAAATGATTCCCAGATGCTGGACAACCTCCACTATACGAAGGATCTTGGCTACAGGAGCAGGGATGCCCTTGAAAGCGGCGACCTGAAAAAATTTGGCAAGCTCATGGACGAGCACTGGCAGCGCAAAAGGGCGCGCTCGCTTGGCATGAGCAACGATGAAATAGACAGCTGGTACAGGCTGGCGATGGATAACGGGGCAATCGGCGGCAAACTGGTGGGGGCGGGCGGAGGCGGTTTTTTGATGTTTTTGGCGGGCGACGCGGCCCTCCTGCGCAGCGCCATGCACCTCGCAGGCCTGGAGGAAGCGCGCTTCCGTTTTGACTACGAGGGTACAAAGGTGTTGCTGTCATAATGCTGCCTGTCGCGATCCTGGCCGGGGGGCTGGCGAAACGCATAAGGCCCCTTACCGAAAAAATACCCAAAGCGCTCGTCGAGGTCAACGGGCGCCCCTTCATCGATCATCAATTGGAGCTCCTGCGCTCTGAGGGCATTGAGGAAGTGGTGCTTTGCCTGGGGTTTTTCAGCGAGCAGGTCATAGGGTATCTGGGGGACGGAGGGCGATACAGGCTGAAAATTCGTTTCTCCGTCGATGGCGGGCAACCGCTCGGGACCGGCGGGGCGCTCAAAAAAGCGCTGCCGCTCCTGGGGGGGCAGTTTTTCATATTATACGGCGACAGCTACCTCCCGATAAACTATGGGGCAGTGGGGGACGCTTTCGCGAGATCGTCAAAGAAGGCGCTGATGACGGTCTTTCGAAACGGTGGGCGCTGGGATGCCAGCAATGTGGCCTATGAGCCATGCGGCGGGGGCAATGCCGGGCGCGTGGTCGCCTACGACAAAAAAACTCCGGCACATGGTATGGATTACATCGACTATGGGTTGAGCTGCTGCAAAGCTGATGAAATATTGAAAGAAACCCGCGATGCTTTTGACATAGCCGACGTTTTCTCCCGGCTTTCGTCGGAAGGCCAGCTGGCTGGGTTCGAGGCGACAGAGCGTTTTTACGAAATAGGCTCGTTTGGTGGGATCGCTGATTTCAGCCGCTATTTAGAGGGCAGGTAGCGTCGTGTCACTGAAAGGGCTTTTGCTCAGCCATTCGGAGAACGCGAACGTCCAGTTTTTCAGGTATTGCGTCCTGGGGGGGGTAACTTTTTGCTTGGACGCCGCGTTCGTCTATTTGATAACGGAATCTGGCGTGAATTATTTATATTCATCAGGCATCTCGTTCGCAATTGTCCTTTTCGTACACCTCGGGATCTCTAAAAAGGTCATATTTACAAAGTGCAAAATGCCGCTTCATGCCGAGCTTTTTTGCTATAGCGGAATCGCTGTCATAGGGCTTATCCTAACCGAACTGTTTATGTATTTGTTTACCGGTATATTCGGAATTTATTACTTATTTTCGAAAGTAATAACAACTTTCGTGGTTTTGATATGGAACTTCACGGCAAGGAAGTTTTGGCTGTATAAAAATTAGGCCGCCATGTGGAGCTATTGACTTGTATTTCTAGTTGGGATACCTTAAATAGAAATAGAGAGGAGTGAGTTATCATTGATTTCCCCATTGTGGCTGCGAACAACGAGAGTGACAGCGTTTTCGAGAGAGAAGAAAGGATAACCTTGTCTGAGCGGGATCAAATCGCCTTGGCTGAACTCATATTAAACCCTCCGAATCTGAGCGATGTCCTCAAGTCCGCTTTGAAAGAGCAAATAGCCCAGATGAAGGGTGCATGAATGACAGTTAAAATCGTATTCCATCATAGAGCCGCTCGTCGCGATGCTGAAATAAGTGGGGGGGATTATAATTATAACGACGCAATGGCGCATGATCGGAGAGTTTAAAGATGGATAAAAATTATTCAAAGAAACCTTATGCGCTGATATTGGCGGGAGGCAGCGGGACGCGTCTGTGGCCGCTGTCGAGGGAGGAGATGCCGAAGCAATTTTTGGCCTTGTGCGGTGACACGCGGACACTTTTGCAGCGGACGGCTTTGCGATTGCTCGCCCTTACGGAAAAAAACAGGCTTCGCGTCGTCGCCTCTGGAAAATGGAGGGCCCTCGTGTCGCATCAACTGCTCTCTGTTGGAATGAGCGGCGACTTTATCATCGAGGAGCCGGAGGGAAGGAACACCGCGCCGGCCATAGCCCTTGGCATGGCGGAACTGATATCGTCGGGCGCTTCCTTGGACGATATTGTCCTCGTCTGCCCGAGCGACCACCTGATAAGGTCGGAAGAAAACTTCGCGGCGGCCGTGGAGACCGCAATGGACGCCGCAATCGCCGGAAACATCGTCACGTTTGGGATAATACCGACTAAACCGGACACCGGCTTTGGCTACATAAAGACTACGCAAACCGACGCGCCCTGGCTCTCTGCCGAGGAGTTTGTGGAGAAGCCCGACGCAAAGAAGGCAAAAAGTTACGTAGAGTCCGGAGATTATTACTGGAACGGGGGCATTTTCTGCTTTCGCTTATCCGATATGATCTCGGCATTCGAAACTTATTTTCCGGAGGGTGCGTCTATTTTCAGCGCTCCCAGGGAACACATCATTCCGCATTTTCTCGCGTCTCCGAAACAATCAATAGATTACGCGGTTATGGAAAAAGCTAAGAACATCGCCTGTGTCCCGCTTGATGCTGGTTGGTCAGATGTCGGTTCATGGGACTCCGTGTATGAGCATTCCCCGAAGGACGAAGAAAACAACGCGGTCTCCGGCGACGTCATCCTGAGCGGCGGAAAGGATAACCTGGTAATTGGCTGTGAAAGGCTGATATGCGGCGTGGATCTCGACTCCATGATAGTGGTAGACACACCGGACGCGCTCTTTATATCACCTAAAGGATCCTCCGAGAAACTGCGCTGCGTTGTCAAAGGACTCTCCGACGCCGGTCGGAACGAGGTTGTGGAGTCCTCGATCAGCGCCCGTCCCTGGGGAACGTATAGCGTACTCTCAAAGGGCGACAGGCAGAAGATCAAAAAAATCGAGGTATCACCCGGCAAACGCCTCTCGCTTCAGTATCACGTTCACCGCTCGGAACATTGGGTAGTCGTCAGAGGGACGGCGCTCGTTACGATCTGCGATCTCGGCCAAGATACGCTGGGAAAGGAGATATTCGTCCACGAGGGCGAGAGCGTCTTTGTCCCGAAGGGAAAGCTTCACCGGCTCGAAAACCCCGGTAAAATCCCCCTTGAAATAATCGAGGTTCAGATAGGCGAATACGTCGGTGAGGACGACATCGAAAGGGTGGAGGACGACTTCAAACGCGAGAGATAGTTTGTTGGCACGGGGGGCAGATAAATGGATTTTTTCCGGCACTATGAGAACACATTGTCAATGATTTAGTTGCTCAGGATTGCGGTGTGAAAAAATATGCGCCATACCGCTAAGTTTTTAATAGCGAAAGGAAGTGTAAAATGATTATCGGTATAATTGGTCTTGGTTATGTTGGGCTAACGCTAGCTATTGCGGCGGCAGATTGCGGTGTTACTGTCTATGGAACTGAGGTCAACAACCACATCAAGGAATGCCTCAAACGCAATCGAGCGCACTTCTATGAACCCGGTTTGGACAAGGTGATTGCAAAACTCAACGAGAAAGCGTTCTTTTGCGTTGACACCTTTCCTGAAGATGTTAAATTTGACGCGTTCGTCGTTAGTGTTGGCACGCCTCTACTTACCGGTACGCATAGTCCCGACTTCGACTATATCAGACAGGCTTTGCGGTCAATTTCCAACATTTACACGGGCGAACAACTGGTAATTATCCGAAGTACAGTTTCCGTCGGAACGACTCGGAGAATCGCATTGCCTTTACTTGCGGAACTTTGCGGAAAACCGGAGGATGAAGTTCTCATCGCGATGTGTCCAGAACGTACGATTGAGGGGAAGGCGATAGAGGAAATTACAGGGCTTCCGCAAATTATCAGTGGCAATAATGCACGGTCTGTTGAAATTGCGGATAAACTTTTCAGAATGATTACAACCCGGACAATTGTCGTCGGCAGTTTGGAAGAGGCTGAACTTGCAAAACTCTACTGCAACGTATATCGGGATACTATATTTGCAGTCGGTAATGTTCTTTGTATGGCGGCGCAGGAGTTTGGAGTGGACGGTATTAAAGTCATTCGCGCCGCGAATGACGGCTATGCTCGCTCAAGCATTGCCTCACCAGGGTTTGTGGCGGGACCTTGCTTGGGAAAAGATGCGTACATCCTAACGAACAATTTGCCCGAGTGTAGCGCAAAGGATTTTATCCTGTCAGAGCGTAAGTTCAACGAATCGCTTGAGGATACAGTCGTCGAGTGGGTAGAGCGTAACAGTAGAGGCAGAATAGTCGCAATATCAGGCATGGCGTTCAAAGGTAAACCAGAGACGTCAGATTTGCGCGGGTCAAGTTCTGTTCGTATCGCTAAAGAGTTAAAGAAAAGGGGTTACTCACTTCGTTTGCACGACTTCGCGGCGATTAGCGGAGAACTGTCCGCTCTTGAATTGGGCGAGGTTTTTGAAACTGTTGAAGAAGTGTGTGCCGGAACGGCTGCGTTACTTGTGCTAAACAATAACGCAAGGTATTCAAAACTTATGCCCTTCTCAGCAATGTTCCAATCCGGTTTTGTGATATTAGACGCTTGGGGTGCGCTTTCACATCTTGAGGGAAAAGGGATTTGCGCGTTTACATTGGGAAATATTAAACTACGGAGGGAATTATGAAAATTCTATTAACTGGTTCGGCTGGCTTTATTTCGGGCTATTTGGTTGAAGAACTGCTCAATTGCGGGCATAACGTTGTGGGACTTGACAATTACAGTAAGTACGGCTATGTCGAGAAAAGCTATGACAACCATCCAAACTTCACCAAAATCAGTGGTGACGCTAAAAACACCACACTGTTAAAAGAACTTTCTGAAGACTGCGACCAAATTGTTGCAAGTGCGGCGATGATTGGAGGCATAACTTACTTCCATGAGTTTGCCTACGATTTGCTCGCCGAAAATGAGCGCATATTGGCGGCGACATTCGACGCGGCCATTTGGGCATTCAGAGAACGTCACTTACAAAAGATTACGGTGCTGTCATCAAGCATGGTATATGAATGCGCTTCGACATTCCCAACGGTTGAAGGCGATCAATACAAGTGTCCCCCACCAGGTTCAACATATGGGTTTCAAAAGTTAGCTTGCGAATATTTTGCAAAAGGCGCATACGAGCAGTATGGGCTGCCGTATACAATTGCCCGCCCTTTTAACTGCATTGGTATCGGCGAGAAAAAGGCAAGATTTGAGCGAGACATACTATCCGGCAATATCAAACTCGCAATGAGTCACGTTGTGCCAGATTTAATTCAGAAAGTCGCTAAAGGTCAAGACCCGTTGCATATTCTCGGCAGGGGAAACCAAGTTCGCGCATACACATACGGGGGCGACATTGCCGAAGGGATACGGCTTTGTATTGAAAAACCACAAGCGCTTAATGAAGATTTCAATATTGCGTCTTCCAGTCCTATAACGGTGCTTGAATTAGCAAAAGTCATTTGGAATAAGATTAATAAGGATAAGGAATTCAATTACATCAGCGATGACCCGTACCCATATGATGTTCAAGTCCGCGTCGCTTCGACCGAAAAAGCTAAACAACTGCTTGGATTTGAAGCTAAAACATCATTGAATGATGCTCTGGACGAAGTTATTCCGTGGATAATTGAACAGATAGCTCAGGGAAAAATCTGATTGATAGTGTTGATTTATGTATGGACATGCTGTAGTCTTCTTCCTAAGAGGAAAATGAGAATATGTATTTGACTCGATATCAAAAGTGAACCCCAGCGTGGTTATATCAGCCATGATTTTGATGATATAGAAAGAAAAGTTGGCATTTACTATGACTGGGTAAAGGGGAGCGAAACGTCGTTGGTTCGAGTGATCAAGGATTTTATCAAAAAATTTGTCCGCAGATATAGGATATTGCCGGTGTATTGGCTTTATCATTTTCTCAAATGGGTACCGTTAGCTGTAAAGTATAATGTGAATTATTTCAGCAAGTTGGGGGAATTAACCGATAATCGATTCGAATCCAGTTGGAGTTTGCGCTGGCCGTGTTTATATGACGCTACGCCAACAACAGGTTTTGATCCTCACTATATTTACCACACAAGCTGGGCCGCCAGAGTTGTAGTTCGCATAAACCCGGAATACCATGTAGACTTGAGTTCATCACTATATTTCGTAAGTATTGCATCGGCCTTTATCCCTGTTCGCTGTTATGATTACCGTCCTGCGGAGATCAGATTGACGGGTCTTGAGTGCGGAAGAGCCGATATCACCAATTTACCTTTTGAGGATAACAGCATAAAGTCTTTATCCTGTATGCATGTCATGGAGCATATCGGTCTTGGTAGGTACGGGGATCCTTTTGACCCTAAAGGTGATTTGCGCGGAATTTCAGAGATGATAAGGGTTTTGGCACCAGAAGGAAATCTTTTGTTTGTAGTGCCTGTCGGTGGCGTGCCAAAACTTCAGTTTAACGCGCATAGAATATATACTTATCGTCAGATAAAAGAGTATTTTCGTTCACTTGAACTGGAAGAGTTCTCTCTGGTAACTGATAAGGGTTCTTTTGTCGAGAATGCAAGTGAAGACGATTCAAACCAACAAGCATACGGTTGCGGTTGCTTTTGGTTCAAAAAAACAGCAAAGGCTAATTAGTAAAATGGAGGTATATCGAACATCAAATTTTTGCAAGGAGAGAGCAAAGTGGTTTTAAAAGATGTTCTTGATGGGAAAAATTCGCCAATGTTATTCTGGCTGGATGCTCATTGGTCTGGTGGCGATACCGCAGGTGAAAATATCCAATGCCCTCTCCTTGAAGAGTTAAAAATTATACTGGATTCCAACAGCAGTCATTTTATTTTGATTGACGATGCTAGGCTAATTTTGGCATCTCCCCTGTTGCCTTAAGAAAACCATATGATCTGCCTTCTTTTGGAGATGTAATACAAGTCCTTGATTCTTTGGGGCCGAGATATTCTATCGTCTGGAGGGATGTCCTGTTATCAGTGCCTTTGGCTGTTGAGGAACAAACATATCGTTTTATAAAAGATCAGGGCGATCTTGTTTTTTATAATGCCTCAAATGATTTTAGCAACGATGGAATAGGCTTAATCATCAGGAGTTGGCAGAACGCACTAAATGGATTGTGTTATATTCCCGGCGCGTTATATCGAAGCGTTCGCGCGAGGGTGGGCAGAAAATAAAATGTTGAGGGGAGAAAAAGATGACTCAGGTTTGTTTTGCGGTCCCTTATCATTGTGGATTCTGCAATGTAAATGACAGCATAAAATGTTTTACAGAAGATGGCACCGGAATGGTGCATAACGGGAAGGTACTGTTCACTCCTGAACAAACAGAACAGGCAAACTGGCTTTTAGTGCAGGATTTTGAACATAATAACTTCGATGAGTTTTATACCAAAATTCCCCGAGCGCGAAGAATTCAGTTACTAAATGAGTCAATTGCCTCAATGACGTATAACTTGGAATATCTAGAGCAATTCGGAATCGTCATATCTACATATCCCATCGACGGCTATACAGGTGATCTCGTAATTACCAACGCGTGTCTTGGGTGGTTTGCTGGCACTGGTTTCGGAAGGAAAGATTCCATTCCCCCACTCTTTAAGAATATGCGTGACGCAATTGATTATAACGCGACTGATAAAAAAGAAAAGGGCATATCCATGGTAACATCAACCTATAATTATTATAAGGGGCATCAGCTGCGCATTGATTTCTTTAAAGCCCTAAAGCGGCATTTTGGAAGGAAGATCGACTTTTATGGTAAAGGGGTTCGGGCTATAGACGATAAATTAGAGGCAATCGCGCCGTATAAATATACTATTGTTATAGAAAATTCAAGAGAGCCTAATTATTGGACGGAAAAACTTTCCGATGCATGGATAGGTTGGAGCCTCCCGATATATTATGGCGATCCGACTATTTTAGAGCAAATTCCGGATCCCGACGGTTTGGTCGCTATAAATTTAGATGATTTCCGCGTGGCGTTTAAGGCGATTGAAAATCTGTTAGAGGAGGACCTCTATTATTCACGGATAAACGCTATAAAAAAATGCAGGGAGTGGGCTATCGCTAAAGGCAATCCTTACGAGAAGGCTGCTGGCTTGATTGAATTGGCAACAGAAGAAACGTTCGCTACTCCATTGCTTGAAAAAGAAGAATTAATTACCCCACACCCAAGGGAAGAAATGATAGCAGAGAGAAAAAATATCAATTATTATTTTTTCAGGGGTTTGTGCAGAATTTTTGGAGAAAAAAACACCAGCTTGTTGCGTGATATTTATACAAAAAAAGTAAAGAAGGGTTATAAAAAGTGGTAGGTATCAAAAGTTCTTTTATGAGAAGGAGTGATGTTTCAAAGCGGGTGACGGTCGTTATCTGCGCGTATAACAGGACGGATTTTCTGCGAGAATCGTTGCAAAGCGTCTTGAACCAGACGTATAAAGATATCAGGATCGTTGTGCTGGATGATTGCTCAACGGAAGATGTCGAAAGTGTGGTTCGATCTTTTGATGATGGCAGGATTGAATATATCAGAAACGAGAAGAATCTGGGTCTGGTTGGTAACTGGAATAAGGCTTTTGAGGTTTGCGACACAGAATATCTTAACATATTTCACGACGACGACAGGATGTTTCCTTGGATGATAGAAAAACTTGTATGGGTTCTTGATAATAACCCGAATGTTGTCGTTGCCCTCTCTGGGAAGTTCTTCACGCTAGAGTCATCCGCGATTCCCTCCGCACCTGAGAAAATGAATGGTTTACTGTATGAAAAAGGTGAATTCGTAAGGAATATTTGCTCAAGAGGCGCTAATTATGTTGTCTGCCCTTCCGCGTTTTTCAGGAAAAGGGCTATTGATAGCGCGGGAATGTTTTTCCGTGACGATGTCGGGCTTGCCGCAGACCTGTATTTTTGGCTTGAAGCGAATAGCAAGGGCTTGCCTCTATATATTTTGAACAGCCCGCTGCTTGAATACAGGGTGCATCCAGGCAGCTTTTCGAATACGAGCGGTTCGGAAAAATGGATTTTTACCCATAAAAGGGTAGAGGATCTCATCAAGGGAATGAATATAGGCTGCGATACAAGAAAGCTACAGGAAACTTTCGGAATGATGCCGATTACGCTTTATGTACGGCGAGAAGGGGAAGATTTCGATCCGAGCCGTATAAACGATCTAAGACGCAGATTGCAAGAAGATCTGGGTTGGACTCTTTCAGATAAAGCTCTCAATGAGGCGGTGGCGGTGGGGTACCTGGGAGAAAGCATTACGGCGGTCGCAAAAGGACAAGCCGGCTGTTTGGATTATCTTAAAAAGCAAAGAGAACTTCATCGAAGAGGGTTCCCTGTCCCAATTAAAAGACAGATAAAATGGTTTCTCAAGTATGTTCTTGCGCCCAAAATAACCGGTAAGAAATTGTGACTTGCAGAGATTTGCTCTCCTAAACGACGCGGAAACATAATAACATGAGAACTAATGAAAAATCCAAAATCTGTGTTGCCACCGTCGCGTACAATAATCCTGGTGAGTTGTCGGGCTTGTTCGAGTCATTGAGCCTCCAAACAAGGCCGATAAATGGCATAGTTGTGGTTGATAACTCGGAATCAGAGGATATGGCCAAGGCCAATCGCGCGGTTTTTGACGAGTTTGCGAAAGCGGTATCGTGGTCTGTGTTTGTGCCGCTTTACAGGAACACCGGTTCGGCGGGGGGATTTCGCAGGGCTATGGAACTCGCGCATAAAGAAAACTTTGACTGGATCTGGATGCTCGATCAGGATGGATTGCTCGAGGGCGATTGCTTGGAACGTATGGCGGCTCATTTGGACGAAGCAAAGATTCTGTGTGCAAGGGTACTAAGCGCCGAAGACAGAAAATCCGATTTGGCGTTTACAAAAAAAATCAACTTCTGGGGCAGATTGTTGCCTATCGCTCAGGAGGGGGATTATCCCGTTAAAGTTTCTCTGTTCTGCACACACGGGACTCTGTTGGGCAGGGATGCCATTGATGCGGTGGGATACTACGATGATGAAAATTTTTTCTTCAGATGGGAAGATTTGGATTACGGATACCGAGTGCACGCTAAAGGTATATCAGCGCTTCTGATACGCGATGCTATCGCGTATCATCCTGAACGAGCGGCACCTAAGGCGTCTGACGTATATCCATCAGGACTTGCGGGGAAATTTGTATTCTACATAAGGAATATCTTCCCTTTATTTTTACCTTGTGACTGGAGGCTCGATTCAGAGTCGGATGTGTTGAGCCATAACAGCTATAAGGCTATTATACGCAAGCATATAAAGGGGTACAAGTTTTGGGGAGCTCTGTTTTTTTCGGTCTTTTTTCTGCTTTATGCAAAATGCCGAGGGGCGGCAATACCCCTTGGCAAGACCATACGGGATTATATTGCGTTAAGGAAGAGTTGATTTAATGGCAAAAACGATACCAAGCCAACAGACAGTCTGCGCGGTCACCGTCGCGTATAATGACCCGGATGAGCTTAATAGGCTGTTGGAATCGATATCGGCGCAAACGCGTCCAGTCGACTGCGTGATTGTGGTCGACAACTCCGACGAATCGCTCCTGTCGGATAGAAATAGCGTTGTCACGGACTCCGCGCTGTGTGAAATTTCGAACTTCGAATTTGTAAAAAGTCCCGTCAACCGAGGCTCTGCAGGTGGGTTTAAGATGGGAATGGCACTGGCCTATGCTAGAAATTACGACTGGATATGGCTCTTGGATCAGGATGGCATTGCCGCCAAGGATTGTTTGAAGAAATTGCTGGAATCGTCCGGGAAAGCCGGCATACTCTGTCCGAAAGTTCTATCTATCGGCGATGAGTCCGCGGAGTTATATTTCAGGGGCAGATTGAATTTTTTGGGAGGTTCTTTCCCTGTGTTCTCTTGTCCTGGCAAAGAACTCAGTATAACGCTGTTCGCGACCCACGGGGTCATGATAAGCAGGGCGGCTATCAGCGAGACTGGGTACTACGACGACAGGAATTTTTTTTGCGGATGGGAGGATCACGATTACTCACAGCGGCTCAAAAAGAACGGCATAAAAATGCTGCTCGTCTCAGATGCTGTCGTCTATCACCCGGATCTGATCGCGAAGTATAAAAAAACCAAAGCGGGGCGATTCCACTGGACGAGCCTCCTTTATATGTTCGTCAACTCTCATCTCCCGCTGCCCGCTTTCCTTGGGGTGGTGACGAAGACCGATATGAGTACCGAGCTCGGAGTTATCAGGAAGAAAACGCTCGTTGCTCTCACAAAGAAACATATAAGGGGATTCAAGTTTTGGGCAGCGTTCATTTTCTCGTTCTTTTGTCTCGTGGTAATGAAGGTCTCCGGCAAGCCGGTTTTGTTTGTCGATTCGCTCAAGATGTACGCGGATATGACGCGTGATTAAAGAGACTTCATCCTGTGCCGCGATAATCGTGGCGTTTGAGGATCCGGGCGATTTGAATGAGATTCTTGGCTCCGTGGCCGCGAATCGGCCCGGGTTTATCATCGTCGTGGACAACAGTGTGGATTTGGCGAATAGAGCGGAAAATGAGAGGATCGCAAAGGGTTTCGGCGCGAGGTATCTTCCCCAGTCCAGGAATCTCGGCTCCGCCGGGGGGTTTGCACTTGGAATGAAGCTTGGTTATAAGGAAGGCGCCGAATTGGTGTGGCTGTTGGATCAGGATGGATTGGCCGCCGAGGACTGCCTTTTAAAGCTGCTTCAGAACGCCAGGCGCGGGATTCTGTGTCCTGCCGTAGAGGCGACACTTGGGGGATATCCTCTCCCGGACTTCAGGTGCAAGCTGAATTTTTGGGGCGGGATTGTTCCGGCCGGCGATATGGACCGTATTTCAAAGATCGCGCTGGCTGGTACGCACGGGATTTTAATTCACCGCGATGTGATTGAAGCGATAGGTTTTTACGATGGCAAGCGCTTTTTTGTGGGGGGAGAGGATTTTGATTACTCTTTGAGGGCGGCGAATGCCGGTTTTGATCTGTGGCTGATCCCGGACGCCAAGGTTTTCCACCCGGATCTCTCACGGAAATCCGCGTTGTCCAGAACCGCGCGATTTCTGCGCGGCATTGCCAGGGTTACATCACGCTTCACGCCGCAATTCCTCGGTTTTTTGCGCGGCAATATCAAGCCTGAAGGGTGCGAACGACGGGCCTTGATGATAAAATTTAACATGAGCCGATTGTCCGGTTTCCGGTTTTTTGCCGCCGTTGTTTATTCGGTGATTATTCTTTTCCTGCTCAAACTTGTTGGTTTGGATGTAAGGTTTTGGGGTACGTTGAAAATTTATATGAGCGCTGATAGTGTCAAAACGGAGGGGGTTGGGTCATGACGCTGCTAGTAACGGGCGGGGCGGGCTTTATCGGCAGTAACCTCGTCAAATACGCGGTAGGGCTGGGACATAAGACGCTTGTCATCGATAAGCTGACCTACGCGGGGAATCTCTCGTCGCTCGACTCCGTCAGGGACGATGAGGCGTTTACTTTTGTCCGTGGAGATATATGCGACAGGGGCCTGTTGGACTCGGTATTCGAGGAGTACCGGCCTGACGCTGTTTTGAACTTGGCGGCGGAATCGCATGTCGACCGCTCGATAGACGGCCCGGGGGAATTTATCGAGACAAATCTCGTCGGTACTTTTACGCTGCTCGAGGCGGCGCGGGGTTATTACGAGCGCCTTGCTGGAGATGAGCGGCTCGCTTTTCGCTTTCTTCACGTGTCCACGGACGAGGTCTTCGGCTCGCTTGGCAGAGAGGGCCGTTTCAATGAGAATACGCCATACGGCCCGCGTTCGCCTTATTCGGCGTCGAAGGCCGGTTCCGATCACCTCGCGCGGGCTTGGTATCACACCTATGGCATGCCCGTCCTCCTGACTAATTGCTCGAACAACTATGGGCCTTATCAATTTCCCGAAAAACTGATCCCACACATGATAATCTCCGCTTTAAACGGAAAACCGCTTCCGGTGTACGGCGACGGCAGCAACGTCAGAGACTGGCTTTACGTCGGCGATCATTGCGCTGCGCTATTGGCGGTTCTGGAGAGAGGCCGCGTTGGCGAGACTTACGCGGTCGGCGGCGGAGATGAGCGAACGAACCTCCAGATAGTTCACGCGATATGCGATATTCTGGATGGGACGCGCCCGAGGCGTTCAGGAAGCTACCGCGATCTCGTCACATTTGTGAAGGACAGGCCTGGACACGATTACCGCTACGCTATAGACTCCGCTAAACTCCGGACAGAGCTCGGATGGTCGCCGTCGCTGACGTTTGACGCCGGAATTAAGGAGACCGTAAATTGGTACCTCGGCAATACATCGTGGACAAATAGGATTTTGAGCGGAGAGTACAGGCTCGAGCGCATAGGTATGGGAAACGCCGATGAACGATAGACCCATGAGGATCATGCTGACGGGTTCCGGCGGACAAGTAGGCTGGGAACTCAACAGGGTCCTTCTGCCATACGGGATTGTTGGGGGGTATGGGGCGAGCGGTCTGGATCTGCTGGACGGCCCCGCAACGCGGGAGGCGGTACGCCGCTTTCGTCCGGACGTGATCATTAACGCGGCCGCTTACACCGCCGTTGATAAGGCAGAGACCGAGAGGATTGTCTGCCGCGGCCTTAACGCCGTTGCTCCGGGAATCTTGGCGGAGGAGGCGGAAAGGCTCGGGGCGTGGCTCATACACTATTCGACGGATTACGTTTACGGCGGCAAAAATGACCGGCCTTGGCTGGAGGATGACGAGCCCAACCCGGTGAATTACTACGGTGAGTCGAAACTGGAGGGGGATATCGCCGTCTCCGAGAGAGCCTCCAAGCACCTTGTTTTCAGGACGAGCTGGGTTTACTCGTCCAGGCGGTCGAATTTTCTGCTCACAATGCTTCGCCTCTTTGCTTCAAGCGAGGGCGGCCGGAAAAAGGCCGTTCGTGTCGTCGATGATCAGATAGGGGCTCCGACATGGGCGCGTTTTATCGCCCAAGCAACCGCCATCGCGGTAAAAAGCGCGATCGAGACGGCTGACGCCGGTATTTCGGGCGTGTATCACTTGGCGAGCGGCGGTTTTGTGTCGTGGTGCGGTTTTGCCCGCGAAATACTCGAATACTCCAGGGCGCGTATGGGCCTGGGAGATGTCGAACTTATTCCGATATCGTCGAAGGATTACGCGTCCGGCGCGGCGCGTCCGGCATGGTCGGTACTCTCCACAGAAAAGACGCGCGGGACGTTCGGCGTTCACGCCATTCATTGGCAAGAAGCCGCCAGACTATGCATCGACGAGATTATGGAGAGGCGGTAGGAAATAATGAACAATTTCACGCTGAATCGCCTTCCGATAGATGGATTGCTTCTGATAGAGACAAAGAAATACGGGGACGACAGAGGTTTTTTCATGGAGACGTACAATGAGGAGGGCTTTCGGGAAATCGGCTTATCGCTCGACTTCGTTCAGGACAACAGGTCGCGTTCACGGCGCGGAATCCTGAGGGGGCTTCACTTTCAAAAAACACATCCCCAGGGCAAACTCGTATGCGTGACTAACGGTGAGGTCTTCGACGTTGCGGTGGACTTGAGGAAAAGTTCCACGACCTTTGGCGAGTGGTTTGGGGTAAATCTCTCCGGCGACAGAGGCACGCTTTTTTACATCCCTCCCGGCTTCGCGCACGGTTTTTATGTCCTGTCGGATACCGCTGATTTTATGTATAAGTGTACGGATTTCTACAGGCCGGACGACGAAGGAGGGCTCCTTTGGAACGATCCGGCAGTCGGAATAGCGTGGCCCGTCTGTGACGTTTCATACCCGGTGATGACGGAGAAGGACAAGCATTATCCTGTTTTCGCGGATTGTTTCCACTATGAGTAGGAGGCGAGTGAATTGATCGAAAAGGGCATACTGCTCGCGGGAGGTCTTGGCACCAGACTGTACCCCATGACATTGGCGGTCAGCAAACAGCTTTTGCCGGTGTACGACAAACCGATGGTCTATTATCCGCTCTCGACGCTCATGCTCGCCGGCATAAGGGATGTCCTGCTCATATCGACCCCAGTCGACATAGAATCTTACAAACGCCTGCTCGGGGACGGCGCGATGTGGGGGATTTCCATAAAGTACGCTGTGCAGCCAAAGCCGGGCGGGCTTGCGCAGGCTTTTTTGATAGGGGAGGATTTCCTGGAGTCGCGGGGATGCGCCCTTGTGCTTGGCGATAATATTTTTTACGGGGCGGAATTCCAGAAGCTCTTGAACGAGTCCGCTGCTCTCGGCGACGGCGCCGAAATTTTTGCCTATCAGGTGAGCGATCCGTCGCGATACGGCATTGTCTCGTTCGACAGCGCCGGAAAAGTGCTGGATTTAGAGGAAAAACCGGCGAAGCCGAAGTCAAATTACGCCGTGGTGGGCCTTTATTTTTACGATAATACCGTGACTGAGAGGGCGAAGGGGCTTACGCCTTCGGCCCGGGGAGAGTTGGAGATCACAGACCTCAACAAGCTGTACCTGAATGACGGCAAACTCAATGTTCGTCTGATGCGAAGGGGCTACGCGTGGCTGGACACCGGGACGTGCGAAAGCCTCACGGAGGCGTCGTCGTTCATAGAGGCCATCCAGAAGCGGCAGGGCCTTATGGTTGCCTGCCCGGAGGAGATAGCCTTCCGCGGCGGGTGGATCGGACGCGGCGATCTCGTCTCGCGCGCGAAAGCCCTCGGTGGTTCCGACTACGCGCGCTATCTTGTTGCGCTTGCCGAACTTACCGAAAGTTCTTAGGGAAAAGCCGAGTCATTCATACCCGTCCGGGTTCTGGCTCTGCCATCGCCACGAGTCGGCGCACATGGCGTCCAGGTCGTATTTCGCCCTCCAGCCCAGCTCGGCTTCAGCCCTCGATGGGTCGGCGTATACCTCGGCTACGTCGCCGGCGCGGCGCGGTTCGAATCTGTAGGGGATGCGCTTGCCGCACGCCCGCTCGTATGACTTTATCACATCCAGCACGCTGTAACCGCGTCCCGTCCCGAGGTTGCAGATAAACGCGGCTCCGTTTCCGTCGAGTTTTTTTAACGCATCGACGTGACCGCGGGCGAGATCCGCCACATGAATGTAGTCCCTCACCCCAGTCCCGTCAGGAGTTGGGTAGTCGCTGCCGAAGACCCTTACATACTCCAGCTTGCCGGCGGCTACCCTCGCGATATACGGGACTAGGTTGTTGGGGATGCCGTTCGGGTCCTCCCCGATAAGTCCGCTCTCGTGAGCCCCTATGGGGTTGAAGTAGCGGAGGATCGCCGCCTTGAAATCCGCGTCCGCGGCGGAGACGTCGCTCAGGATTCGCTCGATGAAGAGCTTTGTCGCGCCGTATGGGTTGGTGGCGGAAGTTGGAAAATCCTCTCGTACCGGCACGGATTCGGGGTTTCCGTATACCGTTGCGGACGATGAGAAGACGAAACGATTTATGCCGTGCATCTTCATTGTATTTAAGAGGCAAAGGGTACCGGTCAGATTGTTGCCGTAGTAGTCGAGCGGCTTCTGGACGCTCTCTCCAACAGCCTTGAGCGCGGCAAAGTGGATGACGGCCCAGATATCTGCGTTTTCCGTAAATATCCCTTCACATGCGGCTTCGTCGCAGACGTCCGCCTTATAGAATTTTACGGCCTTGCCGGTTATCCTCTCTATCCTATGGATAACCCCCGCCTTCGCGTTGACCAGGTTATCGGCGATAATGACGCCGCAACCGGCCTTCATCAATTCTACGCAGGTATGGCTGCCGATATATCCGGCGCCGCCGGTCACAAGAATCATCATAATGCCGCCTCCCTTTTGGGTGTCGTGTCAAGCAGTCCGCCGTACAGCTCCTCGTGCTTTGCCAGCAGGTTCTCTATTCTCCATTCCGGGTCTGGTTTCGCCGGCGGCAGCGGGTCGCTTGCGACGCGAAGGATGGCGTCGCGGAGCGCGTATACGTCGCCCACGGGATAAAGGAGACCTCTGTCCGGGAGTACGACGTCGCGTATGCCTCTGGCGTCCGCGCCAATTATAGGAGTACCGATACAGGCCGACTCCATCAGCGAGCGCGCGAGACCCTCCTGTCCCGACGTCAGGATCGCGGCGCGCGAAGCGCGCAGGAGGCGCGGTATGTCGCTCCTGAAGCCCAGGAAGTGCGCGCGCTTTGCTACATTGAGGCTCTTCGCGAGTTCCTTCGTCTCGTCGAGCAGGGGGCCTTCACCGGCGAACGCTATATGTATTTCCTTTTTCTTCGAGAGCGCAAGGGCCTCTATCGCGTCCTTGTGCCTCTTGCGGGGGATGAATTCCGCGATCATTGTGTAAAGCGCGTCCTCCGGTGCCATCCCCAATTCAGCGCGGATTGCCTCCGTTTCGCCCGTGCCTGACCGTGTCTTATCGTATTTTGAGAAGTCGAGGCCTATGCCCGGCATATAGCAGAGAGCCGAATCGCTCGCGATGTGATATTTTTTAGCGCCCTCGAAATCATCGCGATTGATAACCACCAGCTTGTCTGTCCAGTGTCCCGCAATGCGTTCGAGCGTCTTGAACGCAAAGTTTCGCGCCGGCGAGCCGCCCCTGTGAAAGTGAAATCCGTGGGCGGTGTAGACGACTTTCAAACCTGACGCGCGCATCCCTCGGAGAGCCGCGCGCGTCACGAACGCGGCCACCGGGGTATGGACGTGAACGATATCGTAAGAGCCGCGCTCCGCCGCTTCACGGATGCGGGCGCACTCGCCGAGGTTTGCGGGGGCTAAGGGGTTCCTGTTCCAGTTTATGTCCAGAAGCTCGTCGAAGTGTCCCGCCAGTTCCGGCGACGACGTGACGCCGCGCGCCATCGCGTCCACCCTCCAGCCCTTTTGTCTGAAAAAGTCCGCGTACGGCAGCAAAAACGCCCTGATAGTTTCCGGTACGGTCGTCGCAATCAGGAGCCTTGGCATGGCATCGTCCGGTATATGTCCTTTTTTTCGCGAACGCGGACAGCGACTGTCCTGCTCGGCGCCGCGTCCGCGGAAAGCGCGTACTTCACCCCGCCGTTCTCGGTGCGGCCTGTTACCAGGTAACCCATTTTCTCCCAAAAATCGCGAACGGCCTCGTTCTTGCCGGTAGGCTGATAGAGCGCCTCTATTTCCGAAACGCCGGCATCGCGCAGGTCTTGCTCTATCGCGCTTAAAAAGGCGCTTTCGACGCCGCGTCCCATAACCCTGCAGCTCATAAGGAACACATCTATCGAGGCCGTTTTATGGGGCTCGCCCGAAAGCCTTGCCACGCAAAGGGCGATGTTCCCGTACTCTCCGAAGCGGTCGCGAAGCTCGCCTATGCAGCACTTAATCGACGGGTCAGCCGCCATTTCCTTCATCTGCGCCTCCGAGTATCTGATGGATGTGAGGTTGAACTGGTTCGTCTTCTGGGTGAGCTGTGACGCGCGGGAGATATTGCTCCTCGACAGCCCCTCGATCGAGAGCGTCATATCAAGTGAGGCCAGGTATTCATCCAGGCTCGCGAATGAGCTCATGTATTCGCGCCTGTCCGCCTCAGCCCGATACTGCTCGGTCTTTACCCTGTCCTCATCCGTCGATCTGAACTGGAGGAAATAGTCCCGCGCCGTTTCGATCATAAAATTTTCGAGCTGCGCCGAGTCGGACGGGAAGTTAGGAACAGCCACTTCGGGGAACGCTATCTGCATAGTCTCGCGCTCGACGGGGTTGTCGTCGATAAAGACGAAGGAGTCGACGCCGATGTTTAACTCCTTCGATATCGAGAGGAGGTTCTCCGGTTTGGGCGCCCAGTTGGCCCTTATTGCGGCGAAATCTTGTTCCTTGAGCAGCATGGCCGGGTGTTCTCTTATTCCGGTCATCGCGTCCTCCATATTATTTTTGGAGATTATCGCCAGCAGTACGCCGCTCTCCTTCAGATCCAGCACCCTGCGCTGAAAATCACGGAAGCGCGAGCCGGAACCGGTTAAATCCAAATGTACGCCCTCAACGCCGAGTTCTCCTATCGCGCCGCCCCAGAGCGTTCCGTCGAGATCCAGCGCGAGGCACTTTCTCCTTGCGCCGATAATGGCCCTCCGAATCCTCGCCATCTCAGCCGCGATAGCCTCCTCGCCGCTCTTTGAAAACGGAAGCGAACCCATGTACCATACCCTATTGTTGTAAAAGTGCTTTCTTCCTATGGCGGACGCCATCTCTCCAAGATCGATGAGCGGTATTCCGCGCCGTTCCATCTCCTCGCGCCAGAACGCGGAGGCGTATGGCTCGAATGCGCGGGAGACGAGCGGGCGTATTTTATTGATGGGAATGTCGAGGGTGGAGACGACAAAGACCGTCTTTTCGCGGTTTGCGGCGGCCTGCCCTATCGCGTCCGCCATCGGGGCGAGCGCGGCCTTGGCCTCCTCGGGCGAACCCGCTCCGTCCTCTCCGAACAGCGAGGTCCCGTGCAGTATTATGAAGGCAATCTCAGGGTTGTTCGAGTAGAGCTCGGATTCAGGATCCGCCAGCTCCTGCAGCCATGTATTGTACCCGCCTGGACTGTATACCTCCTCGCGCACGTCCTTATTGAGCCTCATTGCCAAGGAGGTTACTGTGACGTTGGAGAGAAGCGCGATGGTCATAGTATCACCCGCCCGTTATTCGCCCGCCATCGCGAGTATATCGGCCGCGGAACGAATTTCGGCTATCCTCTCGAACGGTATCGCGATACCCTCCTCGTCCAGGGCCATCACGATTTGAAGGGTCTTCAGCGAATCCCACGAAGGGTTGTTGTCCATGGACGTCTCCATCGAGGCGTCAGGCAGAATTTTACGCATGATTTCTATTATCTTGTCCTTCACTTATCATCGCTCCTGTCGCGTCCGCCCAAAAAACGGGGCATTGTGGCCTCTCCTTGTGCAGAGACGCCCTCCCGCGAGAGGGCTTTCTTTATTGTAAGCAGGATTATCCTGACGTCAAGCATGACGCCTCTGTTTTCGACATACCAAACGTCCAGCGCGAACTTTTCACGCCACGATATGGCGTTGCGGCCGTTGATTTGCGCCCAGCCCGTTATCCCGGGCGGCGCGTCGAGCCTCCTGCGCTCGGTTTCGCTGTAAAGCGGCACATATTCCATAAGAAGCGGGCGAGGCCCGACGATGCTCATATCGCCCCTGATGACGTTCCAGAGCTGCGGGAGTTCGTCGATGCTCGTCCTCCGGAGCCAACGTCCAAAATCCGTAAGACGTTCCCCGTCCGGGAGAAGCTCGCCGGACGCGTCACGTTCGTCCGTCATCGACCTGAACTTGTACAGGAGGAACGACTCACCGTCCTTTCCCGCTCTGGGCTGCGTGAAGACGGCGGGAGGGCCCATCTTCCGCCTTATCATGGCGGCTGCCCATACCATGATGGGCGATAAGAGGAGCAGCCCGAGAACCGAGCAGAATAGGTCCATCAACCTTTTCGTTACCCTGTAGAACACCGCGCCCTACCGAATGGCTCCTCGAACCAACCGTATGACGAGCGCCTGATCCTCTAAAGACAGGTTCGATCCGGACGGCAGACAGAGACCGTTTTCGAACAGGCGGCGGCTCTGGTCACCGTCGTGTTCGTAATACTTTGCGCCCATGAATACGGGCTGCAGGTGCATGGGCTTCCAGACCGAGCGCGATTCGATGTTTTCCCGGGCGAGCGCGTCCATTATCTTTAAATTTGTCGTGCCGGCAAGGCCCGGGTCTACGGTTAGCGTCGTAAGCCAGCGATTTGACCTGCTATGCGGGGACTCCGGCATGAACGAGATCCCAGGCAGATCGCCGAGCCCTTTCCTGTACCGATCGAAGATGGCCCTGCGCCTGGCGACCCTGTCCTCTAACAGCTTTAGCTGCGCTCTGCCTATGCCGGCAAGGATGTTGCTCATGCGGAAGTTGTAGCCCAGTTCAGAGTGCTGATACCACGGCGCTTTTTCCCGAGCCTGAGTCGACCGGAAGCGGGCTTTGGCGATGGCCTCCTCGTCGTCCGAGAGGAGCATCCCTCCGCCGGACGTCGTTATGATCTTGTTCCCGTTAAAGGAGTAAAAGCCGAACGCGCCGAACGACCCGGTTGGTCTGCCTTTGTACAGAGAGCCTGCGGATTCGGCTGCATCCTCTATGACCGGGACGCCGCGCTCCCCGCACAGCGGAAGAATTTGGTCCATGTCGCAGGGCTGCCCGTAGAGGTTGACCAGTATGACCGCCTTCGGCTTTTGCCCGGACGACTCGGCGTCCCTAAACGCGCGTTCCAGAGCCTGCGGGGATATATTCCACGAGTCCGGGTCCGAGTCTATGAAGACGGGAACGCCGCCCATTTGAACAAGTGGGGCGAGCGACGCCACGAATGTCAGGGAAGAACAGAAAAATAAGTCGCCGGGCTTTATGTCGAGCGCCTTAGCGGCCAGGTGAACCGCGGCGGTGCCGGAAACCAACGCGAGCGCGGCCTTTACGCCGGCCGCCTCCGCGCACTCGCGCTCAAAATTTTCGACGTGGGGACCAAGCGGCGCTATCCAGTTTGTGTCAAACGCCTCCTGTATGTATTCCATCTCCCTGCCGCCCATGTGAGGCGGCGAAAGGTAAATCCTCTCTCTCTCGGGCATATTGGTTCCCTCCGCATCTTTTATATCACCACAAACGCATTTTAATTGCTCAAGGCAATATTGCGCAACATAACAACCAAACTACTAAACAAAATACCGCAGTGTTGCTTGACTAAAAACGGCAAGCTGGTATCGTAAGGAACGATTGCGATTACAGATACTGATTTGCTATCATACCAGAAAAGGTGGCGATTTCACTTTATGTTTGGCCTTGTTCAAGCCTTTAAAACAAAGTCAGTGAATTCACTATGCGTTATTATTGCGCTTATTCTGTCCGCGGCGTTCCCGTTTTTGGCTTTCGATATACCGGCCTCCGCCTCTGTGTATCTTAGAGAGAATCCTGAACTGCTCATGTTTACGATACATATTCCGGCTGAGCTCGGGGAACAGGCGAAGGTGATATTTCCCGACGGGCGGTCCATCGATGTGGGGAAAGTGCGGGGCGTGCCGATTAAGAGCAGATATCCGGGTTTTACGGCGAGCAAGTATGGGATAGGAGGCCAGGTGATAGCGTCCGCCGCCAACGCGCACCACATACAGGTATCGGTGGAGGGCGGTCTTGGCCGGACGATCAGCCTGATTCCCTCTGAGACATTCGTCGCGGCGTCCGGCATGGGGACTTCTTTCGTTGTTGAGGGCGTCGGCGGCGCGGGGTTGTGGGGCAGATACGCGCCGTTTGTGGGCAGTCCCGTGTACATAATAAATCAGGTTGGCGTGCCTGTCCTGTTTAACAGCATGGATCTGTTCAAGTACGCTAAGGCGATCGAGATTCGTGTATACGAGCCTGAAGATGAGATAGACTACATCGAAATAGAGAACAAAGAGGGCGGTCTGGCTTGGTATCACGACGGGAAGGGCGATCACCAGTTCGCGGTCGTCGAGAGCGGCGTGACCGGGACCGGGCGCTTCGAGGGAAGCCTATATCAAAGTCTCGGCAAAGTCCGCGCCAATCACCCGGGCGTCATCTGCGTCTCGACGACGAATAAATACGATATCGGCGGTTTTCAGATAGTCCCTCTCACGCACACATACTCCAAGGAGATGCAGAAAACGCGCAGGATGAGCCAATATATAGTCTTAAGGGGCATAGACTTCGAGGATTTGACCGGGCATGCCCCGTTCTTCAGGGGATACATACGTCCAAGCGAGTCAGAAGACGCCTTGAGCCGCGTCGGAAGCGTAGTGTGCATGATCGGCGGGCAGTGGCGCGAATTGCCGCTCATTTCCGGCCTTACGGAGGGCAGCCTGGCCGATGTAGAGGCCTTCAGAATTTTTCTCAGGTGATTTTCATCTTTTTCTAAATTATATGGCAATAAAGATAGTGTTCATTGCGACATGAGGGCGTTTTTGTGTTAATATCCTTTTACAAAAATATCTGCAAACAAAGGGGCTGATTAGGATGTCGTGGTTCAGGAATATGAAGACTATTGGCAAGATTATGTCGTGCGTGACCCTGATGCTTATCCTTCTGATAGTGGTTTCATACTTGGCTTATCGATCTGGCAAGAATATGGAGGACGCCATGGTGCTCCTCTACGATGATTTCGCGTCCCCAGCGATTTACATGAGCCAGGCACAGTCGGACGCGCACGAGGCTAGGTACATCGTCATGTCGAGCGTCCAAGAGATCGACGAAAGCGTGTCGAGGACGTACCAGGCCGAGATAGTCGAAAGAAGAAGGCAAGTGGCCGACGCGATAGCCCGGTATAAAAAGACCAACATGACCGAAGAGGAGAAGGTGATCCTGGCCCGCCTGGAAGCTGCGAGGGCAAAGATTGGCCCGATTCAGGACGAGGCGCTCAGATTGGGAGTGGAGAACAAGAACGAGGAGGGCTACGCCCTGCTCGCGACGCCGGAGATGGGCGCTCTGGAGAAAGAATACTTCGGCTGCTATGGGGAACTTACGGATCTTCTGATGAATCTGGCGGACAAGACCAAGCTTGCGTCGATCGAAAACGCGAGCGCTTCGATCCGGCTGACTTTGATCCTTTCTGCGATAGCCGTTGTCGTGGGCGCACTGGCCGGATTACTGATAGCGAGGATGATAACGAACCCGCTGAAGACGCTCCGCGAGGGCGTGGAGAAGTTCGCGCACGGTGACCTCACGGTGTCCCTCAAGAGCGAGGGTAAGGATGAAATCGCGCAGGTCGGAACGGCGCTCGATGACATGTCGTCCGCGCTGAACCGGGTTATCGGCGCCGTGAACGAAGGAAGCCGCAATATCGCGGAGACCGCGCATGAATTTTCCGCCGCGGCCCAGGAAACAAACGCCTCCGTGGAAGAATTTAGGGCGAACATCGAGGATATGGGCTCCAACTTGGACAAGCTGGCGGCGTCGGGCGAAGAGGTAAACGCTTCCGTTGAGGAGGTTGCCGCGGGCGCACAGGCAACCGCCGAAAAGGGCACAAATATCGCCCGCAAGGTCGACGAGGCCATTACTGCCGGGGATTCGGGCGTAGACGCGGTCAAGCGTGTGGTCGGAGGCATCAGCGAGGTCGAGAAGTCATCGACCGCTACGACGACGGCCGTGCTGGAGCTTGGCAACAGGGCGCGCCAGATACAGGGCTTTGTGTCCCAGATAGGCGGCATAGCGGATCAGACAAACCTCCTGGCGCTCAATGCCGCGATAGAGGCCGCCCGCGCCGGCGACGCCGGGCGGGGCTTTGCCGTAGTCGCCGAGGAAGTTCGTAAACTCGCCGAGGACAGCAATGTCGCGGCTAAGAATATCGCGGATCTTGCCTCGAAGATAACGAGTGAGCTCGATTCCATCGTGAACTTCTCCCAGGCAAACGTCGAAAAATCGACAAGGGCAAAAGAGCTCTCGGCCGACACGGAATCCGCTATCAACAAGATGATAGAATATCTGAGGGAAATAGCGTCCTCGACGCAGGATCTCGCGGCGGTTGCCCAGGAACAGGCCGCTTCCAGCGAGGAGATAGCGGAGACGATACAGAATATGTCCGTAAGGATAAGCGATACCGCGAAAGCCGGCGACAATATCAGAACGAGCGTCGTAGAGGTGGCCGGTGCTGCCGAACGCATCGCGCAGGGAGCGGAGGGCCTGACGAACCTTTCCGCCGAGTTGCAGGAGGAACTCGCGTTTTTCACCCTCGCCGGACATAAGGAGTACAACCCCACCCGCGCTGACCGCTTGCGCGCGCTTCCGGGTTAGGGAAGGTTTTTTAAGTTTATGGCAAAAGTTTCCGTTTACGATAACATGCGGGACGAGTTTACCGCTGGTTATTTGCAGGTTTACACCGGTGACGGCAAAGGGAAGACGACCGCTGCGATAGGACTCGCCGTGAGGGCTGTAGGGGCAGGACTGAATGTATTCTTCGCTCAGTTCATCAAGTGCGGGAAGTACAGCGAGATAGAGGCGCTTGAGAAGATGTCCGGCGAGGGACTTGGCACTTTGACTTGCAGACAGTATGGGCTGGGATGTTTCATCATGAGAGCCCCGACCGAGGAGGACAAGTCCGCCGCTAGAAACGGCCTGGAGGACGCCGCGAGCGAGATGAAAAGCGGGCGGTATCGGCTGGTCGTCCTTGACGAAGCCAACGTGGCCGTGAAGCTCGGGCTTCTGGACGAGGGGGAGCTGCTTCGTTTCGTGGAAGCGCGCCCGGACGACACGGAGCTCGTCATAACGGGCAGGGGCGCTCCCGCTTCGCTGATCGAGAGGGCTGATCTCGTCACTGAAATGAGGGAGATCAAGCACTATTACAGCGGGGGCGTTCGGGCCCGAAAGGGTATAGAGAGCTGATGGGGCGTTCCATAGTTTTCGGGAGAGTGATTTTTTGTGTTAGATTTTGATTTTTATTCGCCGACACGCATCTTGTTCGGCAGGGGTAAGCATAAAGAAGCAGGCGCTTTGGTGGCGCCTCTCGCGAAAAAGGTTCTTTTGCACTACGGCGGCGGGAGTTTGAAGCGTTCGGGAATTTACAAAGAGATAACTTCATCGTTAAGGGAAAACGGCGTCGGGTTCGTCGAGCTTGGCGGGGTTGTTCCCAATCCGCGCCTGTCGCTCGTCCGCGCCGGCGTCGAGCTTTGCCGTTCCGAGGGCGTGGACCTGATCCTGGCCGCGGGAGGCGGGAGCGTCATTGATTCGGCGAAGGCGATAGCGATGGGAGCTTGTCACGATGAGGACGTTTGGGACTTCTTCGAGGGGAATGCCAGCGCTAAAAACGCCCTTCCACTGGCCGTTGTGCTGACCATACCGGCGGCCGGGAGCGAATCCAGCCCGGTCTCCGTCATCTCAAATGAGGAGAAAAAACTTAAGATAGGTTATCATTGCGATCTCCTGCGCCCATTCGCAAGCGTTGTCAACCCTGAGCTCTTTTTCACGCTGCCCAAAAATCAAATCGCAAATGGCGTGGCGGACATGATGAGCCATATTTTCGAGCGGTATTTCACAAATACCGCGCATACCGACCTGACTGACGGTTTATGCGAAGCGGCGCTCAGAACCATCATAAAAAACGCGCCCCTTCTTATGGACGACCAGCGGAATTACGACGCCTGGGCGGAAATAGCCTTCAGCTCGACGCTCGCGCACAACGGACTCCTCGGAATGGGCCGCGAGGAGGACTGGGCGAGCCATCGCATCGAACACCAGCTTTCGGCGGTCTACGACATCGCTCACGGCGCAGGTCTTGCCGTTATCATACCCTTTTGGATGGAGTACGTTTGCGGTGATAACGCCGGTATGTTCGCTCAGTTCGCCATGAACGTCATGGGGGCCGCCCCTTCCAGGGATATCGAGGGATTGGCGGCGGAGGGCATCGCGAGGCTTCGCGCCTTTTTCTCGCGGCTTGGGCTTCCTTCGTCCCTTTGCGACTTCGGCATTGACGGCAGGGATTTCGAGTTTATGGCAAAGAACGCGACCGGCGCGGCGTTTGGCGCTGAAAAACCGCTCGGAGGCTTGAAAAAACTCTTATGGCAGGATGTTCTGGAGATATACAGGCTCGCGGTATAATCAACAGGGCAAATCATAATAAAGGTTCCGGTGTTTTAAAGATTATTTAATGAAGGGGGGTGGCATGGTTGGCTGAGAGTATGGCTGACGAAATCAGGACTAAGGAGGCGGAGGCCAAGGAGTTAATAGTATCCGCAAAGCGGGAGGCCGCGAAGATTTTGGCTTCAGCGCGCGCCGCCGCCGAGCTGTCCATCAAGGAGGCCAGGCAGAAATCGCACAGGGATTTCCGCGAGAGTGTCCGGCAAGCGGAAGCGGAAGCGGAAGCCAAGGCCGCCGAAATTGAGGAAAGAGGGCGGACGACCGCGGACGAGTTTTACCTGGACGGCAAAAACAAGGTGGCCGGTGTGGCGGACTGGCTCGTAAAAGAGGTGATGTCTGGATATGGCAATTGAGTCAATGCAAAAAGCGCGCATCGCTGTCCATAAATCAGTCTCCGACGATCTGATCGACAGGGTTCAGTCTCTCGGTTGCTGTCAGTTCGTTCCACATGACCGGAATAACGCCGATGGAGCGGAGATCGCCCCTCTCAAACTTCGGTTGAGGGAGATCGACGAATTACTGGCCGACGCCCGTTTCGTGACGCGGTTTCTAGACCCGTTCGCGACGAAGAAGGGCGGCGGCATGGCCGTCGCTCTGGGCGACGCCCCGGAGTACACTATGGGGCAGCTCGCGGATATGGCCTCCGGCGATAGGTTCGTAAAGACAGTCAAGCTGGTCAGGTCGCTCGAGAAAAGGCTCTCCGACGCCAGGTCCGGCCTGTCCAGGGTATCGGGGCTCATTGCCCAGGTCACTCCGCTTGCGGAGCTGCCTTGCTCTTTGGATTTCTATAACAAAGGCGCGGAAAAAGTAGCCGGCGCGCTCCTGTCGGTTCCTGTTTCCGGCGTGGCTTCGCTCGAATCCGCTTGCGAGACGGCGTTCGGGGATCAGGTCGAGTTCCTGGCCCTGCCCACGGCGGCAAAGAGCGAGACTCAGGTGGTCTCGATTATTTATCCGAGGGAAAAAGCCGACGCCTTTCAGGAGATGCTGTCCGGCCCGTCCGGTACGAAGGGACGCCAGTCGGCTAGGATAGAAGTGTCGCCCCACCTCACGCGCACTCCCAGGGAAGAACTTTCCGCCCTGACTGTGGAAGCGGAGGGCTTCAAGGCGGAAGAAGCCGCGGCAGTTAAGGAAATAACCTCTGTCGCGAACGAATCCTATGACCTCTGCCAATGCTGCACGGATTACTGGAATATCGGGAAAGCGAAGCTGGAGTCGCTCGTGTCCGGGGAGCAGACGGAGCAGATCACGATCCTGTCCTTCTGGATACCGGAAAGCGCCCTAGACGTTTTCAAGGAAGCCGCAGCGCCATACGAGAATTTGGTGGAGATGGTCTATGTCGAGCCGGAAGATGGCGAGTTGCCGCCGACGTTTTTGCGCAACCGGGGCCTGGCGAGTCCGATGGAGCCGCTGATTACGATGTACGGTACCCCGACATACGGGAAGATCGACCCTACCGCCGCCACCGCGCCGTTTTTCTACATGTTTTTCGGTATCTGCTACGGAGACGCGGGGTACGGCCTTCTTATAGTCGCGGGCTTGCTGTTTCTCCTGATGCGCAAGCATATTACAGGGATACTCGCAAAGTTCATAAAGATTCTCATAATAGGCAATATCGGAGCGGTGATATTCGGCGCGATCACCTTCTCGTGGTTTGGAGACAGCATAACGAGTTTTTCCTTCCTGCATTTCCTGGCGCCCCTTGAAAAGTTGAAGATTCTGGATCCTATGAACGACCCGATGACAATGCTTGGGGTAGCGATGGCACTCGGTTTCATCCAGATAATGTTCGGGCTCGCTCTGGCGTTCGCGGAGAACATGCGCAAGGGCGACATGTTTGCCGCCCTTGCCGATCAGGGCGCGTGGATAGTGTTTCTGTGCGGATTGGTCCTCGGCGGACTCGCTTCGGGCGGGGTTGTAGGTGTACCGGCTAAGGCCGGCTGGATTATGGCCGGCGCCGGCGCCGCCGCCCTAGTGCTGACTCAGGGCAGGAGCAAGCCCAGCTTGTTCGGCAAAGCGTTTTCTGGGGTGCTGAGCCTTTACAACGTGACGGCTTATCTCGGCGATGTTCTGAGCTACAGCAGGCTTCTGGCGCTCGGTCTCGGCTCCGCCGCCATAGGGATGGTCGTGAACCTGCTGACGCATATGGTGTCGGACGCGATACCAGTGGTAGGTTTTGTCTTTGGGCTTCTGATATTCGTCATAGGGCACGGGTTTGGCATGGCTGTAAATATACTGGGCGCTTTTGTCCATTCGCTCAGGCTCCAGTACGTCGAGTTTTTCGGCAAGTTTTTCGAGCCTTCCGGGGAGGAGTTCTCACCTTTGGGGATATCGACCCAATATGTGAGGGTCAAGGAGGGGCTGGGGTAAAGGATAGCCGGTTTAAAGCAAGCGCCTAATTATCAAACGGGGCCGCAGCCCCGAAAAAAATTAAACAGTGTTCAGGGAGGTAGGATGAAACATGGAAGACATAATCACAACAATGGCTGCGCAGTTGGGGCAGGTGCTGGTCGTGCTGGGCGCGGGTCTGGCTGTTGGAATCGCCGGTTCCGGCTCCGCGTGTGGCATAGGCATTGCGAACGAGACGGCGGCCGGAATCCTTACCGAGGATCCGAAGAAGTTCGTTTACGCGCTGATTTTGCTCGCTCTGCCCGGCACTCAGGGCATCTACGGCTTTTTGATCGCGCTTTTGGCAATCAACAAAATCGGCCTTCTCTCCACGGCTGTGCCCATTACGATTTGGCAGGGCCTGGGTATCTTCGGCGCTTGCGTACCGATTGCGATCGTTGGCTTCTATTCGGCCATCTGGCAGGGCAAGTCCTCAGCCGCAAGCATCCTCTTGATCTCGAAACGTCCGGATCAGATGGGTAAGGCCGTCATCCTCCCCGCTATGTGCGAGACATACGCCGTTCTGGGGCTTCTTATGAGCATTTTCCTGCTGAACGGCATAAAAGTAGGCTGATTGGCAGAGCAGCGGGACAAGGGGGGATACCATGTCGCTGGCCCAGATAACAGAAAAAATTGAGCGGGACGCTCGCGACGAGGCGGAAAAGATATTATCCGCCGCGAAGGAGCGGGAAAGAGAGATAAGGCGCGACGCCGAAAGGGAGATAACGCATCTCGAAGATGCCGCCAAGGCGCGCTTCGAAAAGGAGCGCCCGGAGATATTTAAAAGGCGCGAGATAGTGGCAAAGCTGGACGTTGACAAGCTCCACCTCGGCGTAAAGAGGAAGTTGATCCAGGACGTTTTCGACGAAGGCCTCAACCGCCTGAATGGCCTTAAAAAGGACGAGTATCTGAAGTTCTGTGAAAGCCTCCTGCGCGAGGCGCTGAGCTCCGGGGGAGAAGTGATGGAGATCGCGTCGAGCGAGGCGTTCATAGGGTCAGAGTGGATCGAAGCCGTGGGCTCCGGCAGCGCGAAAAGGATTGTCATCTCCCCTGACCGGCAGGATTTCTCGGGGGGATTCGTCCTCAATAACGGGCGCGTCTCGGTCAATTGCTCGTTCGAGATGTTGATGAGGGTCGCCCAGGAAAAGCTCGAGCCAGAGGTGGTAAAGCGGCTTTTCCCAGCCGTGGCCTGATGGAGGTGATCTGATGTCCCGCCGCGAGTATTACCGTTACGCCGTGGCGCGCATCCGCGCTATGGAACACTTGCTGCTCGACGCCGGGGTCATCCAGCGGCTGTTGGATGCCAGCGACTTGGCGGAGGCGCTCAAGGTCTTGGGCGAGACATGCTACGCGAGGAGCCTGGCGGAGAATGTTGTGCATGAGCGCTACGACGCGGCGCTGGAGGCGGAGCTTTTGTCGTCCATTATGGAACTGCGGGCTTTCGTCCCGGACAAGGAACTCGTCGACCTGTTCCGAATCCAGTATGACTTTCATAACGTGAAGGTCATACTCAAGAGCTCGTTTCTGGCCAAGCGCGGCGGCAAAAAACGCTGGGAGCTGATGACCAGCCTTGGAACTATTCCAACGGACAGCCTCATCGTGAGCGTCGAGTCCGAGGATTACAGCCTCCTGCCCTACGGCCTGCCGTCCCTCATCCCCGCCGCTCTCTCCATTTGGGAGCAGACGGGCGATATAGTCGAGGTGGAGAAGCTGCTGGACGCGGGTCTTTTCGCCGCCATGCTGAAGGTGGCGGAGGGTTTTGACGAGCCGGGCGTCTTGAAGTGGGTGAAGGCCCGTATAGACTCCGAGAATTTCAGGAACCTCCTCCGGCTGAAGAGGTTTGGAATGAGCGCTCAGAAGGCCGCCGCGTTCCTCCACAGCGGGGGGACTGTGTCCGTGGATACCCTCGTCCAACTGTTCTCTGAGCCTTTCGAGAGCTGGGGCCGCGCCCTGTTTCACTTCGAAGTGGGGGGCGCTGTCTCCAAGGCGCTGGACGAGAGAGGTTTCGACCGGCAGATCGCCGCGCTCGAAAAGGCGCTCGACGATTACTGCAGGGACGCCGTTTCGCTCGCCCGGTACAGCCAGGACGCGTTGGAGAACGTGCTGGCGTACCTCTGGGGCAAGGAGATGGAGGTAAAGAACATCAGGATCGCCTTGGTATCGAAGGGCGCGTCAACCGGCAGGGACGAGACGAGGAGGATGCTGCGGAATGGCTATTAGCGGAAAAGAAGCCCCGATGGCCGCTATGGGCGGCTATGACAGCGTCCTGCCGTTTCAGGCGATAGGTGTCGAGGCCGTCATCATAAACGACGAGAATAAAAGCTCCGCCGCGAGCCTCGTGAGGAGGTTGGTCAGGGAGGGCTACGCCGTGTTGTTCATGGAGGAGTCGCTTTTCCTGGATTTGGCGGAGGACGTGGACAAGATCAACGAGACCGAACAGCTCAGCATCATACCGATCCCGGGCGGGGACGGATCTCTGGGAATTGGAGTGGCCTCTATCAGGAAGAGTACTGAACGAGCCGTCGGAATGGACATTTTCAATGTTGGATAATGCCGATTGCCAGCCCCGTCACTGTGTCCGCGGCTTGTGGGCCGGATGCAAAGAAGTTAAGAAAATGGAGGCGATGTGAGTGGCCGTGGAAAAGAATATACAAGGGACCATCGCGAAAATATCGGGTCCTCTTGTCGTTGCGAAGGGCATGTTGGGCGCAAGCATGTTCGACGTGGTGCGAGTGGGTTCCGCGGGGCTCGTCGGAGAGATTATCGAGCTTCGCGGCGACACGGCGTCCGTGCAGGTGTACGAGGAGACCTCCGGCCTGAAACCTGGGGAGATCGTAGTCGACACGAACGCGGCGCTCAGCGTGGAGCTCGGGCCGGGTTTGATAGAGCAGTTCTACGACGGAATCCAGAGGCCCCTTGAGAGCATAGAATCCGTCGCGAACAGCCCATACATAACGAGGGGCATATCCGTTCCGGCTATCAGCCGCGCGAAAAAATGGGACTTTGTCCCGTCCCTCGAGGCAGGCGCCACTGTCGAAAGCGGCGACATCCTTGGAACGGTGAGGGAGACGATCCTGGTAGAACATCGGATCATGGTTCCGCCGGGACTCCGAGGCACGGTGGACTCGATACGGGGCGGCAGTTTCACCGTCGAGGAGACCGTTGCGGTAATAAAGGACGAGAGCGGCGCGAAACATGAGATTGCCCTTCTCTCGCGCTGGCCTGTAAGAAAATCGCGTCCGGTCGCGAGGCGTCTTCCTCCTGAAGTCCCTCTCTCGACGGGGCAGCGAGTGATCGACCTTTTCTTCCCGATAGCTCGCGGCGGCACCGCCTGTGTCCCGGGCCCCTTCGGATCCGGCAAGACGGTTATACAGCACCAGCTCGCTAAGTGGGCCGACGCCGAGATAGTCGTTTATATAGGCTGTGGTGAGCGCGGCAACGAGATGACGGACGTCCTTCTGGAGTTCCCTGAGCTCGAGGACCCGCGTTCCGGCCAGCCGCTAATGAAGCGCACCCTGCTCATAGCGAACACGTCGAACATGCCGGTCGCGGCGCGCGAGGCGTCCGTTTACACCGGAATCACGATAGCCGAATACTTCCGCGACATGGGCTACTCGGTCGCCCTTATGGCGGACTCCACGAGCCGCTGGGCGGAGGCGCTGCGCGAGATGTCGGGCCGTCTGGAGGAAATGCCGGGTGAGGAAGGCTATCCGGCGTACCTCGGCACAAGGTTGGCGTCGTTTTATGAGCGGGCCGGCCGCGCGATATGCCTCGGCAAGGACGGGCGGGAAGGGGCTGTCTCCGTCATAGGGGCCGTCTCGCCTCCTGGCGGCGACCTCTCGGAGCCGGTCACGCAGAACACACTGCGCGTCGCCAAGGTATTCTGGGGTCTGGACGCGCAGCTTGCGTATCAGCGTCACTTCCCTGCCATAAACTGGCTCACGAGCTATTCACTGTACGCGGAGACGCTTGGGGAGTACTGGGACAACGAGTATGACGGCGAGTGGAGCGAGATGAGGGTTCAGGCTATGTCACTCCTCGAAGAGGAGGATCAGTTGAAGGAGATAGTACGCCTCGTTGGCATCGACGCCCTTTCAAAGGAAGAGCGCGTCGTCATGGAGACCTCGAAATCCATTCGGGAGGACTTCCTCCATCAGAACTCCTTCCACGAGGTAGACACATACGCGTCTATGGACAAGCAGGTGAAGATGCTGAGGAACATTCTCATGTTTCACAGGCACGGCATGCAGGCTCTCTCACACGGAGCGCTGCTCCGGGATCTCCTTCACGCGCCGGTGCGCGAGGATATAGCGAGAATGCGCTATGTGGAGGAGTCTAACCTCTCCGAGCTTGACGCGCTGGAGATAAAGATTGGGGAGGAGCTTGGCAAATTGGCAGCAGCCGGAGGTGAGGAAGATGTTGCCTAGGGAGTACCGTACCATCTCGAACCTCTCGGGGCCGCTGATGGTAGTTGACAAGATAACGGACGTGCGCTACGACGAGCTTGCGGAGATTCGTCTCGCGTCCGGTGAGCACAGGAGAGGAAGGGTTCTCGAGATTTCGGAGGACAGAGCGCTCGTTCAGGTTTACGAGGGAAGCGACGGAATTGACGCCGACACCACGAAGATTCGTTTTTTGGGCGGCGTTCTGACGCTGCCCGTCTCAAAGAGTATGCTGGGCCGCATCTTCAACGGACGGGGTGTGCCGATCGACGGCGGGGCGGATATCATCCCGGACGATTACCTGGATGTGAACGGCAACCCGATGAACCCGTTCTCGCGAGACTATCCCTCTGAGTTCATTCAGACGGGTATTTCTACGATAGACGGTATGAACCCGCTCGTCCGCGGACAGAAGCTGCCCATATTCTCCGGCAGCGGTATGCCGCACAACCGTATGGCGGCGCAGATAGCGAGGCAGTCTACGGTAATAAGCGGCCACGCCGCGTTTGCGGTCGTATTCGCGGCAATGGGCATTACATTTGAGGAAGCGTCATTCTTCATGGAGGATTTCCGCAAGACCGGCGCGCTCGAACGCACGGTAATGTTCGTGAACTTAGCGGACGACCCGGCGATCGAGCGTATAGCCACTCCGCGCCTTGCACTGACCTGTGCGGAGTATCTGGCCTTCGAGCACGATATGCATGTCCTAGTCATACTGACGGACCTTACAAACTATTGCGAGGCGCTTCGCGAGATATCGGCGGCCAGGAAGGAGGTTCCCGGACGCCGCGGCTATCCGGGTTATCTCTACACCGACTTGGCGACGATGTATGAGAGGGCGGGGCGTATTCGGGGCAAAAACGGCTCTATCACTCAGTTCCCGATACTTACGATGCCAGAGGACGACAAAACGCACCCGATCCCCGACCTCACCGGTTACATAACGGAAGGTCAGATCATTTTGGGCCGCAGCCTGCACAGGAAGGGCATTTACCCGCCCGTGGACGTCATGCCGTCGCTGTCGAGGCTGAAGGATAAGGGCATAGGCGTCGGCAAGACCAGGGAGGATCACGCCGATCTGATGAACCAGCTCTTTGCGGCGTATTCGCAGGGCAAAGAGGCCAAGGAGCTGGCCGTCATCCTGGGCGAGGGCGCTTTGAGCGACGAGGACAAGGCGTTTGCCAAGTTCGCGGATCTCTTTGAGGACACTTATGTCCGGCAGGGCGAATACGAGAACAGAACGATCGAGGAGACGCTTCAGCTTGGCTGGGATCTTCTGACGCTCGTCCCCGCAAAGGAACTGAAGCGTATAAGGGATGCGTATATTGAGAAATACCTTCGGCCGCTGCTGGCGCAAAAGGCCGAGGAAGCAGAGGGCGCACGAACAGCGGCGGCGGCCGCTGAGTAAGGAGGCTGTCGATGGCGAAGGTTCTCAACGTAAACCCGAACCGGATGGAGCTGTCACGCCTTAAAAAGCGCGTCATCGTCGCGAAGCGCGGGCATAAGCTCTTGAAGGACAAGCAGGACGCGCTTATAAAAGAATTTCTGCGGAAGGCACGCGAGGTAAAGGCGCTCCGTGAGGATGTGGAGCGCGAACTTGAACTTTGCTATAACAGCTTCAGGATAGCCCGCGCCCAGACTCTGCCCTCTATGATAGAGCAGTCGCTTCTGCTCGCGGGCGGTTCCACAAACGTGCGCGTCAGCTATCATAACGTTATGAGCGTGAACATACCGACATTCCACATGCCGGAGAGCCGCGTCGAGATCAGTTACGGCTTGGCATCTTCTCCGGGAAGCCTGGATGTCGCGCTCGAGCGCTTCTCACTCGTCATCCGCCGCCTCGTTGATCTTGCGGCCGCCGAAAAGGGGCTCAAGCTGATGGCGCTTGAGATCGAACGCACCCGCAGGCGGGTAAACGCTCTGGAGCACGTTATGATCCCATCGTTCACGGAAACAGTCCGCAGCATCTCGATGAAGCTGGAGGAGAACGAGCGCTCCGTCCTGAGCAGGTTGATGGTCGTAAAGGAGATCGTGAGGGCGCACTGAAAATAAAAAAATACGCGGCGACCGGTTCAACATCGACCGGCTGCCGCGTATTTTTTTATTTTTTCACGCTCTCGGCTTTAGCCGCCTCTAGAAGTGTTTGGACCCTTTCTTCCAGCAGCTTTTCCTCGTCGCCGAAGGGTTCTATGGTGATATTGTGCGGCATCGGTTTGCCGTGTTCGTCCACGCGTACGAAGGTGAAGAATCCATCCACGAAAAATTCATTCGTCATCCGGTTCAAGACCTCTACGTATACCGTCAGGCTCGAACGCCCCCCGTGAACCAATCTGCTCGTGAAGGTCAGGATATGCCCCTTCTGGACTGGTTTCATAAAAAGCAGGCTGTTTATGCGCAGACAGACAACGTGTTCGTCGCCGACAGCGTAAGAAGCGGCGATAAAAGCGGCCTCGACCATCCATTCAGTCGCTCGTCCGGCGTACAGCGTCCCGTGATGATTGAGATCCTCGCTCTTTACCAGGTGCCATGTCGATATTGTTTCCATCTTCATCCCAATTCCTCCAGATTCAGCGCTCCATTGTTGATATTACTATAGTCCGCCGCGCGAACGCGAAAGACTACAGTATATAAGCATACCACCAGGAACGGCATTTTGGATAGAAGTTTAGACGGATCTCGCTCGCGATAAGCGATATTGCTATAAAAATGAGTTAAGCGGGCTTGATCAATCTTGTTGAATATGGTCAAAGTATAATTGTTATTTTTCCTGCCGTGAACAGAGTTCCGCCAGTTTCTCGCCGAACGGCGGCCGGATGACGCCGTGTTCGGTTATGACGGCGGTTACGAGAGTGTTTTCGGCGCAGTCGAAGGCCGGGTTGTACACCTTTACGCCTTCCGGGGCCATGCGCTCCTTGAACCACATCTCAGTGACCTCCTCAGGGGGGCGCTCCTCTATCACGATATCAGCGCCGCTTCGGGCCGATATGTCTATCGTCGAGGTCGGCGCACAGACGTAGAACGGCACGCCGTAGTGTTTCGCGATTATGGCAAGGCCGGAGGTTCCGATTTTGTTACAGGCGTCCCCATTTGCGGCGAGGCGGTCGCAGCCGACAAATACCGCCTGAACCCAGCCGTTTTTCATAACGGAGGACGCCATGCTGTCGCAGATGACTGTGGTGTCCGCTCCGATGGATGACATCTCTAGCGACGACAGGCGCGATCCCTGGAGGAGGGGGCGGGTTTCGTCGGTGAAGACGCGAAAGTTATAGCCCTTCTCGCGTCCCAGGTAAATGGGAGCGAGCGCGGTTCCGTACTTCACTGTCGCGAGCTGGCCGGCGTTGCAGTGGGTGAGGATGCCGTCTCCGTCTTTGATGAGGCTCAAACCGTGTTCGCCTATCGCTCGGCAGACGCGGATATCCTCGTCGTGAATGGACACGGCCTCCGCGCGAAGCAGCTCTTTGATGCGCGGGACGGGAAGATCGCTGTTCCGGCTCGCCGCCTCCTCCATGCGCCTAAGCGCCCAAAAGAGGTTCACCGCCGTCGGGCGCGACGAGGCCAAATAGTCGCTCGCGGCCTTGAATTTGCCATAAAAAACCTCGTACACGTCAGAATCTATTTCAAGCGCCGCCAGATAAAGCCCGATCGCCGCGGCGACCCCTATGGCCGGCGCGCCGCGCACCTGCAATGTTCGTATCGCGCGGTGGATATCCTCCTGCTTCGTGAGATAGAGGATTTCGAAAGAGCCGGGGAGTTTCGTCTGGTCTATTATGGCGAGCGCCCCGCGCTCAGTATCGAGCGATACCGTCTCGTAGTCCGTTATGTTCTCCATCATCTTGCCACCCGTCCTTTATATAATCGGTCTTTCATTTATTTCAGGAGCCGCATCGACGTGGCGATTCGCACCGCGTCGGCGCGGTTTACCGCGCCGAGTTTGTTGTAGACGCTCCGTATGACGCTCTTTACCGTGTTGATGGACAGCGAGTTCGCGGCGGCGATTTCATCGCGTGTCAGACCCTGCGAAAGATTCCCCAGAACCTCTATCTCGCGCCTCGATAGCTTGCTGGGCTGTGCAGCCGCGCGAGAGCCGCCGTGCCTGTTGTATTCGCTTGCGATAGTGGTGAGCCTCTTCGCGAAAGTGGACGCTTTCCTGGAAACGTCATCCAGCCAATCGCCGTCAAATTTAAATTTATCGGATCTTTTGGCCGCCTCGGCCAACCTCCTCATGCTGCCGGCGCTCTCAACGAAGGGCGTTATGATCCTGTTCCCCCGCGCCTTTTCGTAGGCGTCCCAGAAAAGAGAGAGCGCGCGTTCCGTATCTCCTAGCTTAAGGTTAGCGACCGCGCGCAGCACAAGGCACTTGAGCACGTTTATCCACCTGCTCTGCAACCTGTAGAGTTCCTCGTTGTGTTCCAGGAATGCTATGGCCTCGTGATATTTTTCGGACGCCACCAGATATTCAGCCTGGACTATCTTCTCGCGCCCCCCGATAGCCATCGGGCGGTTCATGTTGGCCTTGTTCATCTCCGGCGAGATGATCCAAAGCGCGATCGAACTGAAATCCCCGACTGTGATATAAATCGTCGCCATCGCGCAATCCCTCAGCTCGTAAAGTTCGGTGAGTTCCCTATCGTTTATGTAGTCCCTCACGAACGTGATGTGGGTCATGCACTCGCCAAAATCGCCCTGCATTATGGCTGTCCTGGCAAGTATCATGTGGGCGTTGCCGAGTATGTCGTGCTGTCCCGCGTCCATCGCGGCGAAAATCGCCTTGTGCGCATACTCCTTCGCTCCGTTGAAGTCGAACCTGTGATAGCCCGCTTCGGCTGAAAAGAGGTAATTGAGCCCGCTCCCGCCGCCTCTTGCCGCCCGCGTGTAGTAGGGCATGGTTTCGTTGATCTCTTTTTCGGTGCGCTCTACAGCGCCGGGCAGGTCGTTTTCCAACATCAGTACGTCTGTGTTCCTGATGTGCATGTAATTCTTATGGTCCGAGCCATTGGGCAGGCACTCGCTCGCCAGTTTGAAGAATTTGGCGTAAACGGGTTTCGGGAGCATCATGTTGACCTGTCCCATCAGCCAGTAGACCTCGCCCAAAAGGGGTTTGGTTTCGGGGAGACGGAGTTTTCCGGTCAAACCGTCAAGAATCTCGTAAGCCTTGTCGAGCTCCAGCTTGTTGACGAGGGATACGGCGGTCATGAACTCCGCGACTGGGTTTTGCTCGACGAACTCCTTGCTCAATAGCGACAGTTCTTTTAGGAGGTAGTTTGAGTGTTCTCTGCTGTAAACGACGTTCCTGGTAGAATATTCGACTATCGCCCTGAGCATCCCGTCGGGGTTGCCGCACTTTTCGTAGCAGTCTATCGCGTCCAGGAAGTAGCCCTGGTCTAAAAATTTGTCTCCGGCGCTGCGCCAGAAGTCGCGCTTCTCATCGTCGCTCAGCATGAAATCCTTTGTGGTGAGGAAGGCGCGGTACATCTTTTGGAACGCGAAGAGCCCCGTCTCGCGGTCGCCTATGATAAACAGATTGGATTTCAAGACGCTCTCGGCCTCGTATTCCTCGATGCTGGCGATACCCCTCGATATCTCGTACGTGATGCGGTTGATAAGCGACAGCTTTATGAGCTTCTTTTTGACCCGGATGGGATAGGTCGAAAAGAATTTCCTCTCGAACATTTCGTAAACAATTTCCAGTTTTGTTTTCTCAGTGCCGTTGGGCCTCACGTCTAACTCGTTCGCGAGAAGGTAAAGCACCATCGGCCAGCCCTCCACGTCGTTTTCGAGCTTTTTCAGCTTTTCATCCGTCAGGTCATGCCCGTACAGGTTGAATAGCTGGCGCGTCTCGTCGTCCGTGAACTTCAGGTCGTCCGAAGTGACCTGAAAGAGCCGTCCGCTCAGCAGCGCGTCAAAACCTATGTCTGTCTTGGTGTCTGAGATGAGCAGCAGGCAGAAGTTTTCGAGGTTCGCCCTTATGAGTCTTTCGAAAAAATACAGTATCTCGCTGTCCGTAATGTGCCCGAAGTCGTCGACGACGAATAAAATCTGAGTGCCGCTGTAGACCTCTTTGGTGTATATGCGCAGGAACGAGTCAAAGGACTGGCTGTTCTGGGGGAAGCCCAGGGATCGTAATTTCTCCGCCGTATTGGGGAACGCGGCGCCCACCGAGTCGACAAAGTCGTCCCAGAAATGACCCACGACGTTGTCTAACGGGTTTACCTGCATCCATAGGACGCGCGCGCGCGACTTTTGTACAAAAGAGGTGACTTCGCAGGTTTTGCCGTAGCCTGGGCCGGCCAGCACAATTACGAGCGTCTTTTGGACGGCGCGTTCCAACAGCCTTGTAATTCTGGGACGTTCGAGAATTCCGTCCCTCGCCGGAAGAGATATATGCGAGCTTTCCATGGGTACTTCATTCCCCGCTCTCATTTATGATATACATAATTATACAAAATTTTAACCAAAAGGGTGTATATTTTTTGAGATATTTCGTTTCGTAAAGTTCAGGTTGAAATTTATCGAGGCTGAAAAATTTTCCGGGGCGTCCAAACCGTGGGTACGGATGGTATACTTCACCAAGAGGTAATTGCAGCATGGAGGAGGTAGGATATGATGTCAGGAGGTAATAACGCTGAGTCGGCATTCAATGTAAAAGACGCGATGGCAAGACTTGGCAACAACAAAAAGCTGTACGAGAAACTCCTCACCCGCTTCTTGGCTGAATACTCGGATTTTTACGAAAAGCTGCGAGCTGCGGTTGACGGGAATGATTTAGAGGGCGCGTCTCACTTGGCGCATACCATGAAGGGGCTGGCCGGCAATCTGGGCGCAGACGACCTGCAGGCCGCAAGCCTCGCGGTCGAGATACTTTGCAAAGCGGGAAGCGTCACGCCTGAAATGGAAGAAAATCTGGAAAAGTTTTCGCGTGAACTGAACCGGGCGCTCGACGCTGTCCGTGCGGGAGTGAACATGGAAATTTAAGGAAACGCTGATTAATTCGCCTAAACGACTTTTGCCGTTTGGAAAGCCGGACGCCGCAAGAGTTTAAATTTTCACCCTTTATATAGGCATCTAACAATAAATCAGCTTTTCCTTAAAGACCTGATAACATTTGCGGAAACGGCTTGAAGCGCCGCTTCCGCTTTTTTGTTCTTTTCTACATCAACGAAACAAAGCCCTGTATCACGAAGGCGTTCACTATGTCGATGAAAAACGCGCCGACGATGGACACCAGGAAAAAGGCTCTCGGCGCAGGCCCGTGTTTAGCGGATATCGCCTGCATGTTGGCTATGGCGTTTGGCGTCGCGCCAAGCCCGAAACCACAGTGCCCGCTCACCAGCACGGCCGCGTCGTAGTCCCTGCCGCAAAGGTTGAACGTAACGAACGTGGCGTATGTCAGCATCAGCACGATTTGCCCCGACAACACAGCGAGCAGCGGAACCGCCAGCCCGGCAAGCTGTCTGAGCTGCATCGACATGAGCGCCATCGCCAGGAAAAGGGAGAGGGAAGTGGAGCCCATCATCTCGACTAGCCTGATGTTGACCTTGTACCAGCCCTTATAATCAGCGATGTTCCTTACTATGATCCCCACAAAGAGCGCGAACAGGTAGGTCGGCACCTTTATCCCTATCCTCACGAAGTACGCGTAAAGCACCCCGCCAATGCTCATACACAGAGCAAGCTGAAATATCGAGCGAAGCACGTCTCCCTCGGCTATGGGCTGATGCTCGATCGCCGTGAAATCACTCTCGGCCGCTTTGATTTCCATATCCGAGTCAGAAGACGGTTTCAGGTTTCTCTTCATGATAAGATATCTCGCCACCGGGCCGCCCAGGAGCGATCCGGATATGAGGCCGAATGTGGCGGCGGCCATCGCCACCTCCATTGCCCCGTACAGATTGAATGTTTCGGAAAAATAGTTGGCGAAAGTCGCCCCGGTCCCGTGCCCTCCGCTCATCGTTATAGAGCCGGCAAGCAGACCGATCAGCGGGTTGATTCCCATTGCCAGCGACAGGCCCCATGAGACGAGATTTTGCAGCACCAGAAGGACTGAGGCCACGACAAGGAAGGTAATAAGTTTCGAGCCGCCCTCCTTGAGCAGTTTTATGCTCGCGCCCATGCCGATGGAGGTGAAGAACGCGATCATGAACACGCTCTGGAGCGTCATGTCAAAGCGCAGCCCGATGTCCGCCTGCTGGAGACCTAAATTTACAAAGGCGAACAGCAGACCGCCTATGACCGGCGTCGGAATATTGTACTTGAGGAATACCTGGAATTTTCCGCGAATGAACGCGCCTACAAATAAGAGGAACGCCGCGAACGCTACAGTCTGTATGATGTCGAAGTAAAGCATTAAATCCATAATATTAACCTCCATTTGACTGTATCGACGTCAAAGCCGGCAAGAGCGTGATCCAACGCCTATATCACAGCCTTCTTATACCAATTTGAAATCAAAGGCCCGAAGGGTGGAGCGTTAAAACGGGTTTTGGACAACCCTTATGCCACATCAAAAACAGCCTGTTGATCGCGAATTGGTATTACAATCCTTGACCATCTGCAGATAATCCAGCCTTTCGTACCCCCTCCTCTCGTAGAGCCGTATTGCCGAATCGTTGGTTCGCGTGACTTCCAAGCGGAAGCGGCTTGCCTTATCGCCATACTCGCCCTCGACGAAACGGAGCAGGGCGCTCCCTGCGCCTTCCCCCCTGAAGCCGGGTATGACGTATACCTCCTCTATCAGAACACAGGGGCCGCCTGCCTCGTTAGACCAAGTAAAGGACAACAGCGCGTAGCCGGCCACAACTTTCTCTATTTCAAGGATCAAACCGCGCAGTAACGGGTTTTTTCGCAAACACTCCTCAAAGGTTCGGGTGATGTGTTCATGCGGGACGGGATGCAAAACGGCGCAAGACGAGAAAAAGGACTCGGACATCTCGATATACCCGTCCAGATCACCTCGCTCGAAGTCGCGGATTACTACATTACCCATATTACCACCCCTTACTCCTCCATTCAATATCCGATTACTACCGCGCCGGCTAAGCAAAGCATCTGCGTCGTGAAGAGTACGGCAAAAAGAGGGATGAACCACTTGAGCCACACTCTCGGCGGAACGCCCGCGAACTTGCATATAATAGGCATAGAGCCGGTTATCCAGAGGATATTCGAGAGTCCGTCCCCAAACTGAAACGCCAGCACGGCGGTCTGACGCGATATGCCGAGCAGGTCGGAGAGCGGCGCCATGACGGGCATACTGACGAGCGCTTGGCCGGAGCCGCTTGGGACAAAAAAATTCATCGCCGTCTGCACCACGAGCATGGCTTCGGCGGCCGCCAATTTCGGCAAATAAGAGAGCGGCTCCGATATCCACTTTATGAGGGTGTCAAGCGTGCGAGAGTCTTGCAGAACGAGGAGGATACCCTTTGCCAGAGCGATCTTTATGCAGGTGGACGTTATTTCGGACGCGCCTTCAGCCCATTTGTGCGATATTTTGTCCGGAGACCAGCCCATCACGAACCCGGAGGCAATACCCATACATAGATACACAGCAGAGAGCTGCTGGAAAAACCAGCTCCGGTTCAGCACTCCCCATAATATCACGCCGATCCCGGTAACCACGATGACGAATACTCCCACAAACCGCTTATTCATTTTGTACTCCCTGGGTACTTTCCAGATTGACGCGGCAGGAAAGCAGGAGTCTCTTAAAAGGCTCTTTTCCGGGTTCAAAGAGATTTTCTCTGCATATACCATGACGTATGCGGAAGCCACCGCGACCATCACGAAATAGCAGAGGATCCTATATCCGGTTCCTGAATAAAGCGGAAGCCCGGCGATATCCTGGGCAATTCCCACCGTAAACGGGTTGAGAAATGCCCCGGAATATCCGAGGCCGATGCCAAGCGCGACTATCGACATGCCGACGAGCGCGTCAAACCTCATGGCGACAGCGGTCGCCACAAAGAGGGGTATGAACGTGAACATCTCCTCGAACACCGCTATCGTGGACGAAGATAGGCCGATAAGCGTGATGAATATCGGGATCATCAGTATCCTGGCCCTTCCATTCAAGACGCCCATGAGCCCCGCGATGAGCGCGTGGAATACCCCGGTGGAGACGACCACATTTATCGACGAATACGTGATAAAGACGAAAAAAACTGTCTCGGCCGCGCCAACCATCCCTCGATAGACCGTGGAGAGCGTCTCCGCCGGACCGACCGGCCGCGATTCGACCGCGTGATACGTCCCCGGCATGATGACCATCTCTCCATGCACCCCCGGGCTTCTGTCGTATTCTCCCGCCGGCACGAACCACGTGGTCGCGGCAAAGAAGATCAATATCAGGAATAGCGTAGAGTAAACGTGCGGAATTCCGGTCGCGTGAGAATTATCATCAGCGCGAGAGCCGGAATGTTCCTGTTCCTCGCCGCTTTTCACGCGAGATTGCGCCTGTGCCGCGCAAGAAAGAGCTGGACCGACAAAAGCAGTATGAGTACTCCGAGACCAATCAGATCAGTATATACTCCGCTGTCGATCAGGCAGAGAGCGCCTATCGCCGCAACTACGCGAAGCAGCGGGTTGATTGGGACGAACAGATATCCCTCCACGGCGGAGGCTATCATAAATACGCCGACACACGCGCCGGCGGCCACGCGAAGGCCCTCCATAAAGGAAGTGTCGATCAGCAGGAGCTGCGGAGAGTAGATGAACATGTATGGAACGATGAAACCGGCAATAGCGAGCTTTACGGAGGCGAAACCAGTCCTCATCGGGTCGCCGCCGGACAATCCCGCCGCAGCGAACGCCGCGAGCGCTACAGGCGGCGTGAGGTTCGCGAACATCGCGTAGTAGAAGGAGAACATGTGGGCTGCGATCGCCGGGATCCCGAGTTTGACGAGGGCCGGCGCCGCTATGGACGCGGTGATGATATATGCCGGAATCGACGGTACTCCCATTCCGAGGATCATGCATGTAATCATCGAAAACACGAGCGTAAAGAGCAGGTTTTGACTGCCGAGCGAGATTATCGCGTTTGCCATCGTGAGCCCAAAGCCGGTCTTGGACGTAACGCCGATGATTATGCCGACGCAGGCGCAGGCAATCGCTACCGGAACCGTGGCTTTCGCGCCATCCGCGAAGGCGTCGCAGATGTCCTTGAAGTTCATCCTGGTCGACTTTTTGAGGCACGCGATGACGATTGTAGCGATTATAGTGACAACAGCCGAAAATATTACGGTCCTGCCTGAGAAGAGCAGGAAGTAGAGGAGTACGCCGATGGGTATCAGGAGATGTCCTTTGTCCTTTAAGACATGTCCGGCAACGGGCAGCTGTTCGCGGGGGAGTCCCATCAGCCCGTTTTTACCGGCGCGGAGCTGTACCTGGATGATGATGCCCAGATAGTATAAGAGCGCTGGGATAGCCGCGTGAACGATGATGACGGAGTAACGGATCCCCAGATTTTCCGCCATGATGAAAGCCGCCGCGCCCATGACGGGAGGCAGGAGCTGTCCCCCGACGGATGCGGACGCTTCGACCGCGCCGGCGAACTCCTTGGAGTATCCGGTTTTTTTCATCAACGGGATGGTGAACGCGCCGGTAGTAACGACGTTGGCCACGGCGGATCCGTTAATGGAGCCCAAAAGACCGGAGGCGATAACGGAAACCTTGGCCGGCCCGCCCTTCGTGTGCCCGGCGAGCGCCATAGCGAAGTCGTTGAAGAACGAGCCCATTCCCGATTTGCCCATAACGGCGCCAAAGAGGATAAAAAGGAATATATAACTTGCCGCTACGCTTACCGACGAACCGTAGATGCCTTCGGTGTTGGCGAAGAAATGGTTTGAGAGTTGAAGCCAGGTGTAACCCCTGTGGCCGAATATACCGGGCATTCCTCTCCCGTAAAGACCGTACAGGATAAAGACTATGCCGAGCGACGTGAGCGCCCAGCCCGTTATACGGCGCGCCGACTCCAGCACCAGCAGTACCAGGATAGTCGCCATGACGAGGTCGGTGGTGTTCGGGTTCCCGGCCCGGCTGATTATGCCGTCGTAAGCAAACCAGACATATACGGGCAGCGATACGGAGAGCGCGATCAGGACCCAGTCGTGCCACTCTACCTTTTTCATGCTGCTCCTCTTGCTGAGCGGGTACAGCGCAAAGCCCAGCACCAGCATCATCGCGACGTGCAGCGAACGATGTTTCAGCACTACCGGGGTTCCAAAATACGATGTGACAAAGTGATAAACGGACACTGCTATGCACGCCCAATAAAAGGCTTTAGCGAAAAGAGGGTTTTCGAATGTTCTGGTGCTGGATTCCTTGTCGAGCTTTTCGATAAGCTCGTGCTGCTCCTTTGTCAGGATACCTTCCCTTGCATTCCTCAGCGCTTCTTCGGAGTCGTCAGTCAGTTCCGCGCCGCTGTTCTCACACGCGGAGTCTGAAACGACCGCGTTCAACTTCTCCTCTTTCGGATCATTCATCATCGCCTCTCCCTTCGATACTCAATTTCGATGTTCGACTGCCAGCCTCAGCCTGACGTGATGCGGCAGATCGCTTCCTCTGGCTACCAAGACGTCGTCGAGCCTGATGTCCCTGGTCGCCGTATGGGAGTTGAGCCATACCAGCTCCTTGAAGGGCTGGTCTATCTCCTCCATGTGGATCAGTCCGTCCTTGACATAACAAACGCGCCCTTTGTTCTCAGGGATACCGGCGCCGAACGCCGGAAAGGTTATCGCGTCCAAAATGAGGCCGTAGTTCTCGTCAATGTGGTAGTACTCGTTCCACGGTATCTTTTCCTGGGAATGAATCCATCCGAAAAAAAGACGGCTTCCGACCCGCGCCTCAGCTTCGGCATAGACCGCGCCGCTCTTCCAGTCGTATATTCGCAAAACCAAGCCGCCGGAAGCATAGACGGGCCGGGAAAACCCGTAAAGCACCGCGCAGATTATCGAGATTATAGAAAGGACAAGGAAAGCGCGGCGCCTTCCCTGTCCTGAAAAATCCCGGCTGAGCATCCAAAACCGCGTCGTTATTTCAATAGGCCCTTTTCCTTATAGTAGTTTATTGCGCCATCATGTAACGGAACCGATGTTCCGACTATTCCGCGCAGCGCCGTGTCGGGCTTGATGTTGGCCTTTGCCGTCGCGTGGGATGATTGGATCGCGTCGAGGCCCTTCGGGGAATATATGTTGTCCAGCAAGTCGTAAACGACTTCCGCGGGCAGCTTCACGTCAACCAGCATTATATTCATCACCGCGGCCGTCGTCGTATCCTTGTCCGTCCCGTAAGTCTCCGCTGGAATTGTCGCCTCGATGTAGAACGGATATTTTTCTATGAGTTTTTTCAAAGGCTCGCCCTCGACCGGCACAAACTGGATTTTCGTGGAGGTTCCCAGCTCCATGATCGTTGCGTTGCCGAGCCCTGACGTGACAAAGGCGACGTCGCACAGACCGTTTTTCATCTGGTCGATCGCCTCGCCGTAGTTAAGGTAGTCGACCCTGCAATCCTTGTACGACATGCCGTGCGCCTCGAACATCATGCGCGCGTTGAGCTCGACGCCGGAATTAGGGGCGCCGACGCCGACTCTCTTGCCCTTCAGGTCGGCGAACGTCTTGATGCCTGAATTTGCCGTGGTGACTATTTGACAGAAGTTCGGCCAAAGGCCCATCATTGCCCGCAGCTCTTTTGCGGGCGGCTTCCCCTCATACGCGCCGAACGAATCTACCGCCTGGATCACAGAGTCGGCCATCGCTATGGCCATCTCGCCCTGGCCTGTCAAGAGCGCGTTGATGTTCTCGGCCGTGGCGCCAGTTGCCGTAGCGGACGTCTTGTAGCCGATGCCGCCTATGAACGTAGAAAACGCGCCGCCTATCGGGAAGTATATCCCGCTCGACGGACCGGTGAGAACTGTTATGAAATAGTCCGAGCGTTTCACGGACGGAGCGGCTGCAAAAGACACCGTCGTCGCGATAATAGAGATAACTAGGATCAAAACACCAATGATGATGAACTTTTTCTTCATTACTCTCATCTCCTCACAAATATCCATCGTAAAAATTTCACCTCTCGGCTTCCTTCCCGGCGTTTCAAAAGCCGAACCCATACCGCGCGCAGCAAAACAGCGTATTAACCCCGCACACCACCCCCGCTGGCACAAGGTCATTATAAGGGGAAAAAAATTTTTAACGATAATCATTTTTCCCTATTTTCAGTAATCTTATCCTTTTCGTCGAGAGCGGCGGGTTTTCCTGAAAACCAATGCTGAATGAGAAGAATGCCGCCCAGACAGAGCCAGATATCCGCAAGATTAACAAATAACACGATATGTATCCAATCTATGACAAAGCCGTAAATAAGCCGATCCGCAATGTTCGATACAGCTCCGGCCCAGAGCAGAGGTATGCCGGGCGCCGCTCTGAGCGCCGCGCTCCTTATACATGCGCAGCCCAGCAAACCAATCCCCGCAAGAGCGATCAAGAATCCGGCGGACGCGCTTTTATCCAGGAGGGAGAATGAAACGCCGCGATTTAGATACAGCTCTCCCAAGGTTCCGGACAGAGCAAAATATTTTGTCGCCCTGTCGGAGGCTGCGGCTAATAAAAAAGTATAAAAACCGAAATTGTTCCGCTTTATCATGGGACCCTGTAAAAAACCCGTCTTATAGATCACGGCGCGGCCCGCGGTTTAAAATGATTGATTCGCTGGTAAACACAAAAGCGTTCTTTAATAAAACACAGCGCCGTCGCCGGATAATTTTTCACTCCAGAGCGCTTTCATCTCGGTGAGGTCGTTCATAAACTCAGCGGCGGAACTGGACGCGTCTTTGGTGTACTCTTCAAGCACGTTGAAGGCAAATGATCCGGCTCCCCATTTATCCCAATCTTTTTTGATCTTGGCTATTTGGCAAATCCCGGTTTTTTGCGAGAAATCAAAGCGATTTCCGCTCGCGCATATGTCCGCCGTGGCGTCCAGAAACATTGTCCCGTCGTGAGTATTTCGGATGACGTATACCCCTCCGACGATCTTTCTCTCGTTATATTGTCGAACAAGTTCTTTCTTGGCTTTTTTCTCCATCGATGTACCCCCTTAAAAATTCAAGTGTGTCAAACAGATATTTCATCTATAGGACAAGCCGCTCTCATTCCGGTATTATATACGTCCAACCACGACAAAGTCCAGTGTTGTCAAGACTTCAATGGGCTTACTCTTGTCTTGAACTGAAAAGCCAGAGGTTTTTACATGCGTCCCGCCTCGCGGGGGAGCCCAACTTTAGTAAATCCGCGGCAAGAATTTTACATTTCTATTAATCTGCGTTACGTTATTCAATTCTCTGTTATAATTGTTTAACGAAAGGACGTGAGCCGATGAACGAATCAATCGACGATGAATATCTTGAGGAATCATATTCTCCGGAACTCGACGAGCTGATTCCAAAGACGCGGGATGAAGCGGTGGAACGGTTGAAGCAGGGCCGTCTTTTCCGCCTCCTCGACAGCATCGTGAAGTTTCTTCTGGCCCGCCCCGAAAGCGAGGAGATTTGCCGCGATTTCCTGAACTCCGTGATTTTTCCGGAAGGGCACAGGGAGATATCGAGCGTCGAACTGCTCGACACGAACCTGCCGCCGGCGCGCCTTCGCGGTCGCGGAAGCCGGATAGACGCGTACTGCACAGTCGACGACGGCTCGAAGATAAACGTGGAGATTCAGCTCAACTACGACGCCGCTCACGCGAGCAGAGCGGTCTACTACTGGTCTCTGGTACACACGAATCAACTGGAGTCCGGCGATATCTTCCAGGACGTGGACAGAACCGTCAGCGTCAATATACTGGGCTTTGACATGTTGAAACTCGAAAAAAACTTTTGCAACAGTTATTCCATTCGGAATGACGGCAGCAGCCGCGTGTTGACGGACGACCTCAAAATTATTTTCATAGAATTACCGAAGTTCATACGCGAACTCAAGAAACCCGGCAGAAAACTGAAGAACAAGCTGGAGAGGTGGCTCTGCTTCTTCGTCGGGCTGGAGGACGAGATCATGCCGGACATAGCCGACGCCGAGCCGGTAATCAGCCTGGCATTGAAGCAGGAGCAGATTTTCCTGATGGATGAGCGAATGCGGATGGCCTATATCGACGACCTGATGGATATGTATTCGGAGCGAAAGCGCGGCGCTCGGGCGCAGAAGCTGGCGCGCGACAGATACGAGCTGGCGGAGGAAAACCGTAAACACGCCCAGAGGGAGCGCAAGGCCGCCATTAAATTTATCGAATTGGGCATGTCCATCGAAGAGATTGCCCTAACGATGGGATTGCCGGAAAGCGATGTCCGCGACTATATAGCGTGACCCAATAACTTCCGCCTCGAGGAACGGCTGATTTTATTATAAGAGGCCTAAAGGGTGAATATTTAAACTCTTTTGAAATATCGTTCAGCCGGATACTCGGCGTTTTCTTTAGAGCAGCGACTCCATTTCGTCTAAGGTCTTTCCAAAGACCTCTATCGTGTCCTCTATCGGTTTAGGGGTTCTCATATCGACGCCGGCTTCCAGCAGGAGGTCGATCGGGTAATCGCTGCCGCCGCTTGACAGGAACTTTATGTATCGCCGCGCGGCGGGTTCGCCATCCGTAAGGATCATTCTCGATAGGGCTGACGCCGCGGAGAAGCCCGTGGCGTACTGAAAGACATAAAACGGCGAGTAGAAGTGCGGTATCCGCGACCACTCGAAGGCGATCTCGCCGTCTATGACGACGTCCGGGCCGAAGTACTTTTCGTTGAGACCGAGCCAGACAGCGCCTAACTCCTTTGCCGTTGTGTCCTCCCCGTTCCAAGAACGTTTGTGAACCTCGCGCTCGAACGAGGCAAACATGGTCTGCCGGTAAACCGTGGCGCGTATGCGTTCCAAGTGCTGATTCAACAGATACGCCCGCTTTTCCCGCTCCGTAGTGGTCCGCAGGAGGCAGTCCATCAAAAGTTCTTCGTTCGTCGTGGAAGCTATTTCCGCGCAAAACGTCGTGTAATCGCACATGGGGTACGGCTGGTTCCCGTGAGAGTAGAACGTATGCATAGAGTGGCCCATCTCATGCACGAGTGTGGAGACGTCCGACAGCTCCCCGTTGTAGTTGAGCAGGATGTAGGGATGCGTGCCCCACGTACCCCACGAGTATGCGCCGCCTCGTTTGCCTCTGTTTCCCTGTACGTCGATCCAGCCGGATTCCAGCCCTCGTTTGAACTGTTCCATGTAGTCCGCGCCCAGAGGCGTGAGCGCCTCCCGAGCCATCGCCTTCGCCCTCTCCCAGGGTATGTCCTTGTAGGGATTCTCCACAAGAGGAGAGTATACGTCGTACATGTGAAGTTCATCTAAGCCGAGCGCGCGTTTTCGGAGCGACATATAGCGATGCAGCGGTTCGAGGTTCCCTTCGATGGTGTTTATGAGGTTGTCGTAAACCTCCGTTGGGATATTTGGCCCGTCGAGCGCCGACGCCAGAGATGAGCTGAACTTTCGCGCGCCGGAGTAGAAGCGTGAGGCCTTGAGCATGCCGCCAAACGTCGCCCCGAGCGTGTTGTTGCTCGCGGCGTAAGCGCCGTACAGTGAATCGAACGCGGCCTTGCGAACCGACCTGTCGCGGGACGAGATATATTTAATGTAGCGCTCGTCCGATATTTCGACCTCACGGCCCTCCTCGTCGCGAATCTGCGAGAACTTCATGTCCGCGTTTGTGTGCATCGAGAATACGTCCTCCGGCGCGCCGGCGACTTCGCCGCTTTGGGCCAGAAGTTCCTCCTCCGCCTCGCTCAGGACGTGCGCCTTCTGGCGGATGATCTCCTTCAGCATAAAGCGATAGTCCGTGAAATCGGCGTCCAGGCCGCTCGTGAGGGCGTGCAGCCGCTCCTCAGGGATGGTGATTATCTCTGGGGTTATAAAGCTGGCGGCGGAGGAGAGCTGGACCGCAAGCGTGTTTACCCTGCCGGAGAGGGCCTGATATTTCGCGTCTCGCGTGTCCTCGTGGCTCTTCATCACGGCGTACGCGTAGAGGCGTCCCGCGGTTATCGATATCTCGTCCCTCAGCTTCAGGCAGGAGAGCAGCGCCTCCGCGCTCCGCGCAAGCGTCCCCTGTCTTGCCGCGAGCTCCGGCAAGCGTTCGCGCGTCGTCTTAAAATCGCTCTCCCAATCGTCAAGGGAGGCGTAAATATCGGACAGCCGCCATTTAAACTCATCGGGTATGTCCTTCCGCTCGGGCAGGGCTAAGACGCCCGCGGCGGCGTCCGGCGCGAGCAATGGCGTTTGGGGCATCGTTAAGGGACTTAATTTCATCTGCTGGGCACGGTCCTTCCTTAAAGTAGATTATCCATAGATAGTTCGGGTATCGGGCCTACGAAGCGCCTCGTTTCGTCAAATTCAAAGCAGGATAGAAGATGCGAAATCTGGAGCTGTGTCATGTCGTCCGTCTCGTAAGGTATCGCGACCCTTCTGTAGCCGAATTTCTCCGCATAGTACGGGACGTTGTCGCCGCAGAGCGGCATTTTAGGCGCGCACAGCGCGAGGCAAAGCGCGTCTAAGAACACGTCCGGGTCAAAGAGAGGGCTCTCGCTTGCCACGACCAGCACCTTGAACTCGGCGACGAGTATGGAACTCCTCCAGATACCGCAAAGCGTGATTCCCGCGCCGAAGTAAGCGCCTTCGCGGACTAGGTCGAACAACACATCCTCCATGCCCCGCGAGTACGAGAACACCATCGCGAAGCTGCTTCTGCCGCTATTGCCCATGCGCGGGCGGATCAGGTTCTCCGGCACGAGCGTACCAACGGGACATCCGCCGCCGGCATCCATGTATAAAAATTCGCTCTCCAAACGCAGGGCCATTTCGGCTATCTTGCCTAGAGCGTCACTGAAGAGCGAGTTTATGGTGATCGGCTTGAAATCGCATCCGTAAGGAACCCACGTCTCTATGTCAAAATCCATGTTGCGATCCCAATACGGCAAACGGGTAGTCCCGTTGAAGAGGTTATGTCCTATAGCGTTACCTCTCACGAAGCCTTCTTTTTATCCAGTTTGCCAAGAAGCTCCACAACGGTCTCCAATAACCTGTGCATCTCTGGCTTTGTGATCTGAGCGTCCGCTCCGATGCTCTGAGCTTTGCGCTTGATGTCCTCCGCCATAACGGAGGAGAATACTATCACCGGAATATGGGAGAGTTTAGGATCCTCTTTTACCCGCCGCGTTAAAGCGAGGCCGTCCATCTTCGGCATCTCGATATCCGTCAGGAGGATGTCGAAGTCGTCGCCGTCCTCGACGAGTCTGTCCCATGCCGCTTTACCGTGACCAACAAGCTCCAAATTATGGAATCCGCCCTGAGAAAGCGCGCCCTGTATGAGCTTGCGGATGAGAGGAGAATCCTCCGCGACCAGTATCTTGTACTGATCCGGGTCGCCCAGCGATTCGGATATTTCTTTAGAGACGACGTTTTCCGGCAGCTTGAATTGATCCGCAAGCGCCGGGTTGACCACCTGAACTATGCGCTCGTAATCGAGGAGCAGAATGTTGCGCCCCTCGCGCTTTATGACGTACAGCGCGTTTTCGCCGAGGAACGTCCCCGTGAGCGAGGCGTCGAGCTCCTCGGAGGCTATGCGGTAAATCCTGTCGACAGCGTCCACCATGAAGCCCAGCTTCATCTTGTTGAACTCCGCGACGATCAGTTTGCTGTTCTCCAGCTCGACCCCAGGCGTTATGTCCAGATAAACCCTGAGGTCAATAAGGGGGATGACCTCGCCGCGTATGGTGGTGATGCCGCGCATCGCCTTGTGCGTCTGAGGAACATCCCGTGAACCGGGCCATCTGAGAATTTCCCGCGTCTTGTCGACGTTGATGGCGAAGTATTGCGCACCCAGGAGAAAAACGACGACCTGCCACTCGTTGGTACCGACCTCGGTAAGAATTTTATCGTCCTGCTGCACAGCGATCACTCCCTAATCTTTGTTCAAAGTATCCTACTATCGTCATTCATTCTATAGTATACGCTGATTAAATGTAAAGCGCGCGCGGCGGGTATTTCCCACAGATTAATTTACAAAGTTTACCACGCCGTCGATGCGGTCCGGCGGAATGGCGATCGAGTGTGCGGGGTAACCGATACATACGCAGGCGTAAACCTTGTAGTTCTGAGGCACGCCAAGCTCGGTCAGAAGCGAGCGGAACTGCGGCACATCGCAGACCGCGCCGGGTTGGTTGATCCAGCAGGATCCAAGCCCCAGCGAGTGCGCGGCGATCATAATATTGCCAGCCGCCAGGCTGCAATCGTTTATTGCCGTTGCCCAGACCGGGTCGCCGGAGATGATGATAAACGCCGGAGCGCCATAATTTACGGTGTACTCGGGTTTCGTTACCCTTGTCCTGAAGTCGGCCGGCACGCTCTCATGGAGCGAAGCCGCCTTGAGCGTATCCGTGACGCGGTCGATGACGCCGCGATTGGTGATTACGGTAAAGTGCCATATCTGTGCGTTCATTGCGGACGGGGCGTACTTCGCGGCCTTGATCAGGAGCTCCAGGACGTCGTGCGGAACCACCTGCTCCAGGTACTGTCGTATGCTCCTTCTTTCGATGATGTCGCTTATAGTTCTGCTCATTTTGATCAACTCCCGTAAGTTTTATAATTTATTCGTCTCTCAGGTTTTCCAGGGACGCCCGCAGCGCTTCGAGAAGCAGTCTGCGGCGTTCTTTTTCCGGCGCCTCCGGGGCAATCTCGCTTGGGATTATCGGCGCCCCGAAGGTTATAGTCACTTTGCGGGGCCTTGGAAGCGTCAGATGAATGGGAAACGCGTCCCACGAGCCGGATATCCACACCGGCGCTATGGGAACATTCGTCTTCAAGGCGACCAGCGCCACGCCGCCCTCCAGCGGCAGGAGCTTGCCGTCCGGGCTTCGACTGCCCTCCGGAAATATCAGCACGTTAAATCCGTCCTCGATAAAGCCTATGACTTGAAGCAGAAGCCCCGCCGCGCTTCTTTTGTTCTCCTGGCTCACCGGGACAGCGCCAAGCGCGCGTAACATCGAGCTGAAAAATGGGACTTTAAAGAGCCCGTCCCACGCCACGAAGCGCATCTTCCCGGGAAAGGCCATCCCTATGGCTGGCGGGTCGAGGTAGCTTGCGTGGTTTGAGGCCAATACCACCGGCCCGCCGCGCGAAGCGATAAATTTTTCGAGCGAGGCCAGGCCTCTGACGCTTACGCGGTGATATATCAAAAAATACAGCCTGAAGAACATTCTGGCAAACCAATAAAACATCCTTAAAACCTCCTGTTGCATTTTATACCAAATTGCAATGAAATGGCGCGTTAATTATCTTCCCGGACGACACGCCGCGCGGCGATTTTGAGGACGCGCGCCGCTGAAAAGAGTCTATGATTTTAGCATACACTTTAGCCTCTGATTATGGTATTCTTCCCCAATAAACTAAATCAGGGGAGGTAACATGACAATGAAACAACTCAGGTCGCTTACCGAGCTATTGAGCTATGCGCGCGACGTAGGCCCATTGACTATAAGCGTAGCGTGCGCCGAGGACGCGGAGGTTCTGGAAGCTGTCGACGCGGCAAGAAAAGAGGGCGTAGCAAAGGCGTTTCTGACAGGCGACGCGGATAAGATCGCAAAAACCGCCTCATCCATAAAGGTGGACTTGCGCCACTTCGAGATCGTCGACGAGAAGGGCGGCGAGTCCGAGGCGAGCTTGAAGGCCGTGGAGCTTGTCTCGACCGGAAAGGCGGATGTGCTTATGAAGGGAATGGTCAAGACCGCGAATTTCCTCCGCGCCGTCTTGAACAAGGAGAAGGGGCTTCGCTCCGGTTCACTGCTCTCCCATGTCTACCTGCATCACGTGGCTCACTATGACAGAATCTTCTTCGTCTCCGACCCTGCTTTCAACATGTACCCGGATTTGCAGGGGAAGGTCAGCATCATCGAGAACGTCGTCAAACTGGCCCAGTCTTTTGGCGTCGAGATCCCGAAGGTGGCTGCCTTGGCCGCGGTCGAGGTCGTCAACACGGACATGCCGCCCACGGTAGACGCCGCGATGCTGACTCAGATGAATCGCCGCGGCCAGATACAGAACTGCCTGATAGACGGGCCTCTCGCGCTCGACAACGCCCTTTCCCCCGAATCGGCGCGTCACAAGGGGATTGTCTCGGATGTGGCCGGTTACGCGGATGTGTTCCTCGTGCCGGATATCGATGCCGGAAATATGCTCTCTAAATCGATCATTTACCTTTCAGCGGGAAGCAAGACGGCAGGACTGGTTCTCGGCGCGAAGGCGCCGATAGTGCTGACCAGCAGGGCTGACTCCGCGGAAACAAAGCTGCTCTCCATAGCCTCGGCGGTAGCGCTGGCCGTCTTCCAGAAGCGGAAATAGTTAAAACGCGTCAGGCGAAAAAGTAAATCCAGCTATCGAACGGGCGCGGAGTCGGCGAATGAGTTGCTGACTCCGCGCTCGTTAGGGCGTATCTTGCGACAATATACCAAATTAAAATTTACGAGCCTGATAATTGTACTTTTGCCGGAGCGCATTCAAATTCCCAATACCGGCAAGGAAGGAAGCGGCAGTGAAAGTATTATCTTTTATCACTAAACTGACCAGCACGGAATTTGCGATATATAAGGACGAGGAGGAGACGCACTGCGAGGTTGTGCGGCATTCGTCTGTGGCGCTCAACGCGCTCCTCTCTCCTTCGGAGCAGGGAGAGTTCAGGTTCCGGGAGATGATGGACGTGATTACGCGGCGGGAGATATCGATAAGCGACGTCGATATCGTGATAACCCAAGCCGGGGTCGAAGCTCTGTCGAGCGGAGTATACCTCATCAATAAGGAGTTATCCCGTTTGATGAGGGAGAGCAGAATCGACGAGAACGCGCAGCGATCGGCGGTATTTGCGGCCAGCCGATTCGCCGACCTCATCAATTCGATGAACGTCTGCGAATGCCTCCCCCTCGTCGTGGAACCCGCTATGGACGATGAAATTATGACGGACGCGGCGCTTTCAGGGTTGAAGGGCGTGGGCAGAGCGCCCGTCACTCACGCGTTTTCCCATAGAGCGGCCGCTGTCGTCATCGCCTGGGATATGATGAGGATCGGTCCTAACAACATCAACTTGGTTGTGGCTCACCTTGGAAAAGAAATTAGCGTCTGCGCGTATAACAAGGGACGTATAGTGGACAGCAACAGCCCGCTCGACGGCGAAGGTCCCTTCTCCCCTGTCACTGCCGGTTCCCTCCCGACTATTCCTCTGCTTGAACTCTGCTATACCGGAAAATACGACATGGACGAGATGATGAGCCGTATACAGTCATCGGGAGGTCTTGCCGCTTATCTCGGTAACGGAACGCTTCAGAGTGTCGAGGAGGCGTACTTGCGCGGAGATGAAAGGGCGATCTTCCTCGTTAATGCGATGGCGTATAAGGTCGCGCGTGAAATTGGCGCAAAGGCGGCCGCCCTGTTCGGCAACGTGGACAGGATTGTAATTACAGGTCCCTGGGCGCTGTTCGAGAGCTTTGTAAATGAGATAATCCCACGGGTCGAATGGATAGCCCAGACCCTCGTTTACGTCTGGAAGAGCGAGCTGTATCTTTTGATGTCGGCAGCCACAAGGACGTATGAGGGATCGGTCAAACTGGAGTTGTACGGCGGACGGCGTCCCGAAATGAACGTCCCGAAAGCGATTCCCTTTTGATGTCATACTAATTTGTATCAATAAAGCTGTTTACCATGAGGCAGCGCGGTTATACGAGATGGCTTTAACGCTTCAGCCTTTGATTTCAAATTGATGTCGCTTGTTTCTCTCTTTCATCCTGTTTGCCTCGTCTTTGCCACGACCTCGAAGGTATTCTCGAAAATTTCCCGGCCGACCACGCCGTATTCTCCCGGAGCGTATTGCGTCAGCCAGTCCCCCGGTTCTCCCCGCAGGGTTCCCCTTCCGCCCGCGAGATCGACCACGAAGGGCGCGTCGATTTTCATCGCGATGCACGGGGCCGTTCCACGTCTGATATATATTCCGTCTTCCCCGGGCGCCGTGCCGGCGCAAGGGGAGTAAGTCTCCATAAAACACTCTTTCGCAACGGGCCACGACTCGCCCAGCGTCCCCGTTAGCAGCGCGTCCCCTTCCTCATAGGAAACCTTGCCCTCGCGGGTGTCGAGGATTCCCCGCTCTCGGGCGAAAGCTACCGAGAAGGGGATGATTTTTTTCATCACGCGCACCGCCTCCTTCCTGGCGGACAGATCCTCGCCCGTGTAGTCGCGGATATAAAGCGAGCCGAACACGTCGCCTTTAATGACATACACATCGTCTTGCGAGCGCGCCACAAACCAGTCGTTCGGGTCGCCGCTGAGATAATTTTCCGCATCCCATCGGGTGAACACCTTGACCCGCTTCTTGAGGCGCGACGCTGACACCTTGCTCTCGTCCGTGCCGACGCAGACATTGGCGAATTCCAGCAAGGACAGGCGCACCCCGGTGTTTTTGTTGAGGACGGTCGGGTTATAGGCCAAATCGGGCTCGAAGCGCTCACCGGTGAGCGTGTAGGACTCGATAAATTTTTCGAGTTCGATGGGGTATACCTCGCCCTTTACCCCGATCATCAGAACCGTTGACTCGTCCGCCGTAATATCCATGTCTCCTTCGAGCATACGAATTTGCAGGCCCGCTTTTCCCTCGAAGAGCGTGTTGCATGGCACGAACCCAAGTCTGACGGGCAATTTCCGGTAAGTTTTCATAGATGCCGTATTGATTATCGCCTCATTCAGCCCGGACTCAGCCCCGCAGTCGATCACATCGCAGCCCCCGATGTAATCACGAACGGTCTCGGTGAAGTACGCGGAAAAAGACAGGTCGCCAAAGCGTTCCAGAAATTTTTTCCTCGCGATATATCCTCCCGCCTTCTCTTTGTGCCCTCCGCCCGAACCCACTCCGCGCGCAATCCAGACGGCCAGATCGGACGCTTTGGCTTCGCGGGCGGCGGTACGGACGGAAAACTTGACACCCTCTATTCCCGCCGAATAAGCCACGGCAATATCCACGGTGTCCACCTGCATGGACATGTCGCTGATGAACCCAAGCAGATTTGGGTCGCAAGGAGGCGTCGGGATGATGACGAAGCCGAACGCCTCGTCACAAGAGAGACCAGAGAGCGCGCTTGAAGCCGTTGAAAGATCGTGGAGCGTCAGGTTTGAGCGTTTCAGCTTTTTCAAAATACCTTGATCCACATCCAGAGCGTCCCACATATCGCGGTCGAGAGGATGCCTGATCTCCGAAAATCCGTTCGTGTCTGAAAACAATCCATAGTGCAGCGCGGTGCCAAGGCAGACGTCTATGGCGAACGATTCCTGCGCCAGCAAGCTCCAAACCAATGTTGAACAGCTTCCGAGCCACGGTCGCAGATCACAGAAGCCGGGCAGTTCGCGCTCCTGGATGTGGTGATCTATCACGGCAATCCGGCTTGCGGCGACAGGCGACACGTTAGCCGCCCCGTGCTGACAATCGACGTTTATGATAAGGCCGTCCCACTCATCCATATCAGGTTCATGTTCGACCGGAATATGCAGCCATTCGATCATGCGCGTCAGATTCGGTTTCGAGACAGGGGCGCCGCGGTAAAAAAATTTCAGCCCCGGCGTTTTTTCCGCTTCAAAGTATCGGTACAGGCCAAACCCGGAAGCCAGCGCGTCGGCGTCTGGGTTGTCATGGCATTGTATGGCGATTCGCCCCTCGTTTAACAGATCACTCAATCTCATTCGCGTTCATCTCATTTATAGCGCAGCGTCATGGCGCGATCGCGGCAGCAAGCGGGCCGTTATCCGTCTACTTCTTTCCCTTGCCGAGATTCGACTTTTCGTCGAGCGCGGGTTGATAGGTAGGCCGGCGGGAGAGGGCAAGCTCGAACCATTCCGCCGCTTCCGTTTTATCCTTGAGTTTCAGGGCGGCCATCCCTGCCCAGTAAGCCGAGAGATAGTTGCACTCGTAATCTTTGGCGAGGGAGCCGAACGCCTCCAGCGCCTCCTTGTATCTTTTGGAGGAGTACATTTTATAAGCGCCCCTGTGCTTTATCCCGACGAGGTTCCTTTCGGTGCTGCCGAGCGGGAACGTCTCAATCAGCTTCGCGTCTGTGGTGGAGTCCGGATCAACGCCTTCCACAGCCTTGGCCGGAGCGGTAACGGCGGCAGGTTTTGCCTGTTCCTCGGCGGGAGCCGGCGCCTCAGCCGCGACGATTTCCTCGGGTTCCGCCTTTCCCGCTGCGGGAACGCCGCTTGCGCCGGGATCGTCACCCTTGGCGAAGAGGTCGGCTTCGGAGGAGCTTCGCGCGGCCGGGCGTCCCTTCGGCAGTTTGTTCGCCATATCCTTCGCTTTCTGCGCTGATATTGGCTCCACCTTGTCGCCGCGCCGGATATTTTGAGCGCCGCCACCGCCGTCGGCCAGTTTCGCCGTGCTGTAACCGACGTTTACGTCAGTCACTTTGAGTACCGCTATCGGGTTTTTCTCATGCGCTATGACGTTTCCGTCCATATCGCGCAGTGTCTTGCCGTCCGCGTAAACGAGATAGAGCGCGCCTTCCTTCGGTGCCGCCGTGTCGATAGTGAAGCTGCTTCCATCGGCGGCGATAACGCGCGGATATTCGTTCGCGATCGCGCCCCTCGTGTCATACGCCAACTGTGTCACGGCGTCCGCTATGGCGCGGGCTTCCAAACCGCCGAACTCTTTTTCAGCGTAACCGAACCCTCCGAAGCCGCCGTATCCCCAACCGGCAAAACTTATCCCCGCGCCGTCATTTTTCGACGATCCCTGCGCGCGCAGGGCAAGTTTTATCTCCGCTGTCGCAACGTCCACGACCCTCATATCTATCGTCGCTTTCAGCTCCTCAGAACTGCCTCCGATGCCGACGCCGAAGAATCTGGCGCCTCCCCCGGCCGCGCCGCCGGAATTTTTGCGGTCGACCTGAGTTACGGAGCCGAGAAGCATATATTGCAACCCCATAATCCTTCCCACTTCCGCCGCGGTAGACGGGTCGACGAGCCCGGACATGCCGAATTTCAACTCCTCGCCGATTTTCTGAATCTGTTCGCGCTCAGAGACTGAGATGCTCTTAGACTGAGCGAGCTCGAAGGTGAAAAGGTCGGTGATGATCGAGACCTGCTGGCCGGACAACCAATCGGCCTTGTTGGCGAAAGGCGCTATCCCCACCCTTATCTTCTCGCCCGCGCAAGCGACGTTCGCTTGTGCGGTGATAAACAGCACGGCCGCGAGAACAGCCGAAAATATCTTATTTTTGTCCGATTTTTTCATAGACCTGTCTCCCTTCATTCCTCGAAATGTTTTGTCTTCATTGCCGCGACATGCTTTTCGACGCTGTCGCGCACCGCCGTGGCCAGGATGCCACCGTATTGGACGCTCCCGAAGCCGCCGAACACCGTCAATATGCCGCCGGCCTCGCGTTTGGCCGATCCTTGAGTCGCTCCCGCGTAGATAACCTCGCCGGTAGAACTGTCCACTATGCGTATGTCGAGTTTCGCGTAAGCCGTTTTAGACGCCGCCGCGCCTCCCGCTATCCACGGAATGACTATCGCGCCGCCCGACGCGTTGTAGTAATATCCGGTAATCGCGCCGATCATCTGGTATTTTGCGCCGACAATCTTACCGACCTCCGGCGCGGTCTCCATATCCATGAGGCCGGATTGCGAGAGCTTGAGTTCTTCACCGATGACATCGAGCCGATCGCGCTCCACAAGCCTGAAAAGTCCGGCCTCGTAAAGCTCGGTAGTCATCATGTCCGTTATAGCGTCGGCGGGAGGCTCGAACGACTTTTCATCTGTCTTGTTCTCGAACGTCTTGACCGCAAGGGTAGGTTTCGCTTCAGCCGAGGCGCAAGCGTATAATACGGCGAGCGACGCCAGAAACAAAAACGCGATTTTGCGCGATTTTTTCACAACCGTTCCTCCGCTCATTTGACAAGCTCTCCCGCGACGGCGCCCGCCGCGTAGTCTATGGACTTCGTGCGCGCCTCGTCCTCCGAATAGCCCACCTGCTTGGCCATTATCGTTTTACGCGAGGCGTAAGAATAATTGCCCTTCGAGTCGCGCGCGTTGAAAGTGGCCGACGCGGTTCCCGTGTACATCTTGAACTCGTTTAACGCCGGGTTGTCCACGCGGAATTTGACAGTGACGGCCGTGCCGGCCCCGTACGAAAAACTGATTTTCATAAGCGCTTCGACGTCGCCGTTCAAGTAAGCGGCGTCGGCTTTTTTCTGAGCGGCCGCCTTGTGGATCTGGCGCTTTTTAGCCTCGTCCACCACTTTGTAGCCGGAAGATACCAGTTCCTGAATGACAGCGTTTTCGACTATATCAGTATATTCGGCGGACTGGCCGTTCATGGGCACGGCGATTACCGCGACATCGCCCTTTTTCGGCATGGCGGCCTCGGCGGGAACCCCGGCCGCTGAGACGGCGAGCAGCGAGATCCAGCACAGACAGAGAAAAACAAAACGTTTCATCATTAACCTCCCTTTTTATTCCTTCCACCCGGCGTCTATCGTCTGCTGCGAAACGCGGGAAATGGACGAACCGTTTTTGGACAGCCACCTGGCCAGGGCATTCGCGTCCATCTCTGACACCACGTCGAGTTCGAGCGTCCCGTTGTCGTAAGAGCGCTGATAAACGCTCTTCACCCCGTCAAGCGTCTCCAAACTTTCGATCAGCTCAAACACCGCGTCGAACGGAATACCGGCGATTTTTATCCTGTAGGTCGGAGCGCCGAGCGAGCCGAACATCGAGTAGGCTATGGAGTTTACCATCTTCTTGGCGCCCTGGGAAGCGCATATCTGAAACCCTTTTACCGCCGCGTCTTCCTCAGTGGTTCCCCTCGTTATCTTCTGGTCCGCCTCCGACGTGTTGAAGGCAATCTGCTGCGCTGTATTTGTGAGGACGGCTTTTAACTGGACGGAGGCCCGCCCGCTGTATACCGGGTGTCCGCCGGCCTTGACGCTCACGAACGAACCGGCGTAAGCTTTCCCCGACACGAGGACGTCCGCTTTGAAATTTCGGGCGATACGAAGCAGCTCCTCGTCGTTCTGCTTCTTCCTGGCTTCATTTAGTTGCACGTCGGAGAGTACGTCGGACTGCGCTTTGTCCACGATATGCAGCCCTGAGTTCTGAAACACCCTCTCGACCTGTCCTTCGGATGTATACATGAAAGGCTGTTTCTCAGCGACGCGTTCGTCGATGATTATCAGAACTCTCGGGTTTCCGAGCATGTCGATCGCCGCGGGCCCGAGGACGCCATCGAGCGCCGCGGCGGAGACGACGGCGCGCGCCTCTATGGTGATGAGGCCGTCCGCGTCCTTGCGCTCGTTCAGGACCTCGAATTTTTTGATGATCCCCTGCGCTTTCGAGAATACTTTGTCGGTGACGACCTGATAGTCCTTCATCTCCGTGTAGCCGTCGATAAAAGCGCCTATCCCCTGCTCTATGGCGCTGCGCTTGGCGTCATCCTCGGCGGCCTTGCGGCTTGTGCCGGTCCCGACCGCTTCGTTCACAACAATCTCCCCGGCCGTAATCGCCGCGGCTGAAGCGCGGTCCGCAAACGCGGCGGCGAACAGTAATATCGTGACGAGAACCGGGAAAAATTTACCTCCCATGAGAGATCGTCTTATTTCACGCATATTATAACTTTGCATTCCCTGCGGAAGTCATACGAGCTGCCGCGGATTTTAGCGGCGGCTGAATTGGGGATGACTATCGCCACGTTATCGGCGCCGAGACGAATGGCTTTGGTCGTTATGGGTTTCGCTGCCACTCTTATTTCTCCCTTCGCGTAATCGAAATTGTTGTAGTAAGTGCAGAGCCCCGATTGGGCGAGGAATTTCTGATCGGCGAAATTGACGCCGTACACTTCCCTGCCCGATTCGTCGACTACGTAAAACGAAAGAGAGGGGACTATCGAAAGATGGCGTGCGTCTATTACGAGCCCGGTGTATTTTCCGGATGTTTTCGGCGGGTTCCCGGCGGGTTTGGGGGCCGGAGTTTTCAGCTCGGGAGCCACCACTATCAGGACCTCCGGCAGTTTCACCCTTCCCGTGATGTTGTAGGATTCCTCGTCCCATTCTCCTTCCAGCAGCTCGACGTTCCTTATCATCCCGCTTATCTCCGTCCTGACGCGGTCGCTCGCCATGAAATCGTTCATGGTAGTGCGCGCGTCGACCTGGACGCCGACGATGAATTCGAGAAGGTTGCGCTGCAGGTCGACTATCGCGCCGCGGCGGGCGAGGGCTTTTGCTTGGGCGCCTTTTGTTCCGGCCGGCGCGACCGCCATGCCCTGGGCCTCTATATAGTTTTTCGTCCAGTCGATGAGGCCGTTCTCCTTCTGCACGACGACAGAGGCGGGTTCCTGCGTTTTTTGCGTTTCAGCCGCGGACGCCTCTTTTACCTCGAAAATCGCGCCAAAACCGGCGGTGCATAACGCGATAACCAGCAGCAGCAGTAACGAAAGCGAATATCTGTATCTCATAATCTCGAAACCTCCTTCAAAATCCCGTTATTGGGAACGGTATACCGATCCCTCCGCGCCCCTCGCCCGGTTCGTCGCGCGCCGGGGTTTCCCCGGCGTCATCCTGGTCATAGGCGGGGCTATTCATTCGCGTCAATTCCTCCATGTCGGGCATCCCCGGGATTCCCATCCACTGGGACAGGAACAGCGCGTTTACCGTCCAGTCGGGTTTCCAGTCCTTAGGCGGGTTATTCGGTTTGGGAGGGTACGACATCCAGTAATCTTCTCCCCAGGCGTACATCATGACCACGACGCCATCGAGCCCGGCAAAGATGCCGGATGGTATGTTGCAGGCGGTCTTATTGGAACTCATGACGACGCCTTCGCCGACCAGTTTCTTCACCTGCGCCGAGTGCTCGTGCGTCATCACGCCCATGCTGGCCTTCGAAGACGAGGTCCAGATGATCGACTCCCGCTTGGCCTGGTCAGCGGCCATGGCGTAGGCGAAGTATCCGACGGCGCCCTGAACCGGCTTCCAGGAGAGGCCCATCGAGGTACTGGGATCGCCGCCGATTTTCGTATTGAGCGGGGGAAGGAAATCGTGCCGCGTGATGTCGAACTTGATATCGGGCAGGTAGTTTCCGGTCACGAGATGGCCGCCATTGAGCGACGCCCCGGCGGGCACGGGAATGCCTGACTGCTTATTGGGCCACTGCCCCCATCCCCAGCCCGCCGGAGGAGAACCCTTCCACGCTCCCTCGCTCCCCGCCAGCGCCGCTAAGCCCTTACCACTCTTCATGTCCTGCGGGGATATCACTATAGGCTGACCTTTCCCCACTTCTTTGGAGTCGCCCCAGTAAATTTTCAGCGTCCAGTTTTCCAGGTCCCCTGGAACGCCTTTCTCCGCCGTCCCCGTTTGGAGTTCAGGACGGAGCAGGGGAAGCTCTTTTCCCATCTTCATTCCGGGCGGGATCGCGTGGCTCGCCCGCTGCTCGCCGCTGGGCGCCGGAGCGCCGCGCGCGTCCAGTAGAAGCATCATGGGAACTTGCATCCCCTGCACTCCTCCCATCGTCGTCGCCAAAATCTGATATTCGGCAGTCGCGGCCGCCCAAACCTCAGACGCCGATAAATCGAAAACCAAAGCCAGAAGAATTACGCTAAAGACGAAATACTTTTTCATTCTTTCCCCTCCTCAATATTTATTTCGGTTCTTCTTGCATGGCGTTTAAAATACAAAACCCTTCAAAAATGTATTCACCCCAGTGGGGTGAAATAACGAATGACGGAGGGTGATTTTTAATGATTCGCGGTTCCGGAGGCTCATAAAAACAATGACCTTCAGCATCACCCAAAAAGGGTGAGGGCGTTAAATTCATTCCTGCCTGGCCTGGTTTCCGTCCTTCAGCATCTTGATGTTGGCGCTGATGAGTTCGCGCTTCGAGGCGGCCTGCATTTTTGCCATGATGTTTTTGTTATGGGTCTTTACGGTGTTCAGGCTTATGTTCAATGCCCGCGATATATCGGAGGCGGTATAGCCCTGTATGTAAAGGTCGAAAACCTTTCTCTCGGCGGCGGTCAGGGTTTTTATCCTTCCGGCAAATTCGCATTCGGATCCCATATCCCAAAACTCTTCCCCGGGCTCTGTGTCAGCGGCCGTTTCGCCCGTTATTTTTCGCGGCGCGAGGGGCTTTCGTTCGCCCGTCAGTTTCAACAGGTAATTCTTATCAATGGCGATGTCTGGTGAACGCGCCGCGTTTCCCTCCCCTGAGTCGCTCACGGCTCCGATAGCTTCTATTATAGGACGAACGTATATTTTGTTGAAAATAAACGATATCAGCGCGCCGGCGATGGAAACAACGGCGAAAATACCTATGATTGCCGCGCGCTGCCCGGATTTGATCGCGTCGAAATCTTTTCTGGGGACCAAAAGCGCCAAGGCGAATTCCTGAACATCGAACGGCAAACCGGCCGGTTGAAGTTTAAGCGTTTTATGGAGGCCGACGTACTCTGTCCCCGTATTGCTGGTGTACAGATTGAACCTGTTGTTTTTCACTGGAATCAGCGTCGTCGTTTCATCCGGTTCGTCCTCCACGAGATGCCGCCACGAAATCATGGCGTGGGACAGATCGATTCTGCCTTCATCGAGCGGCGCGAGCGCGCAGAAGATGTTTTTGAAATTTTCCACGGTCGGGCCGAACGTCCGCCTGAAATACAGCTCGCTTATGTCAAAACCGCAGACGCCGAATACGTTTCCCTCGAAATCGGTGAGCGGGACGCTGCACAACATGGCCTTATAAGTGCTGTTGTTTATCTTCATCGCTGAGTTCCACAAGCATATCTGCGGCGCGAGCTTCGGATAAACCGCGGCGTATTTTTGAGGCATTGTGAAATAATCCGAGTCCGCAATATCGAATTCCATCGCCCAATACTTTTCCATCACGAGTTCCCGCTCTATAGCTATACGCGACGGGCCGCGCAGCAATTGGAACTGTTGGGTGCTGCTCACGATCAAATCAGGCTCCCAGTTGAGTATGTAGAGGCCGGCTCGGGAAAACATAGCGTCCTTCATCCGAGCGCTCACCGTCGAGTTCAGAATCATAAATGCCCCGGTCGTCCGCGATTGCGCCAGCGAGAACATAACATTGTCAAACTCCGAGGCAAGCAGGTCGTTTAAGACTTCTGTGCGCAGCCTGAGATCGTTCGGGGTCATATTGCGCTCGCCCAGAAAATTTTCTGTGTTTTTCGAAATACGCGCGCCCATTCGCAGAGCCGTCGATGAAATCAAGCCCAGCCGTTTTTCCAGGGTGGAGGCGATATGTTCCAGTTCGCCGCTGAATACGAGGTGCTTGTCGGAAACCACTGAATCCAGGAATCCTGAGGCAAATAAAATGAAGAACAGGAGCGCGGCTATCGTGAGAACCGCAAGCGCCAGGAAGATATAAAGCCTCAAGCGCAGAGAAAACTCAAGAGCCCTGAATTTTTTCAGTTTTTCATAAAAAGTTCCCTCGAGCGATTTACTCGATAAATTTTTCATAAGCCAATTGCACGGCCGAACGCAACGCCTCTTCTTCTCCGAACCGCAAATTTTTCAGATATTTGTCGCGAGCTGAGGCCGACAGCTTTCGCACCCGGTTGTCGTAGAAAATCTCCAGATCGGCGTAATTTTCCAGTTGTTTCTGCGTGAGAAACGTATATTCCTCATTCATGGTTTTCATCGTGCCGATATAGCTTTTATATATGCCTGCCGCGTTTTCGCCCCATGTTTCGTTGGCAACTTCAATCGCTTTATTCGTGACCGGCATATACCCGACGTTCTCGAGATATCGAAGGTTTTCTTCCGGGGACGTAAGCCATTTCAGAAACAGCACGGCCGCTTTTTCGCGCGTCGGGGCTGACTTGAAGAGACAAAAACCGCCGCCTCGCTGTATGACGACTTTTTTGCCCCCCTCCATAATCGGGAACGGCAAAATTTCGAACTCGACCGGCTCGGAAGAGTTGTCATCATACGTGACGTTTTTCGGCATGAATGTGATCCCCGCCGTGGAACTTGTCCAGCAGAGCAATTTGCCGGTCTTGGCAATATCGGTGCCGTAACCGTTGTAACTTGCTTCGTAACCCCTGACAACCGGCTCGAAAAGGATTTTCCAGACCCGCTCGTATACCGGCGACGCCACGTTCAATCCATCGTCCGCGAACAGATCTTCGCCCATTTGCGCGAACGCCGCCTGAGCCATGTTGAACGGGTTGTCGATCATAAAAAAAGCGCTTCCGTCACCGACGTTGGGCATGTTCGCGCCCGTCCACGCGTAATACTTTTCGGCCGCGCGGATTATGCCCTCGAAGGTTGATAGTTCCGAAATGGGCGTCCCCGTAGCGTCGGAAAATCTGTCCCAGAACGTCCTGTTGATTATGAGCCCTTCCGTGGATTTGCCGACCGGAAACACGTACAATTTCCCGTCGCTCAGCCTTCCGCTCTCAATAAAAGACGGGACATACGCGTCAAGCTCCTCCCTGGTGAAATATTCCCCGAAATCGGCCAACAGCCCTTTGGCGGCGAGGGCGACCGCAGATTTGGGGTAAGCTATCGCTATATCGGGCGGCTCGGGAGCACCGGGGGTTCCAAGGGCGATCGAGGTGAGTTTTTCGTGCATCAGTTCCGATTTCGCTATTGTGGTCACGATAATGGAGACGCCGCGCTCGCGCCCCACTGAACGGTTGAACCTGTCCACCGCGACGGAGAGCGCGTCCTTGTCCTGTCCCGTCGGGTTGTGCCAGATAGTGAGGACGACGGGATTATCAGGGTCGAACCCATCCGGCGCAGACTTTACGGTTAACATATAAATGCCCGGGGCAAGCACGCATAAAGCGATTACCGCCATAAAAATTAAAATATCAGTGCGTCCGAGTACCCTCCCGCGGAATATTTTCATCATCATCAAGCCCGCTTATTTTTAATTCTGTTCTCTATTGATATCTTATCATAATGGAAGCTGTGTTTTCCAGCGAATTTGTCTGGGATTGTCAATAAGTTATGTGACTATACAATTGTCTCAGGAAAAGAGATGACGGACCGGCGAACGAACGCAGCGAATCGGCGGCCGACAGGGATGTCGGACGAGTGAATCAGCTCAGGACAGAGGTGTATGAGCGGTCCGATTCGCGGAGAAAGTCGCCGGACCGTCATACCGGGACAGGTTCCCTAATTTGCAAAAAAAAAGGTTATATGTTAGTATGCGCCTCGGCAAATGAATAAATATCCAAAAAGGGGGTATTCTATGCCGAAATGGCGTTGCCGACCAATCTTTTACCCATTTGCTAAAAACAAGAAAGATGAAAGCGCGTTTGCGTCAGAAAATCCTCACCGCGGACGGGTCGCGCGGGTTTTGTTGGGTGTTGTTTCACTCTTGATCGCCGCATTTTCAAGCGGCGCCGCTTACGCTAACATTCACTCCCCTCAGGGGGCTCTCGATATAGCCGCCATACTCCCAGGCAAATATGGTTTCATGGCTGAGACAGCATCGAGCATAAAAGCGATAGCCTCTCTTATGAAGCAGTCTATCGACACAGCGTCGATGCTGCAGGAGGGCGCGCCCGCCGGGATGGAAAAGTCTGGCGCGGAGGCGGCGTTTGCGGTCGCCGTGGCGCTTCCGCCGGACAGAGGAACCTCCAATCAGAGCATAACCCAACTGATGGATTCGAGAAATCTCCTTTGGCCCGTCAGCGGATATATCTACTCCGGGTTTGGCGCGCCGAGGGGGAAGCGCAAGGTTCACGGCGCGGTCGATATGGTAATAGGAAAGGGCACCCCGATCGCGGCCACGGCGGACGGGATCGTCTCGGTCGCCACGAACGGCGGAAAGAACTTCAAAGGGTACGGCAAGACTGTGGTGATCGATCACGGCGAAGGTGTATTCACCCTCTATTCACACTGCGACTCGATATTGGTAAAGATGGGACAGCGCGTGAAGCGCGGCGAATTTATAGCGACCGTCGGCAGAACCGGCAGGGCTACCACAGATCACGTTCACTTCGAGGTGAGGGTAGCCGGCAAGAAGCTGGACCCGCTGAAATATCTCCCGTCCCGCCCGGAACTGGTAAAGGCAAAGAGCCTTAAAGGGAAAAAATCATAAAGCTGTTTACGTAACGTGTCCGGGCCGCGAACCCGGTTTGTTTGGAGGAGTGAATATGCAGATGCCGATGCAAATAAGCCTCGAAGAGATCATTACGATGCTTCTTTCGAGGGTGGAGACGCTCGCGATGAACGGCGAGAACGACAAGACCAGATTTAACATAGTCGCGAGGGTTCTTTATAAAAAGGGAATCATCACCGATCAGGACATAGTGGACTCCGTCAAGGAGGAACACTGGATGCTGAAGGAGCTTGGCATGATCCCGGAGGAGCCGGGTGAAGACGTATCCATCGCCGTGGCTGAAAATATCCTCCAGTGGATGCGCGGCGATATCGACGTCATCAAAAAATCCATGGAGGACTACGAGAAGAAAGTGAAGGAGTATGCCCGCGAACGCGAGAAAAAATCGTCCCTCGCGGTGGCGTCTACGGATGTGCTGCATCAACTGGACAGGATTTCTTCGGGCCAAAAAGGCGGCAGCAAGCTGATTATCTAGCCTGGCGCGGCCAGATGGAAACTTCTTCGGGCGGAAAATTTACCGAGTTCTGGTTGTGCCTCGCAAGGCGCAACCGGCGGGTTTTGCTTTTAGATATATTTCTCCTGGCGTTTGCCGTTTATGCTGGTTTTGCGCTGCGCCTCTCGATTTTAGTCGACGAAATGTTCCTGGGCGATCTTGTCATGGCGGCGGTCCTCTTTCCCGCTTGCGTCGTCCTGTTGCTCTGCTTTTGCGGCGTTTACAGCGTCTATTGGCCGCAGGCGAGCGTCGAGGAGTACGCCAAACTTACGCGCGGTTACATATACGGCAGCACCGCCTTCCTCTCCCTGAATTTCTTTATGAGAAACATGGTTATTCCGAGAACGTCCCTCGCGATAATGATCTTCGCGGGGCTTTTTTTCATCGGAGGCGTCCGCGCCTCCTGGAGGCTTGCGGAACTGTCCCGCTCACCTGTGAGGGCGAACGGGGCCGCCGGCGGCAAAGAAAGCGCTTCGATGAAGAGGACGCTCATAATCGGCGCTGGCGAGGCCGGCGCTTACATTGCGAGGGATATGCAGCGCAGAACATTTGACCTTCTGCCGATAGGGTTTATTGACGGCGACCCGGAGAAGCTCGGCAAGCGAATAGCCGGCCTGCCCGTCTTGGGGAACGATCACGATCTCGCGGACATTGCCGCATCCAAGAAAATAGAGGTGGTTCTTATCGCGATACCATCGGCCAGCGGCGCGCGTATGCGAGAGTACCTCTCCTCTGTCTCGCGCCTCGGAGTGGAGGTGCGGGTGCTTCCAAGCCTGTGGGAGCTTGCAGACGGCAGGGTAGAAGTGACGCGCCTTCGGTCCGTCGAGCTGCAGGACCTCTTGCGCCGCGAGCCGATAAAGCTGGACGAGGCGGGCATAGGGGAGTACCTCACAGGAAAAAAAATACTCGTGACCGGGGCCGGCGGTTCCATAGGGCGTGAAATATGCGCTCAGGCGCTGCGTCACTCGCCTTCCGAGCTGTTTGTCCTGGGGCATGGCGAACAGTCAATTTATACGCTGACGCAGAGTTTTAAAGAGGCTGGGGTGAGCGTCCCGTACAAGCCTGTGATCGCCGATATCGCGGATTTTGCCACCATGAGGCGCTTCTTCGAGTCCTCTAAGCCGGACGTGGTCTTTCACGCGGCGGCGCACAAGCACGTTCCTCTCATGGAGGAGAACCCAAGGGAAGCGCTTCGCGTCAACGCTCTGGGAACGTGGATACTGTCGGAGTTGGCCGGACTTTACGGGGCGGAGCGCTTCGTGATGATATCCTCCGATAAGGCCGTTCACCCGTCGAGCGTGATGGGGGCCACGAAAAGAATAGCGGAAAGACTGCTTCTGGGCGCTTGGAAGCGTCACGCCGGCACGAGATATATAACGGTGAGATTTGGCAACGTGCTTGGCAGCAGGGGCAGCGTTGTGCCGCTCTTTGAGCGCCAGATCACGGCCGGCGGCCCGGTGACCGTTACGCACAGGGATATGACGCGCTACTTCATGCTGATACCGGAGGCTGTCAGCCTCGTCCTGCAAGCGGGCTCGATGGGGTGCGGCGGAGAACTTTACGTGCTGGACATGGGTGAACCGGTCAACATCACGGAGATGGCGGAAACATTAATCAGACTGCACGGGCAGGAACCCTACAAGGATATCCCGATCGTCTTCACCGGGGCGCGTCCCGGTGAGAAGCTATTCGAGGAACTCTTTTACGATCCTGATCATGTCAGCCGCACCAGCCACGATAAAATTTTCCTCTCGCGGATAGACGAGAACAATCCGCTCTGCTCCGAAGACATAGAGAGCGTGCTCGACGGCGGCCCAGATGAGGAATCCATCCGGCGCGCGATATTTGCCCTCGGAGATTAAAGAAAGGCTGATTTATTGTGAGACGCCTAAAGGGTGAAGATTTAAACCATTGCGGCGTCAGTATTCCTAAACGATCTAACGTCATTTGCGTGAATCAATCAGCGTTTCCTTAAACATTACGGGAAATGAGAGGATTTCTTAAATTCATTGCGTTGTTTTGTTTTTGCCCTTCATGCTTCCCCTTCTCCGTGCTAAAATTATTGAATCGCTTGGATACAGCACGGGCGGTGAAAGTATGAAATGCGCGGGGGGAGGTTCAGCAGAGATTATCGATGACTCGAAAAGGCGGTTCTGAGCGGAAACACAATGATATTCCGAAAGATGAAAGCGCGCTTGAAATAGCGGAGACTGAAGAGCGCGTCAAGGCCTCTTTTTTGGCGAACATAAGCCATGAGATTCGCACGCCGATGAACGCCATAAAGAACATGAGCGACCTGCTGCTCCTCACCGGGCTCGACGACACGCAGAGGGGCTACGCGCAGGGTATCTCGAACGCCGCTCACTCTCTGCTCGCGATCATAAACGATCTTTTGGATTTTTCCAAGATAGAGGCCGACAAGCTGGAGTTACTGGAAGCGCCGGTTGACTTGGGTTCCCTGCTGAGCGATATCGCCGGTCTTATAAATCTTAAAGCGTCGGAAAAGGAGCTGGATTTTATTTCCGACATAAGCCCGAAGTCGCCTTCGAGCGTAATATGCGACGAGATCAGGCTCAAACAGGTTTTGCTCTCCCTGCTCACAAACGCGGTCAAGTTCACTGCGAAAGGGCATGTCCGGTTTATAATGGAGTGCAAGCCTGCAAAAGGCGACAAGGTGCGGCTGACCTTCACGGTGTCCGACACTGGAATGGGCATAAAGGAAGACGATCTTTCCACGATCTTTCACCCCTTCACTCAGGCCGGTATGTACCTTGACCCGAACGTAGAGGGTACCGGTCTCGGACTTCCGATAAGCTCCAAACTCGTCGAAAAGATGGGCGGCCGCATGGAGTGCGAGAGCGTTTTCGGCATGGGCAGCTCATTTCACTTTTCCATAGAAGTAAGGGCGTCATCGAGCGAGTCTCTCGCCAACGTGATATCCCCCCTAGCGAAGCGGGTGCTTGTCATAGCCGGAGGGCTGTACTCGGAACAGTACGAGAACATGCTTAGTGCGCTCGGAGTGAACTACGACATCGCTCCGGATGAGGAGACGTGTGAATTTTTAATCGACGAAAATTTTTACACGCACCTCCTTTACAAGTACGACTGCGGCCACTCCGTAGTTATGAGACATATTGACAGGATATCCGGGAACTGTCAGCTCGTGGCGATAAAGGACATCAAACTCGCGTCGCGGCAGAACACGGGGGCCAACATTCGCGTCCTCTTTGAGCCCGTTCTCGTTATGTCGATAGCCCAGGTCCTCAACAACAAAAAAGCGATAACGACCGAACCGGTTGCAAATGGGAACGATAAGGACATCATCGGATTTTTCAAGTTCCAAGACGCAAAAATACTCATCGTGGACGACAACGACATCAATCTCATGGTGGCAAGCGAACTGCTTCGGCAGTACGGCATAGAGCCCGATACGGCGGACGGCGCGGCAAGCGCGTTCAAGCTGCTGGAGGAGAGGCGGTACGATATCATCTTTATGGATCACATGATGCCTGAAATCAACGGAATCGAGGCGACGAGAATACTGAGGGATAAGGGCGGATGGCTCACGTCCGCGCCGATAATCGCGCTCACGGCAAACGCGCTCTCCGGCATGAAGGAGACGTACCTGTCCTGCGGTATGAGCGATTACATCAGCAAACCCATCGAAATTTCCGAACTCAACAGAGTGCTCATAACCTGGCTTCCCAAGGAAAAGATTACCGTTTCGGACGCGCCGGCGCTGAGGAGGTTCGCAAGCAAAAACGCGATAATAGAACGCCTCGCTGGGAAGTTGGACGCCGAAGGGGCGATAATTGGGATCGGGGGGTCGGAAAGCGCCTACCTGAACGTCGTCAGGGCGTTTTTGTCAACCCTGCCGGAGAAGACGGAGGCCATGCGCCGGCAGATCGAGACCGGCGAATACGAACAATTCAGGATAGGCATACACGCGACAAAGAGTTCGCTCGCCAACATCGGCGCGAAAGACCTCTCCGGTGATGCGAAGAACCTCGAATTAGCCGCTCATTCGTACGATTATAACTATATAGACGGCAATTTCGAACAGTTTTGCCGGAGCATGGATGAACTCTTCCCGTTCATCGAATGGGCTCTGTCGGCCGACGCGCCGGAAACCAGCGAATCGAAGATCCAAGGCAGCGCGGCCGAACTTCGAACGATGCTGGAAAGAACAGACGCGCTGCTGGAGGTTCTCGAACAGGACGAGGCTATAGATATTCTGGAAAAGGCCATTTCGAAGAGTTACGGCGAATACCTGGATCGAAACCTTCTTCAGATAAGGGCCGCCATCGAGTCGTTCAATTATGACAGCGCCTCCGGCATGATACGGCTGATCCTCTCGACAGGCGAGCTTTCTGAGAGTACCGGCGGATGAAAAGCAAACCTTCTTACAGCATTTTGGCGGTGGATGACGACGCGACAAACCTCAGGATGCTGCATGAGATACTGAGTCCGGTCTATAAGGTCTACGCGGCCCCCTCCGGAGAGAGGGCTTTGAAGTTCCTGGAAAAGCAGCATGCCGATTTGATACTGCTGGATGTGGAGATGCCGGGTCTCAACGGCTATGAGGTGATAAAGAGGCTGAAGCTCAATCCAGAACTTGCCGCTATCCCCGTTCTCTTCCTGACGGCGCAGGAGGGGAGGGACAAGGAGGAGGAGGCGCTTCGTCTGGGAGCGGTGGATTATATCCTGAAACCAATAACAGCAGGCGTTGTCCTGGCAAGGGTAAACCTCCACATGGAGCTCGAAATTTACCGGAAGCGCCTCGAAACGCTCGTCAACCAGAAGACGGCGCAGTTGAACAGCACGCAGGACTCCATACTGGACATATTGGCGAGCGTGACGGCATGGCGGGACAGCGGCACCGGCGGGCATATAACGAGAACCACGTCGTACTCGCGGCTTATCGTGGAGTGCCTTCTCGAAAAAAAGCACCCCAACTACACCATCAGCCCGCTGTACGGGGAGAACATCATCAAGACCTCGAAGCTGCACGATATCGGCAAGGTGGCAATATCGGACAGCATCCTGCTTAAGCCTGGCAGACTCACAGGCGAGGAGTTCGACGAGATAAAAAAACACACGACGTTCGGCGCTCAGATGATCGACGACGCTATAGAGGATCTTGGGGACGAATCGTCTTTCCTGCACGTCTCGCGGGAGATAGTGATAAGTCATCACGAGTGGTGGAACGGTTCGGGTTACCCGATGGCGCTTTCCGGGAAGAAAATTCCCATTTCCGGCCGGATTATGGCAATTTCCGACATATATGACTCGCTCACTTCGGAGAGACCGTACAAGGGCGCTATGGATCACGGGGAGGCGATGGATATTATTCACAGGGAGACCGGCACACATTTCGACCCGCTGTTGATCAACTTACTGCAGGACACCTTTCCTCGGTTTGAGGATATAGGACTCTCTCAACGAAACACGGATGAAGCGTCGGGTACAAAGCGCGGCAAGCGGTAGGCAGGCCGCGCGCCGAATCCCCGATTTAAAAATATGACTATCCAATTGTCTCATAATGATGAATCCGAGATGACGGGCCGGCGACTCACTCCGCGAATCGGACCGCTCATACACCTCTGTCCTGAGCTGATTCGCTCGGCCGACATCCATGTCGGCCGCCGATTCGCTGCGTTCGTTCGCCGGTCCGTCATCTCTT
>JAISYM010000139.1 GCA_031269875.1 Synergistaceae bacterium
AGCTTGATGGTCGTAAATTGATTTTTCTCGCCAGGCCCCTTTTTAGGCGTGCCGTCAGAGTTGCGGGCCAAAGTGGTCAGTTCCGTGTTCGTTGTATTTTTATAAAGGTCACTGACGGCCTGCGCCGATGAGTACTCCGAGCTGTCGTCACCCGCGGTGAATACGACGACCCAGTTCTTGTCGCACGGTTCGGTCAGAGGGAACGAGACTTCAGGCGCGAACTCGACGTTCGAGGCGCTCGTGGAAACTCCGCCCTTACCTGCCACAGGAGGGGAGAAGAAGTCCAAGATCGTGCCCAGCGCCTCGCCGGAACCGGCTTTGAATTGGTTGAAAATTATATTGCTGTGACCTTGGTCTATGGCGGCTTTGACAGAACCTTGAGTGCTGGAGAACGTTACCGCGCCCTGTCCAGTCCCGTCAGTCATATTCAGCATATCCACACGGCTGATTTCCTTGTGCCCTGGGTAAATCGCCGTGCTCAGAATCGTCTTGCCGTCCGCGAAGAGTTCAGGGTTCTTGTAGTAGTACGGATCCGAATCAGCCCCGTCCGTAAGATCCTCCAGCCCATCGATCCACAGGCGGAATTTAGTCAGGTGTTTGTTGGTGTAATCGTCCATCGGGACTCTCAGATACGCGCGGTTCAGCAACTTCCACTCCTGAGGTTTTTCTTTCTTTTTATAGTAATCCCTGTCTATACCCCAAAAATTAGCGGTGCTGTCCTTATACCCCCCGCCATTACCCATGCCTTCACCCAGGCGTACTGCCCAGTCAGGCCCGGTCCCGTACGGAAAATCGGATGCGATTACGTCAGCATAGCCATACGGGTCTTTCTTGTAGAAATCAGCGTAATATTTCGCGTCGCGCGTGTTCATCTCCTGGTATGTCGTGGCGAGGCCCATGCGCAGGTTTTCAATCAGCACGACATCCGACAGCACTCGCCACATGACGAGCTTCATCTTGTACATGCGGCTGTCGTTTGGGACGAGGTCTTCTTTTTTGATCGTAGTCCCGGCAGGCGGCCCGCTCTTCCACCAGTCTTTTTTCGTTTCCTTAAAGACAAGGGCATAGGGCAAAGGAGCTCCATCCGAAAAATCGGAATATAACTTCGCCAACTCATTGCCCGCGTAGTTAAACGGGGCGTAGTAGTTATTGACGTGCGGGCTGAGATCCGTAGTGCTTGAGGTCATGTTGTTCGCGGCGTCCTCCGGATCCGGTCCCTCCCTGCCGTAACGTTCCAACCCGCCGTGACCGTAGATGGTACCGCCAGTGCCCTTAACCGGAAGCCCTCCATGACCGTATGTGGCCTCCCTGAGCATCCGCCCCGCGTCCGTTCTTGTATAGACGTTAACATCAAATTCAGGCATTTTGCCGTTCGCGGTAAACGTCATCGGAGAGCCCGTGTCCAGCACGAACAGCACATTTGCCTTCCTGGTGACGAGCGTCTGGTTGTTGTCCTCCAGCACAAGCTCCTCTTTGTATGGAGGGAACACGTTTCTGGTCGAGAGGGCCGCCCAGGCGGGCAGACCGCCATCCTCTCCTGTAAAGAGCGCGGCCAGCAAGACGACGGCCGCTAACGCCGCAAACCCACAAAGGAGCATGCCCTTCGTTACGAGCCGCGCTAATAGTTTGGCATACCCCATATCGCCGATTGATCCTTTTTGCATATTGTTACGAAATCTCTCCCTTCAGTTAGTCAACCTTCTTCGATTTCCTGAACTCGACTCGCTTGTTAATTTTTGCCGTAAATCGGTAGTAACGCCTAAATTAAAAGATCATAAAAAAATAGGAAATCCACGAGGCATCTAATCCATACATATAATTCGATTTAATATCAGCCTAATTATTTATCGTGATAAAGAATTTCCATACATATAACTTTATATCAAAAGAATTATTTTGGCAATACCACGAAACGCTGAAGGATTTATCGCGGTTTTTACTTACAATAAGCACGATAGAGTTACGCACTTGACGCGTTTCATATCCGGCAATAAAATTTTCTTTTTTGCGCCTTGTTTGTATTAAACTTAATTCTATGCTTCTTCAGGCAATCTTAAACAGCCGGTTATTTGCCATATTTTGTGTTATAATTGTTCTTAAGGAATACTGCTGATCTCAAGGGGTGGATTCATGAACAAAAAGCTGAAGGAAAAAATCGCCGAATCTCTCTCGTCCGTGGTACCGATAACGCTCATCGTCTTTGTTCTCAGCATTTCGCTCGTGCCCTTACCCACCGGAACCACAGTGATGTTTCTCGTTGGCGCGTCTATGCTCGTCATTGGGATGGGTTTTTTCTCCCTCGGAACGGAAATGGCCATGATGCCGATGGGGGACGCTGTTGGAGAGCAGATAGGGAAGTCGAAGAAGATATGGCTGATAATAGCCGTGACTTTTTTCATCGGATTCATCATCACGGCCGCGGAGCCGGATCTTAGGGTCTTGGCCGGTCAAGTGCCGGCCGTGCCCGACATGGCGCTAATCTCGACCGTGGCGCTTGGCGTCGGTTTGTTCCTCATCGTGGCGGCGATGCGCACGTTTTTTAACATAAACCTCTCAGTCCTTTTGGTGATATTTTACATTGTGACTTTCATCGTCGCGTTCTTCACGCCGCCGAACTTCACGCCTCTTGCCTTCGACTCCGGCGGCGTGACGACAGGGCCTATCACCGTGCCCTTTATAATGGCCATTGGCATAGGCCTCTCGGCAGCCCGGGGCGGGGACGACTCGCAGGACGACAGCTTCGGGCTTATCGCGCTGTGCAGCATCGGGCCCGTCTTGGCCGTGCTGCTCCTGGGTATAGGCTATAACCCACAGGACGCGACACACTCCCCGACGGTTCTGCCAGATGTCGTCACCACCATGGACGTGGCGGTGCAATTCGCCAAGATGATGCCGCTCTTTCTTGGTGATGTCCTAAAAGCCTTGATACCGATATGCGCGTTTTTTACCGTGTTCCAGTTAATGTCTAAAAAATTCAACAGCCGCCAGCTGGCGCGCATGGCGATCGGCTTTATCTACACGCTTATCGGGCTGGTCACGTTCCTGACCGGCGTTAACGTCGGGTTCATCCCCGTCGGGCACATGCTCGGCGCGCAGATCGGCGCCTCGTCTTACAGTTGGGCGCTCATACCCCTGGGGATGACAATAGGCTACTACATCGTGGTCGCCGAACCGGCCGTTCACATCTTAAACAAGCAGGTGGAGGAAATTTCAAACGGCGCCATATCCCAGAGGGCGATGCGCCTCTCACTCTCGATCGGCGTCGCTGTTTCGCTCGCCTTGGCGATGGCCCGGATACTCACGGGGATATCCATCTTCTGGCTTCTCATACCGGGTTATACGCTGGCGATCGCCATGTCGTTCTTCGTGCCTAAAATTTTCGTCGGCATCGCGTTCGACTCGGGAGGAGTCGCGAGCGGCCCGATGACGTCGACGTTCCTGCTGCCGTTCGCTATGGGGGCGTGCCAGGGCGTCGGAGGCAACGTCCTCACAGACGCGTTCGGCGTCGTGGCGATGGTCGCGATGACCCCGCTCGTCAGCATCCAGATGATGGGGCTCATATACGGCCGCCAGATGAAGGCGGCGGCGATCATGGAGAACGCGGACATACCCGCCACAGACGATATTATAGAATTCGGGGAGGACTCCTCTGATGAGTGAGACATTAAAACCATACGACATTAAAATGCTGGTCATCATCACGGACAGGCGGCAGGACGCGAAAATCTCGGAGGTTTTGAGTGCGGAGCGCGTTTACTTTCACTTCATCACTCTGGCTGAGGGTACCGCCGGTTCAGAGACGCTGGAGCTCTTGGGCCTCGATTCGATCGACAAGTCCTTCGTCTGCTGCCTCGGGCCGGCTTGCAAGATACCAGGGTTGATTCAAGCCGTCTCGGCGAAACTGCAGCTCCGTAAAGCTGGAAAGGGCATCGCGTTTACGATGCCTATTTCATGCATCAACAACGCTGTGCTCACGCTTCTCACAAAACCAATGGAGGGCGGCGAAATAACCGAAAGTTGGGGAGAAAACTTGGAAAACACAAATAACGACCAGAAATACGACCTGATAGTGTCCATCGTGAATCACGGCTTCACGACAGAGGTGATGGAATCCGCCAAGTCCGCCGGAGCGACGGGAGGAACGGTCCTTCACGGCAGGAAAATAGGCCTCGATGAGGACGCTAAGTTCTTGGGCATAACCCCGCAGCTCGAAAAGGACATCGTGGCTATAATCTCCGCCCACGAAAAACGGAATGATATCATGCGGGCGATAACGCAGAACTGCGGCCAAAGCACCGAAGCGCGCGGGATAATACTCTCTCTCCCCGTGGAGGAAATCGAAGGTCTGGGAGCGGCGCGCGAACCATTGTCGTCGTAGGGGCGCGCACTGCGCGCCCGCCTACCCGAGACCGCCCGCGCGCCCGCGTACCCATAACGCGCCACGGACCCGAAATGCATCGTGTGCCCGTAACGGGTTAATAATCCAGGTCTCAGCCTCCGAAGACGAGGGTTTTTATTACGACGGGGACGACGCGCCCCTGTCCCAGCGGGCGGCCTATGTCGATATAGTCGCCGTTCTCGACGTTTACGCTGTCGATACTGACAACGTCGACGCCGGCGAGCCGCGATGCCAGGGCGTGTCCGAGTGCCTTCGCCATATCCTCCTCGACGATCACTACGACATGTTTCCAGCCCAAAAGCGCGTCCTTCACTCCGTCCGCGATCTGCGACGCTATGAACGACACGAGATCGAAGCTCGGCGAGCGGACGCCCTTGAAGCTCAGGGCGACGTGCTGATACGCCTCGCCCTCCCTGAACCACTTCAGCTTCTCGGCTACGCCGGCGGCAAGATTGGAGTATGACTCGCCCTCGTCCTCATCGGAGAGCTTCAGGACGGGGAGATTTTTGAGGGGAAAGAGATCGTCGCGAGTGTACGTTATTGTGCTGCCGCTGACGTTGACTATGTGAATACCCGCGCCGACTACTGTCGCGCGTATCGTCTCCGCCGGTTTATATACCTTGACGCGCCTAAAGAGCTCCGTCTCCCTTATCGCGCTGCCCAGGACGATCCCGATATCGCCGTACCGGAAAAGACGGGTCGCGTCCTCCGGCGCGTAAACGGCGTCCGCGACGCCGCCTGAGAATGTTACGCCGTCGAGCGGCCGATGCGTCTTGAAGCGTTTCGACGTGAGAAATAGGTCGATCATGCCGGACTCAGGAGCGAGACCGGTCAACTCGTCGACAAAGGCGGCCATACGCCGCGTCAGGACGCGAAGCGACTCCAAACTGGCGATGCGCCCCTCCTTTATGTCGAGATTCATGGAGTTTATCAGCTCTTTTACCTTTGGCGTAATGTACTCCACGTGGCGGCTTTCGGGGTTGAGCTTCACAAGACGCCCCCCCACGTCGAGGCAGGACGTGTCGATCACATCGCCGTTTGAAAAAATGGCCGCGTTCGTCGTCCCCCCTCCCACGTCGAAGTTTACTATGACGTTGTTCTTTTCCTTCGAAATGGCGGCGGAGCCAGCGCCTCGACCCGCGATAATGCCCTCCAGGTCGGAGCCGGCAGTCGCCACCACGAAATCCCCAGCGAATCCGCTGAGCTTTTCCAAGACGAGGCGGGCATTCTCCTTGCGGGCCGTCTCTCCGGTTATGATGACAGCTCCGGCTGAGAGGTCCTCAGGTTTTATGCCCGCCCTCGCGTACTCTGAAGCAACGATGTCCCGAACGCGCTCTCCGTCTATGGTCTCGGAAGATACCAGCGGCGTGAAGTATATGTCGCTTCGGTAGACAATCTGCTTGTCCACGATCTGTACCCTCGGAACAGAGGCCGCCCCCGCCAGATTTTCAATTACGATGCGGCTGAAGACGAGCTGCGTCGTGGACGTTCCGATGTCTATTCCTACGCTCAATATAGATTCACGCACAGAAAAACCCCTTACTGATTCGACCAGTCGGCCGGATACGTCACGTAAAAGAACTTTACGTGATCCGGAGCGCAGAACTCGATCGGCGAGTCCTTCGGGATATAGATTATGTCACCGGCGCTCCCGCTTATAATTTTACCGTTAGTCTTGATATCGAGCGTCCCCTCCAGGATGTAGTCCACCTCATCATAGCGAAGTGTCCAGGGAAAGGAGGTCTCCTTCATCTCCATCACGCCAATGCCGAGACGGGGGCTCTCATCAAGCGAAAACAGGTCCTTCAGGAACACGCCCTTACCGGCCGGCCCAAGGTCGAAGGGGAACGGATCCTGCTTTATCGCGCTGATCTTTTTGACGGAGGCGATACCGCTCTTTGGCTCGGTATCCTTTATTATTCCGCCCTCTCCTTTCAGAAGCTGCGAGACTACCGCGCGCACTACCTCTTTCAAGACAGATTCGTCCATATCAACCTATCACCCTTTCAGCTCACTCTTCGGAGCTATGATCATCGCAAGCAGTACCGCGCTGACGCCGCCTACGAGTTTACCTACGATCATCGGGAAGATCATATCCTTGGCTACCCCGGCGCAGAAGCCGAGGTGGTCGCCGAATACGAACGCCGCGGAGACGCAGAACGCCACGTTTATGACCTTGCCGCGATTATCCATATCCTTCATCAAGGTGAACATCGGGATATTGTTTGCCAGCGTCGCCACGAGGCCGGCCGCCGAAACGTCGTTTACGCCCAGGACCTTGCCTATGCTCATAAGTGGCTTCTGCGCGTACTTCGTTATCACGTACACCATCGGGAACGCTCCCGCGAGTACGATCGCTATCGCTCCAATGACGATGACGGCGTCGTTCAGCGGCGCCATGCCCTTTATTACGACCACGCCAGTCAGCGTCTCTATGATAATCGCCGCAAGCGCCAGCGTTACGACTGCGACGACTCCCTTGCCGAACCAGTCAAAACCCTTTACCATCGTATCCGGTATCTTCCATAGCCCAAGCGCGATAAGCGCGGCCACGATGACGACAGGGATGAGGTTCGACACGACCACCATGACGGGCAGACCCTGAATCATACCGCCGACCAGCGACCCGAGCGGTATCGTTATAATGCCGACGAGCGTCCCCTTAGCCAGAAATTCCCTGTCCTCCTTGGCGATTATGCCGAGCGCTACCGGAATAGTGAATACGATTGTCGGGCCCATCATCGAGCCCAGGATCATGCCGGCGAACTTTCCTATTTCCTCGCTCCCGGCCATCTCCATAGCCAGCGGGAATCCGCCCATGTCGCAGGCGAGAAGCGTCGTGGCGAACATCGCCGGATCAGCGCCGAGAGCCTTGTAGATCGGGCCGACTATCGGGTTCAGGATGTTGGCCAGAACGGGCGCAAGCGATATGACGCCGACCATAGAGAGCGCCAGAGCGCCCATAGCCATGAAACCTTCGTCGAACTTTTCACCGAGTCCGAGCCTGTTTCCCAAGAGTCCCTTGTCTATTGCTCCTATTGCCATAAACACGACCATAATATCAACTATAATTTGGTTAATAGAAGTATGATCCACACACAGCACCTCCTAAAATAATTTTTAAAAAAGCAAAAATTATAGCGTGAAAAAATGGACGGCGGAGAGGCGGGGCCGGTACCGCCGTCCTTGCGGATCAATATATCCTCGGGTGATCGACCAGCGTCACGACAGCCGTGGCAAAGGCATTGCACGCCGCTTTGCACGCGGACTGAGAGCCGGTGAGGAGGCCTCCGCCGAAGTTAGTCTCGGACGGCGGGCCGTAGAAGGCGGCCATCCGGACGTCCGCCGCCTTCAAAGCGGCGTCGAGGCCCCAGATGGCCTCTTCCGGAGGGGCGATGAGGTAGGCCAGCGCCTGCCCTACCTCTATCCCGGCGACACCGGCGAGATACGTTCCGGTCCTGGAGATGCAATGCGCCAAATACGCCACTGTGTCGTCCTCGTTTGCGGAGACGAAACCGGCGTCGTGTTCTATAAAATTAATGAGCGTTTTCATTCCGCTCCTGACCTCGCCGGGCCCGGGTCCCGCTATGATGCCTATAATTTCGCCGGCGAGCTTCGTATTCGCGTTCGCCGCGCCGCCGTAGAATGATTTCGCGTACACGACGCTGACATCGGCGTTTTTCGTAGCCTCGTCCAGCGCGATATACGTTACGTCGTCACAGTCGGCCGTGATAAAGCCGATGCTGTTCTGCTCCGGGGAGAGCCCCAGCTCCTTCGCGAGCTGCTCGTTGACATTAGAGATAATCTTTGACGTAAGTACGTTGACCTGCAGACGTTCACCTTTCATTTTCAATCATCCCTTCCCTCTGCTCGAATCCTCACAGCTTGAGGTCAAGTCCGCTGGCCTTGTTCTCCAGCATGAGCTTTATTATGTCGGCGATGTAAGCGCCGGCTTCCACGGGAGGAGTGCCGCCCTTGTGGATATTGGAGACCACCGTGCGACGCGCCTCCGGCATACCGACCGTCGGCTTGTAAGCCATATAGGAGGACATGCTCTCGGCTGTCACGAGGCCGGGACGCTCCCCTATAAGAGTGACGACCACATCCGCGCCGGTTACGTCGCCCACTTCGTCCTGAGCCGGGACTCTGCCGTACTTGACGAAGAATGGCGCCGCCACTTTGATTCCGCTGCGATCGAGGCCCTGAATGATCGCCTTGTACGTGTCCTCCGCGCAGGTCTCCACAGCCGTCGTGCTGAGCCCGTCGGAAATGTAGATCAAAACGGACGCGCCGGGGCCAACGATGCTCTTTATCTCGGCCTTTGACTCGTCGCTGAACTTCCTGCCGAGATCCGGCCTCGTCAGATAATTGTCCTTGTCGGAGCAGAGCGTCTGTATGACATTGAGGTTCATCCTCTTGATCAGCCCGTCCTCCGGCATCTCGTTGAATACGGCGTCCATCGCCGCCGCGTGGTCGGCGCGGAAACGAAGAAGCGTCTCCGTCTTGTACCTCGGGCCGGCGCGCCATACTCCCAGTCTCGCCGGAGTCGCCTTCTTCATGGTCTCCAGCGCCGCCCTGTTGACCGGGTTCGGGACGAGTATCTGGCTTCTCAGGTCGACCTCTGTGATATCCGGAAGCCATCCGTCCTCTACGCCGGCGGGCGACGTTCCCACAGCGTTCCCCAGCTCCAGAAGAACCTGTTCTATTACTTTTTTAACATCTGCCTCTGCGATCATCTTCTTATCACTCCTTCAAAAATTATTGGGCGGTCTGAATTGGATTTAAATCTTCACCCTTCAGGCCTCTAGCGATCAATTTATTGGGTTTAAATCTTCACCCTTCAGGCCCCTAGCGACCAATTCAGATGAAAATCGACGCGTCCCCGGCGCGCTCGGTGAGCTTTCCGTCTTCGTCCAGAACACCCATCTCGACGGCCCAGCGGAAAAATTCCGGCGCCGGCTTCAGGTTGAGCAGCTCCCTCAGCGTGGCGTCGTCATGGTAGCTCGTGTCCTGATAAGCCAGCATGACATCGTCACCCAGCGGGACTCCCATGTAGTAATTCGAGCCCGCCAGCGCGAGCAGCATCGTCGCCATCTCCTGGTCGTCCTGCTCAATTTTTGTGTGATTTGTGTAGCAGGGCGCCATCCCCATCGGAAGGCCGGTGAGTTTTCCCATGAAATGATCCTCGAGGCTGGCCCTGATGATCTGTCGTCCGTCGTAGAGCGTCTCCGGCCCGATAAAACCGGATACGTTGTTGACCATGAACGGGTTGAACTTCTTGGCGTAACCGTACGTGCGCGCCTCGAGCGTAAGCATGTCTATGCCCTCGTTCAGCTCGAGCGACTGCTCCGAACCTTGTCCTGTCTCGAAGTACATGAGGTTCGGGCCCTTTGCCACGCCGTACTTGGTTATCAGCTCAAACGCCTCGTCGAGTATCGCCTCGCTCACTCCGAAAGCCTCGTTCGTCGACTGAGTGCCGGCGACGCTCTGGAAGAACATACAAGCCGGTGCGCCCTGACGAACGGCTTCCATCTGGGTGGTGACGTGCGAGAGGACTACGTTCTGCGTCGGTATCTTCCACTTCTGCATAAAGTCCCAGCTCGTCTCCAAGAGCATCTTCGTGTTATCGGCGTTGTCCTCGACGGGATTTATCCCTATGCAGGCGTCGCCAGAGGCGTAGGAAAAGCCCTCCCGAATGGAGGCCAATAACCCAGCCGCGTCGTCAGCCGGGTGGTTGGGCTGTATCCTGTAGGAGAGCGTCCCCGGAAGTCCGACGCACGTGGCGCAAGTGGCCCAGACACGGAGCTTTCGGGCCCCGTAAACCAGGTCCATCGCGGTCATCAATTTGGCCGTGGCCGCTATCATCTCAGAGTTCAGCCCGCGGCTCACCCTGCGCGCCATCTCCGGCGTCGTCGAGTGAGCGAGCAGCCACTCCCGGAAGTATCCCACCGTCCAGCCCTTGATTTCATTAAATATGCTCTCATTTATCTGAGCGTCGATAACGCGGGTGACCTCGTCCTCTATCAGAGGATTGCTCCTGATCTCCCCCAGCGTCACCTCGCTCAAGACTATCCTCGCGGCGATTCTCTCCGAAACGCTGCGCGCGCCTATACCCAAGAGCGCGTCGCCAGACTTCTCCTCATTTGCCCGCGCGAAGAGATCTCTTAGATCCTTAAATTCATACGCTTTTCCGGCAATGTGAGTTTTGAGTCTCATAAATAGAAACCCATTCTCAAGCGAATATCGAGAAATCGCCGGCGCGCGGGGTCAGGCGTCCGTTTGCCCATATCCCCATCTTCTCCATCCACGCAGCGAACTCCGGTATCGGGTTCAGCCCCAAAAGCTGTCTCAGCGTCGGCGTGTCGTGGAAACTGGTGCATTGATAATTGAGCATCGGGTCGTCCCCGTGCGGGATACCCATAAAGTAGTTGCATCCGGCTGTCGAGAGCAGCACCGCCAAGTTCTCCACATCGTTCTGATCGGCCTTCATGTGGTTTGTATAGCAGGCGTCGCACCCCATCGAGATGCCGGTCAGCTTGCCCATGAAATGATCCTCGAGTCCTGCCCGGACGACCTGTTTGCTGTCGTACAGATACTCCGGCCCGATGAACCCGACGACCGTGTTTACCAAAAACGGCGAATACCTCTTAGCGAACCCGTAACATCTGGCCTCCATCGTGACCTGATCCGTATCGTGGTGCGCGTCGGATGAGCACTCGGAACCCTGGCCCGTCTCGAAATACATGAGGTTCGGCCCGTTGCTCTTGCCGTATTTTCTTATGGTCTCCAGCGCTTCGTCCAAGAGCTCCGTAGTGACGCCAAAGGCCTCGTTGCCCTTCTGGGAACCCGCGACGCTCTGGAAGAACAGGTCGGACGGGGAGCCCTGACGAACAGCTTCCATCTGGGTGGTCACGTGAGCCAGCACGCAACACTGTGTCGGAATCTCGAATTTCTCCTTTATCTCAGCGAAACGCACGAGCAGCCTCTTGACGTTGTCAACGGTATCGTCGACAGGGTTGATCCCGATCACGGCGTCGCCGACACCGTAAGAGAGTCCTTCATAAATTGTCGCCGTGACGCCTTCGATGTCGTCCGTGGGATGGTTGGGCTGAAGTCGGGAGGAGAGTGTGCCTGCTGTGCCTATCGTTGTGTTGCAGTGGGCTTCTACCCGGATTTTTGACGCTCCGTAAATCAGGTCGAGGTTCGACATGAGTTTAGCTACGCCAGCTATGACTTCACTCGTGAATCCCCGGCTCGCCCTCCTGATATCCTCGGTTGACGTTTCATTGCTCAGAATCCACTCGCGAAGCTCGCCGATACACTTATTTTTGAACTCATCGTAAATACGCTCGTTCACCGCGTCCTGAATGACCCTTGTGACCTCGTCATCCTCATACGGAACGACCGGGTTGTTGCGCAAGTCGGCAACGGTGAGCGACGCCAAGACCTGCTTTGCGGCAACTCGTTCCGCCACAGTCTCGGCGCATACCCCGACAAGCTTGTCTCCTGATCGCTCCTCGTTCGCCTTGCCCAAGACCTCCTTGATATCCTTGAACTCATAACTTTTCCCAAAGAGCCTTGTTTTTAAAATCACCGAACGCCACCTCCATGACCTTCTCAATTCTATGACTCTGAAGAATTTGGGGATCTTTTTACCGGGTTTTCATTTCGTGGACATTTAGTACAGTGCGGCGAACAAATCCGGCGCCGGGAACACTCGCGACGAGTCCGCCTGTGCAACATCACCTCCGTTTACAACGTACATAAAGCATTATCGCCGGATATGTATATTAATTCCGCCAACAATCACAAAATAGTAAACCGGATAACAGTAGAATAGTTATGAATAAAAATTCCTAACAAATATTCCTAAATTGCTTGCCTGAACTTTACGCAGTTTACCACAATACTCCATGACATATCAAGGAGAAGACAGAATTAATTCAGCATGTTGTGGCACGCTACAATATGACCGCTTCCGATATCTTCCAGACTTGGGTTCTCCTGGGCGCAAAGTTTTATGGCGTTTCGGCATCTGATCCTAAAGGGACAGCCGGACGGCGGGTCTAGTGGAGACGGGACGTCGCCTTCGAGAATTATCCGCTTCCTGCCGCGGGACGCGACCGGGTCCGCTATCGGGACGGCGGAGAGCAGCGACTGCGTGTACGGGTGCTTCATGTTTCCGTAAAGCTCGCTCACGCCGGCAGCCTCGACCAGGTT
>JAISYM010000032.1 GCA_031269875.1 Synergistaceae bacterium
GCCAGAGCAAAAAATTGATTGTGATTTATGACTATGCAATTGTCTCATAATGATGAACCAGAGATGACGGGCCGGCGACTCACTCCGCGAATCGGATCGCTCATACACCTCTGTCCTGATCTGATTCGCTCGCCCTACATCCATATCGGCCGCCAATTCGCTGCGTTCGTTCGTCGGTCCGTCATCTCTTTACATGAGACAATTGTATAGTCATATTGCGATTTGATATTACTCGCGCTCCTCACGGTGGAACGGTATTCCCAGGGCGGACGGAGCGCTCAGCGATACCTTGCGGCCCTTTCCGATGGAGATAAAGAGCAGCACAAGTATCGTCATAATATACGGAAGCATCATCAGGAGCGGCGCCGGTACAGACGCGCCGGCGGCCTGAAGGCGCAGTTGAAACGCCTCGACGCCGCCGAAAAGATAAGCGCCAAGCATTGCCTGAAGTGGGTTCCAGATCGCGAAGATGACCATCGCCACCGCGATCCAGCCGCGTCCGGCAGTCATGCCCTCGGCCCAAAACTTGTTGTATACGATCGACATATACGCGCCGCCAAGCGCGACCAGCCCAGCCCCGATAACGGTATACAGATAGCGGATCCTGGCAACGGGCAGACCCATCGCGTCCGCCGCCTTCGGGTTGTCCCCGACAGCTCTCAGGTTCATGCCGGGGCGGGTTCTGTAAAGGAAGAATATCATGCTGAATACGAGGGCGTAGGACGCGTAGACCATAACGTCCTGCGAGAAAAACACCCTCCCCGCGACCGGCAGTTTTGAAAGCAGGGGAATGTCGTACTGGTTCAGGCCTTGTGTCGTCATCCCGATATAGCCCCTTCCGGCAAGAGCGCTGGCGCCTCCCCCGAAAATGGTCATAGCCAGCCCGCAGACGACCTGGTTGCTTCCGAGCGTCACGGACAGGAACGCGTGAAGCAGCCCAAGGCAAGCCCCTACGCCAAACGCGGCCACGAGTCCCAGCCACGGGCTGCCTGTCGCAAGCGATGCGGCGAAGCCGGAGAGCGCGCCCATCAGCATTATCCCTTCGAGCCCGAGGTTCATTATCCCAGCCTTTTCCGTCAGAATTTCTCCAAGCGTGGCGTACAGGATCGGGCTTCCGCTGCGGACTGCCGCCGCCAAAATGGATAAGAGCGTTTCCATCAGATATCACCTCTTGGACGCCGCGTATGTCCGCGCGGTTCGAAATCAAGCCTTATTCGGTAATTTTTGAAAAACTCCCCGCCCAGGACGAAGAACAGTATGAGCCCTTGAAGAATCGAAGCGCTGGCAACAGGCAGACCCATTCCGATCTGGAGAGCTTCGCCGCCGACTAAGAGCGCTCCCATCAGAAAGGCTATAATGAGGCTGAGTGAGGGTTTCAGATGCGACAGCCAGGCGACGATTATGGCCGTGTAGCCGTAATGCGCTGAAAAACCGGACTGAAGGCGGCCTTGAAGGCCGGACACCTCGCACATCCCCGCGAATCCAGCTATCGCGCCGGAGAGGAACATTACGCCGACTATCCTTTTAACGTAGTTCATCCCGGCGTACCGCGCGGCTTGAGCGTTGTCGCCCATCACCCTTATCTCGTAACCGAAGCGTGTCCGCTTGAGGAGTACCTCCATCACGACGGTAAGCAGAAGCAGGGCGTATATGCCCATGTGGATGCGCGTGCCCCAGAGCGACGGGAGCCTCGCGGAGTCAATGAAACGCGCGGTCATCGGAAATCCCAGCGACGACGGGTCGCGCCACGGGCCATACACGAAATATTCTAAAAGCCGCATCCCGATATAGTTCATCATCAGGGTCGTGATGATCTCGTTCACGTTCCACTTGGCCTTCAAAAGCCCGGCAATACCGGCCCATACGCCGCCCGCCGCTATAGCCGCCGCCGCCATCAGCGAGAGCATCGCCGGCTTGCTTTCGAGCGGGAAATATCGAACCATAGCCGCTGCCGCGAGCGCCCCGACGAGCGCCTGTCCCTCGGCTCCAATGTTCCAGACGAGCATCGTAAAGCAGAGCATCACGGCAAGCGAGACTATGGCGAGCGGGAGAGCCTTCACCGCCGTCTCGCTCAGGTCGTATCCGCTGCCGAACGCTGATTTCAGTATTGTGAAGTACGCCTCGAACGGGGAGACCCCTTGCAGGTACAGGAATACCCCGCCCACCGTGAACGCGAGCAGCACGGATAAAACGGTGCTTACGAACGTCGTCCAGGCGCCGGCGTCAATCCTTTTTTCCGCGCGCAGCCTCACGACGAAGCCCCCTTATCGGCTCTCGCGTCATCGCCGGCGCTTGCGGCGCGGCTTCCGCCCTGTCCGCCCGCCATCATTAGGCCTATCTCCTCGATTGGAACGGAGCTGGGATCGTCCAGCACCCCCATGAATTTTCCCTTGAAAATAACCGCCAGCCTGTCTGAGAGCGCCAAAAGCTCGTCGAGATCCTCGGAGACGAGCAGAATGGCGGCCCCGCCTTCGCGCCGCGCGAGAAGCTGATTCCTCACATATCTCGTCGCGGAGACGTCGAGTCCCCACGTCGGGTGCATCACGATCACCGTCTTTGGGGAGTCCGATAGTTCCCGCCCCATCAGGAGCTTTTGCAGATTCCCTCCGCTCAGGTTCCTGACGGGTGTAGAGAGTGACGGCACGGAGACCCCGAAATTTTCGACAATATCCTCCGCGTAGTCCGCGGAGCTGTTCCAGTCGATGAAAGCGCCTCTGGCAACGGGCTTCGACCAATATTTTTTGAGAATGGAGTTGCCGACAATGTCCATGCCGGACGCCATTCCGGTTCCCTTGCGGTCGGACGGAATGTAGTGCACGCGCTCGTCGATGAATTTTCGCGGTTGAGCGCCGTCCATGCGCTTGCCGTTCACGATTATGCGGCCCGACACAAGAGGCCGTAAGCCGGACAGCGCCTCGCAAAGCTCTCTCTGTCCGTTGCCCGCGACTCCGGCGATGCCAAGTATTTCGCGGCTTCGAAGGTCAAGAGACAGGCCCGCGATCGTCTCCAGCCCTCTGTCTCCCAAAACGTGAATGTCGTCCGCTTCCAGAACGGACTCCCCGGGGCTCACAGGCTTCCGTTCGACGTCGAGCGCTCTTTTGCGCCCTACCATCATCTCAGCCAAGGCTTCTTCCGTAGTCCGCGCCGTGGCGACGGTCCCGGCGTTCTGTCCGCCGCGCAGCACTGTCACGCGGTTTGCCTCGCTCATAACCTCTTTCAGCTTGTGCGAAATGAATACCACTCCATGCCCCTCTCGCGTCATGCGCCGGATCGTCTGAAAGAGCCTGGCCGATTCCTGCGGGGTCAGAACAGCCGTCGGTTCGTCCAGGATCAGCACCTTCGCGTTCCGGTACAGCATCTGAAGCAGGGCCACCCTCTGCTGCTCCCCAGTCGACAGCTGCCACACGGCGGCGGTGGGATCGATTTGGAGCCCGTACTGCTCGGATATCTGCGCTATTCTGTCCTGAATTTTCTTTCGCGGCAGAATGAATGGCGTTTCCCTAACCCCGAGGATCATGTTTTCCCACACGGTATGCGTCTGCACCAGCATAAAGTGCTGATGCACCATACCGATGCCGCAGGCTATGGCGTCCCTCGGCGAAAGGAACGCGCGCTCCTGGCCGCCGACAAAGATATGTCCCCTGTCCGGCCTGTAGAGACCATACAGAATATTCATCAAGGTCGATTTTCCTGCCCCGTTTTCGCCTAAGAGAGCGTGTACCTCTCCGGCCTCCACGGAAAAGTTCACGTCGTCATTGGCGGTAACGCCGGAGAACCTCTTTGTAACGCCCCTCATCTCTACAAGGGGAAGGACGTCGCCGCCGCCTCTGAATTTCAGGCCTACCAAAGTTCCAACCTCCCCAGGCGGCGTCAGGGCTTTACCGTTACCCTTCACGCCTCTAACGATACGTATGTGTCAAAGGCATTATATCACTCGGCCAATAATGGAGAGACGCCGCGAAACGGTTCTTGCTTTGCGCCTCTAATTTTAGATTAGTTTAAACCCGCAAAAACTGCTTGCGCCTTTTAGCTTTTTTTTTTGCCGATTTCGAATATACTATATGATGTTTTAAAAAGTGACAGACGACCTGTTAAAGGAGAAGTGATTGTTTGAATAGATTACCTAAGTTGAAGATAGGGAAGCACGTTTCCGAAAACCCGATCATGCAGGGTGGTATGGGCGTCAAGATTTCGGGGCCGAAATTGGCGGGGGCCGTGGCGTCGAACGGCGGAATAGGCACGATAGCGAGCGTGGGGTTAGCGTGCGATCACCCTCAGTTTAACGGGAAGAACTACTTCGACGTGAATGAGATAGCGCTGGCCGAAGCCGTCGAAACCGCGAGAGATACGGCGCCGGGCGGTGTTCTTGCCGTGAATTGCATGGTTGCCCTTATGGACTACGACCGCCAGGTGAAAAGCGCCTGCCGGGCCGGCGTGGATATGATCGTGTCCGGCGCGGGACTTCCGATGAAACTTCCCGAGTACACGAAGGACTTCCCGGACGTAGCGCTTGTCCCGATAGTAAGCTCGGTAAAGGCGGCCGATCTCATCATACGCAAGTGGGGAAAGCTCTATGACAGGCTCCCCGACGCCTTAGTGGTCGAGACGCCGCTCTTTGCCGGCGGTCACCTCGGCGCGACAAAGATGGAACATGTGAACGATCCCGCTTTTTCACTCGAATCCGTGGTGCCGGACCTCGTCAAATATCTCGATGAGGTTGTGAAAGCGGATGTGCCGGTGATCGCGGCGGGCGGGATATGGGATCGTTCGGATATCGACAGGGCTTTCGCGCTGGGAGCGAGAGGGGTTCAGATGGGTACGCGCTTTGCCTGCACCGAGGAGGGCGACGCGTCAATGAGATTCAAACAGGCCTTTTTGGACGCGACAGAGGACGACGTCGTAGTGATTATGAGTCCGGTCGGCATACCGGGCAGGGCGCTCCGCAATCCGTTCGCCGCGAAGTACATCGACGGCCATGTCGACAGCAAGCCTTGCCTTGCCGCGTGCCTCTCTCACTGCACGTATCTGAAGAACCGCACGACGTTCTGCATTGCCGGCGCGCTTGTTGACGCCTATACGGGCGACTGGGACACGGGCCTTTTCTTCTGCGGCAGCAATGTTTCCAGGTGTACGAAGATCGAGAAGGTATCGGATATATTTAAAGAGCTGTTGGGCGATCAGGATTAAGGAACCGCTGATTAATGCGCCCAAACGATATTATGCCGTTTGGGAAGCCGGACGCCGCAAGGGTTTAAATCTTCACCCTTTAGGCATCTAATAATAAATCAGCCTTTCCTACCGGCAATGGGGATGCCAAAGGCGGCGTCCCCATAGATATCACCGCATCAGCGTCAGGACGCTGTTGTTTACCTGGTTTGCCTGCGCCTGCATCAGCAGACCGGCCCGCCGCAGGATATTGAGCCTCGTGAAATCCAGCATCTCACTCGCGAAGTCGGTGTCCGTTATCTTGGCCCTCGAGTCCGACAGATTCGTGGACGCTACGGTGATGGCGTTCACGGCGTGTTCGAGCCGGTTGATCTGAGCGCCTATTATCGCGCGTTGCCGGGATACCTTCCTTATCGCGTCGTCAACGCGCGTCACGGAGCGCGCGGCGCTCTCCCTGTTCCGCACTTCGAGGTTCTGGATACCGAGGGCTTTTGCCGTCATGTCGCCCAAGACGAGTATGGCGTCCTCTCCCTGATTCGCCCCAATCTGCAGCACCAGAGCGTTGTCCGCCAAGTGAACGAATCGTTCGATCGTAGCGCCCGCTGAGAGGTTCGTGCCGAACAGTCCGGCCGCGTCTTTATAACTCACCTCGTTGATTCCCATTATGGCGTTCGCGGCGAGTGTCACGCCCGGCGCGACCACGTTTTCAATGTTCTGTCCGGCCACGACTTGAGTCGGCCCCGAGATACGCCTGCCGCTGTGCGCGTCCTCCACGGTCATCTCGAACACCGTGTCTTTCGCGGAGACTATCTCGCGGAAGGCCAGCGCTTTCATCAGCTCCTCGCTGCCGAAAAATTCGAGCTTGTAGTTCGCGCCCGGTATGACGGAGTGCGCCACGAGCGTCCCAAAGACCGCCTCGTTCGAGCTCTCCCCAGGCACAGAGTTGACGAACTGGACAATCTCGTCCTTATCCCTGTCGTCTTCGTCGAGCTTGTCGATAGAGTCTTTTGTGATCTCGCCCTGCCCCTGAATCAGGTTCAGCCATATCTGCTCCGACATGCGCCGCGCCAGCTTGCCCAGCTCGACCTGTCCGTCGATATATATAGTCGTCTCCCTGTCGCCCAGCTTCACCGTCAGCTTCTCCGGCTCGTCCTCCAGCATGAACACCCCGTTCGCGTTCCAGAACTGCTTTACGTCCTCCGGCCTGCTGTAATAGTGCGCGACGCCGGCGTCTATCCCCTTCATGAACGAACTGGTGAACTCGACGGCTTCCGGTGCCGTTGCCAGCGCCCCGATATCCAAAGACACGGTGCCGTCCATCACTTGATCGTCGGCGAAGTGAACGCTGTCATTAGGCAGATATGTGTTGTTCGCGAGCTGGTAGATGTGGAAATCAGTCGTCTCGCCGTCGATAGCGCCCTCGTTAAACCGGAACGAATGTGGCAGAGCGGTGCCGCGCAAGTCTGAGATGAACGTGACCTCGTCCATACTGGTATCGACGCCGCCGCCGTCCAGGGCGCCGCTTGCCATGAGCGACAGAGTGAATCTGTCGCCCGCCTCCCACGTTCCCGCCAGATTGAAGCTGTCGAAGTAGAGACCGGTAAAATTTGGCAAAGCGACGGTATCACGCCAGCAATAGTCCGGGTCGGTTGGGTTCGTCGCGCTGAAAATTACAAACTGACCGCCAGTGGCGTTCTGGCCAATTATCAGGTCTCTCTCCTCGTCCTCTAGATAGGCGTAGTTTCCGTCTATGTCCATCACGTGCGCTTGGATACGGAAACGCGCCGCCTTGCTAGGGTCGTCATCGACATACCCGAGGAAGTCGAATATCACGGAGGCGTTGTAGTCGTTGTGCAAACCTGGGTCATTAACAGAACCTGATCCACCCTTTATTTCCGCGTACTTTATCTCCGGGATATAGTCGATGACGCCTTTCGTGGCGTCTTTCTCCAGATCCTTGATGTACACGCTGGTGACGAGCCCGCCCGCGCCGGGCACGAGGCTGCCCTGGTTGTTGACCTGCGCCTTTATCCAAAAAGCGTCGCTATCGCCATTGCCCGCGATACCAACGCCGCTGTTGGAATTCAGCGTCCCTATATCTAAAGTAAGCACACCGGGCTTTTCCGCGCCGGTCAGCCTGTCTATTATAAAACCCTCGTAGTCTCCACTCGCCGCTTTCCCGTCAGCGAACCTGTACTGCGAGGTGCTGTCCCACCAGGTGCCGCCGGAGCGGGCGAGGTCGGCGTAGATCGATATGTTCTCGTTGCTCACAAACGACGAAGACGGATTCAGGTTAATGCCGTCCAGCTTCGCCGCCGCCGCGACGTTTATCACGAACATGTCGCCATCGGTAAGCCCGGCTGTGTTGACTGAAATGCCATCAAAGTTTACCCCATTTATAGAAAGCGAAGTAGTGCCATTAAGGTCTGACGCGGCAATAGTAGTGGAGCCAGGGGTTGCGGGGCCGCTAATCCTGTCAGCCGTTTCCGTTTTCACGGTAAAATTATTTGCCGCAGCGTTGTAGATAAACAGCAACGACCCATTCACGTCGTTCATCTTGTTGACCCGGACAGGCCCCACAATGCTGTTGATACTAGTGCCGTTCGCGATGTAATACGTGGTCTGATCGCCGGAGTAAGCCTGCGCGTAATACGGTGTGGCGTTAGCGGGGTTATTGGAACCGCCCACAGCCCACTCGCCCATGTCGCCGCCGTTCGCGCGCTCACCGTAGGAGAATTCCACATTGGAGACCGTCCCGCCGAAGACGATATTGTGTTCCAGCGTCTCGTAATCGAGATTGTCGATGCGGATCATCTGGTTTATGGTTATAGGGTTGCCGCCCGCCGTGTTAGCGTCCAGGACGCCATTGCTAAAAACATATTTTATTCCGTCAGACTTGCCGCCATTATTGCCCGCGTCCGTGTACTTGCCGTCCGCAAGATCCACTGTTACAGAATCAAAACCGGTTTGTGCGGCAGCGCTCGTGTAGACGATCCAGGAATCGCCGACCGCGAAGTCGCTAAAACCATCGGCCTTGCTGACATTATCCTTCGTGGAGAAAAATTCGTAGAAATCCCCTCCAAGGGAAATTGTCGCCGAATTCAGATTATTTTTGTTAGTATTGCTTGTATCCCCCTCCCAGATCACGACGCCGCCCGGGGCCGTGCTTCCGGAGACAATCCCACCTGAGACGCTGTTCCCCTCCCAGGCAACTTCCAGCGTGATATTGTCGTGCGCCTGGAGCACGTTAGAATTACTTTCGTCACTAGAATTACCACTCGCTATTGTAAAACTGAGCGACGAAAATATAGCACCGCTTGTCACATTCGTTTGCGCAACGCTGATAGTGGAGCTCGTGCTGTTGACAAGGACGATTTTTCCGGTGTGATATCCAGGATCTGTTTCAGCTGGTGGCGTAGGCAACACATTCGTGCCGTCGTACCACGCCGCAGTCAACCCTGAAAGTTCAGGGTGTGTTGCGATTGCGATGTTTATTGTTTCTATCGCATTCCAGATATCTTGATTGTTTATACTTATAGTGATAGGGCTGCCAGCGTTTATACTCAATAAACTGCTCAAGCTCGGGTCGTTCGATGACTTGCTTGACTCAGTGCCGCCAGTGCGGGAGACTGTTTTTTCCCCTCCCCAAATGGCTTCGCCAATAGCCGTTCCTGTAAGAACACCATCATCGTCTATTTTTATCTTATACCCCGAAGTAGAATTATTTGACATGGTGATTGTTTCCGAACCAAGCGGGAGAGTGGCGTTGTAGGTAAACGCGTCAAAGCCATCGTTCCAAGTCAAACCGTCGGCTCCAAGACTAATAGAGATCCCACTAGAAAGCGCTTGTTCTATTGCGGCCATACTGCTGCCGGCAGCTATCGATATATTTATGTCAGCGTTCTCATAGACGTTTACACTTGATTTATTTACGTCCTTTTTTATACTGAAATCACCGCCGAAAAGCTCGGACAGTACATCACTAGAGACTGTATCTTTGAAATTGATCTGATACTCGGTGCTATTAGTGGCATCTTTATTAATTTGCAAGTGAGAAAGGTCTGTCAACGGTACGACTGAGGCGTATGTACCTGAGCCTGCATAACCAGAATTGGCGGCAAACAAACTATTCAAAGCTCCGGCAATATTAGTAAGATTCATGCCCGTTACGTTAATTACACTACCCGTAAGTGCTTTGCCAAGTTCTTTTGCGATAGAATCTTTAGAACTTGAGGTGGAGTGATCGAACGTCACGTCAAACCCGAGTTCAGCGGCAAGTCCGGTGTTGGCTATTTTCATATCATACCTTTTATCTGGACTCCCATTCGCTGTGAAAGTTAAAGTCGCCATACCCCCAGAATTATTTATGACAACACTTATCCCTCTTTCGTATAGAAGTTTGCCGTTTGAGGAATTTATATCAGAGAGATCGGCATGCACTTCCTGAATAGTCTTTCCGCCGAGACCAGTTAACACTATCGAAGAGTTTTGATAGTCCTTTGGTGCGGAACCGTCCACGACTACAGGTGCATTAAGACTACCAGTCTCTATAGTTCCTTTGCCTGCGGGATATAATAATGGATCTGTACCGGCTTTCAGCCCATAAGCTCCATCAAAACCGTTTTTCTCAGAAACAGTACCAGTGAATACAATTGTATGTTTCGTTGGATCGAACCATGATGGTGATGGTGACGTAAAAGCGAAATCTAATTCAAAGGTACTATTTTGAGATAGGCCACTACTCTCATACTTTATGTCTATATATTTAGTTAAATCATTAATGTCGCCAATTACTCCAACACCTGTGGCAATACCCGTTCCATCACCACTATTCAACAGCACTCTATTAATAAAGGATTGTGCGTCCTGCATTGTTCTGTGATTCCCCATTGCGAATGGGTTGTTTACTCCGGCTATCTTATTTCCGTTTTCGTCGTACACTACAAAACCAAAAGTATCTGTGGCATCAAAATAGAAGGTTGAGTCCGTTATAGTTATAGTGCTTTCCTTCGTTATGTAGTCTACGGTTGCCTCAATTTCGCTTCCTGGCAACGCCTGATATTCCAGGTTCACATTTATGGTCCCTGGGTTGCTCAGTGTGTATGCCGCACTTGATATTTCAAGATCTTCTGTGATGAGGTCTCGTGAATCCGTTGAGATTACTTCGTACCTTGTAAAGACGTTCAGGTCGTTGCTGTTGTTAGTGTCCATCCCAATGGCATCCGTTGTAGGGTCGAATGTGCCGACGGTTGCGCCATCGGCGATAATGTTATTAGCGGTACCGGATATATCGTTCCTGTACACATCAGAAGCCGAATCAGCGAGAGGTATGCTATTTACGACGGTAAACTTGGCGTCGAAATCAGACGTTGCACCGCGGCTGCTCATATAAACGTCGTCCACCGTGTCCGCGGCGAGCGCGTCTGTAATGTCTACCATCATCGGCACGTTGTCCGACAGCCGAATATAGTACTCCCCAGGGGCCAGGTTCGAGATTCCGTTTGTGATGAGTTCAGCGCCGACGTCACCCTTATCCGATACGGCGTTCCCATGCCAGTACGTCACCCCGCCGAACGGTTCTGTCCTGGTATCCACGCGCCAGACGCCCTCTACCATGTTGAGCGCGCCAAAGTTATTTATGCCGGAGGCGGCGTTTATCGTCGTGTTCGTGTCGAGCGTGCCGTGCTTGAGGTAGAGGATGTTGGACTTCTGAACCTGCTCGCTCCCGGCTTGTACCGTCTCGAATGTTATCTTGTAATTGCCCTCGGTGTTTATCGTCTGGCCGAAAATGTCTTTTTTGAGCAGCGTGCCGCCGACGAGTACGCGGATATCGGACATCGACGTGCTCCACAGGATGGAGGAGTCGCCGTTTAAGAGCTTTTTCTTGTTGAACTGCGTCTGATTGGCTATGTCGGTGATCTGACGGGTGAGTTCGTTTATCTCGAGCTGGATATAGTCGCGATCCTCGGCGGTCAATGTGCCATTTGCGGCCTGTATCGACAATTCTCTCATTCTCTGAAGCATGGAGTGGATTTCGTTAAGCGCGCCTTCCGCTGTCTGGAGGAGGGACATACCGTCCTGGGCGTTTCTGGAGGCTTGATCGAGCCCGCGAATTTGAGCGGTCATTTTCTCTGATATAGCCAAACCCGCCGCGTCATCCGCCGCGGAATTTACACGCAAACCCGTAGACAGCCTCTGGCTTGCCTTTTCTAGCTGTTTTGCCGATCTCGTGGCCGCGTTATACGCCACATAGGACATAACATTAGTGTTAATCCTCACCGCATTAGTGTTAATCCTCACCGCTCACACCTCCGTGTGTGAAACAACCGCGCATCCTGCGCAACATTAACAACAGAATACCTATGATCCTGACCGGCAATACTATAAGACAAAAATTAAACTTTGTAAAGTATCCCGACAAAAAAATATAAATAAGCGTCTGACGATGATTCAAGCAACGGGTATTCCAATGTTGTTGTAAGCTCAATTTTTGAGCAAACGTACACAATGAAGGCCGCGCCCACCACCGTCACCGTGACCTACGACGCCAATGGCGGTACGAACGCGCCTACGGACAACACCAACTATGCCCCCAACGATATCGTTACCGTTGCGGCGGCGGACAGTATGACTGCCCCCAGCGGCAAAACCTTCAAGGGCTGGAATACCGACTCCAATGGTAAGGGCAGCTTCTACGCGGCGGGGGTCACCTTTACTATCACCGCCAACACCACTCTGTATGCCATGTGGGATGGTGATGGCAGCGCAGCCAGCCCCAAGCTGATTACCACCCAAGCAGAGCTTGCAGCGATAAATGCAAACGCAACCACATGTGGCTACCACTATGAGTTGGTTGCCGATATTGCCTTGGTTGGGAATTGGGTTCCGTTGGGACCGTCTTCCCTGTGGTTTACTGGAAGCTTAGACGGAAAAGGGCATACCATTTCGAATCTTACTTTCAACATTACGGATCAAGGTACGAATAGCGAACAAGGTTTGTTTGCCTGCATCAACTCTAATGGAGTCGCTATACAAAATGTGATTGTGGAAATATCGTCAACAGGAATAAATGGAAGCGGAAGCGTCGGCGGCATAGCTGGATTGATTCGCAACGGAACTGTTGCAAATTGTGTAGTTCGAGGCGGGAAGGTCACAGGAGGCAATCACGCAGCAGGGATAGCAGCAATGTTGGAATCTGGCAGCGCAATCGTGCGAAATTGTTATTCACTTGTCGATGTGCAGGGAGAAAATAATGTTGGGGGTATTGCCGGGAACATGAGCGACGTGAATAATTCTGTGCAGAATTGTTATGCGTCTGGCACTATACAGGGAGGCTATGCAGGACTTATTGTTGGTCGCTCATATAATGGAACCGTCAATGGATGTGTCGCATTAGGAGGCAGCGTGAATGGTACGTCGTTTGCCGGCCGAGTGATTGGTCATAAAGGCTCTGGCGTCACCGCAGCGAATTGTCTTTCCAACAGTGCAATTTCCTTGACCGGCCAGACAGGGAATGCCTATGATGGAGACATGTCCAAAGATTTGACAATAAAAGCGACATATGAAGATATTGGTTGGGTTTTTGGCAACAATGACACCGCGCCCTGGGTGTGGAGCGATATATTACAGCGACCGGTTCTTTACTGGGAATTTACCGCCGCCACGCCAACGGCCTCCCCTCCGGGCGGCGCATACGCAAGCGCGCAGACCGTAGCGCTTTCCTGCACAACGCCCGGCGCGACAATCTACTACACGCTGGATGGCACAGACCCGAAAACAAGCGGCACAAAGCAGACCTACAGCACCCTTATAACCGTGCCGATAGGAACCACATTGAAAGCCTATGCCAAAAAAGCAGGCATGATCGACAGCGCGGTCTTGACGGAGGTTTACACACCAACAGTGCCGGGAACTCCGACGGGAGTGAGCGCGACGGCGGGTAACAGGCAGGCAGCCGTGTCGTTCACCGCCCCCGCTTCCGACGGCGGCAGCGCAATCATGGGCTACACCGTCACATCCAGCCCGGGAAATATCACGAAGACCGGCACATCCTCGCCGATCACCGTCACCGGCCTTTCAAACGGCACGGCGTACACGTTCACGGTCACGGCGAAAAACTCCATCGGCACAGGCCCGGCGTCCGCGCCTTCCGCGGCGGTGACGCCCACGGCGTCTCAGTCTCCACCTCCGACAGACAAGACTCTTCAAAGCATCATCGTACCCGCGGCCATTACCGGGCTTCCCAACGGCACGGCAAAAACAGCGGCGGCCCTGGGCCTTCCGTCAACGGTAGCGTTGGCCACCAACGGCGGCAATATTTCCGCCGGCGTGGCATGGAAGGTGGCGGACTGTTCGTACAATCCGGCGCTCTCAACCGCGCAGGCTTTCACGGTTGACGGGACGATAACCCTGCCCTCCGGCGTGGCGAACCCCAAGGGATTGGCTCTCGCGGTCAGGATCAGCGTCGCTGTGGCCGCAGCCATAGCTGTTGACCCGAACAACAACGCCGCAATCGGGGGCGACCCCCAGTT
>JAISYM010000057.1 GCA_031269875.1 Synergistaceae bacterium
GTCGGGTTTCCGCCGCGGCGTATCTCCTTTGCCAGCCTGTCTATCAACATGGATCAGTCGTTCCTGTAAGCGATTTGGCCGCCGGCGATCGTATACCTCACGAGTCCTGTGAGCGTGTGCCCGGCGAACGGCGTGTTCTTTCCCCTGCTCGCGAACTTGGCGGGGTCTACGGTCCACTCCGCCGCGGGGTCTATTATCGTTATGTCCGCGCGCTTGCCCGTTTCGATGACGCCCGCGTCTAGCCCCAAAACCAGCGCCGGAGAGCGCGAGAGTTTGTCGAAGAGCTGTTCCGGCGAGAGGAAGCCCGGTTTTACGAGAGCTGTCCAGCAGATGGCCAATGCCGTTTCAAATCCCGAAATGCCCGACGAGGCCAAGGCGTATTCGACGTTTTTATCGTCAAGGTGGTGTGGGGCGTGGTCTGTCGCGATGGCGTCTATGGTCCCGTCGCGAAGCGCCTCGATGAGCGCGTTTCTGTCCGCTTCGGTCCTGAGCGGGGGGTTTACTCTGGTGTTGGTGTCGTAGCCCCGCACCCATTCGTCGGTGGCGAATAGATAATGCGGCGCGGTCTCGCACGTTACCGGCGCTCCTCTGCGTTTTGCCTGACGCACGATCTCAGCGCCTCCGGCGGTCGAGACGTGAGCTATGTGAAGGCGCGAGTTTTCGAGTTCAGCCAACATGCAGTCCCGCGCGATTATGGTCTCTTCCGCCGCTTTCGCCGCGCCGGGCAGTCCGAGCGCCGTCGACCAGTAACCCTCGTTCATGACTCCGCCGTCGACTAAATTCTCGTCCTCAGGATGCGAGACGACGACGAGTCCGAAGCGCTTCGCGTAGTTCAGGACAAGGCGCATCCTCTGAGCGTTCCGTATCGATTTGCCGTCATCGGAGACGGCCGCGGCGCCTGCTTCGCTGAGTTCTCCCATCTCCGTGAGTTCCTCGCCCCTCTGCCCTTTAGTCGCGGCGGCTATGGGATATACGCGAACAGGGCCGGCTTCCTCGGCGCGCCGTCTTATAAAGGAAGTCACGACGGCGTTGTCGTTTACCGGGTCGGTGTTCGCCATGCAGCAAATGCTCGTAAATCCGCCCTTTGCGGCGGCCGCGGTGCCGGAGGCGATATCCTCCTTGTACTCGTAGCCGGGTTCGCGCAGGTGGCAGTGAATATCGACCAGCCCGGGCGCAACCCACAGCCCCTTTGCGTCAATTACCAGCGTGTCTTGGGCCGCCGCGTTTCCGCCGCGTCCCTCAGCGTCCCCCACGGCGGCGATTGTCCCGCCGGAGATGAGCAGATTGCCCTCGACCGTTCCGTTTGGCGTAAGTATTTTACCGCCCTCGATCAGAATATTTTTCACGTTTTTTTCCGCTTGTCCCATTATTTCAGCCTCGCTCAAATTGCGCAAATTACTCCGCCTCCCGCCGTTGTCTTGTGAGCATAAAGAGCAGCGCCATGCGGATCGCCACTCCGTTCGTGACCTGCTCGTCTATGACGGATTCAGGCGAATCCGCAACCTCTGTGGATATCTCGACGCCCCTGTTTACAGGGCCCGGGTGCATCACCAAAGCGCCCTTGCGGGCAAGCGCGACGCGTTCGTCGGTCAGCCCGAAGAATTTATGATACTCCCTGATTGATGGGAAGAGCCCCTTCTTCTGGCGTTCGAGCTGTATCCTGAGTCCCATGACCACATCGGCGTCTTTGACCGCTTCGTCTACCCTGTCCGTTACACTGCAGCCAAGGGCTTCCATCTCCGGCGGCAGAAGCGTCGGCGGGCCTGATACGACCACGCTCGCGCCCATCTTCGCGAGTCCGAAGACGTTCGAGCGCGCCACGCGGCTGTGTCTCACGTCGCCTACGATCGCCACCCGAAGCCCCTTGAGGTCTCCAAGTTTCTCCCGCATCGTGAACATGTCGAGCAGAGCCTGCGTAGGGTGTTCGTTCGTGCCGTCTCCCGCGTTTATAACGGCCGCTTTGACGTGCTGCGCCATGAGGTGCGGCGCGCCGCTCATCGGGTGGCGGAGAATCATGACGTCCGTTCCCATGACGTCGATGGTGCGGGCCGTGTCAATGAGCGACTCGCCCTTTGCGACGCTCGACGTGGATGCCGACATGTTGGACGCCGTCCCCGACATGTACTTGCAGGCAAGTTCGAAGGAGAGTCTCGTGCGCGTGCTGTTTTCATAGAAAATGGTCATTATGGAGCGGCCCTGGAGGTGTGGGGTCTTTTTGTTGTTCGAGGTGATAACGACCTTCATCAAAAGCGCCGTATCGAGTATCTCCTGAATCTCTTCGGCGCTCACGTCTCGAAGGCCGAGAAGGTGTCTTCTCTTAAGCATCACTGTCTTCCTCTCCCGGCGCTCTCATTTCGAGCACCGCCACGTTGTTCTCGTCCTCGAACGGCGCGATCCTGACCGCGATAAACTCGCTCCTCGACGTCGGGACATTCTTGCCGACGTAGTCCGCGCGGATCGGAAGTTCCCTGTGCCCGCGGTCGACCAGCACCGCCAGCTGTATGGTGCGCGCGCGCCCTACCTCCATTATGGCGTCCAGCGCGGCGCGGGTGGTGCGCCCTGTAAAAAGGACATCGTCCACTAAAACGACATCCCTGTCAGTGATGTTGAACGGGATGTCCGTGCCGTTGATGACAGGATGTTCGGCCAAGAGGGAAAGGTCGTCTCTGTAAAAGGTGATATCGAGCGTCCCTACCGGGATATTCGCTCCCTCGACCTGTCCGATGTGATCCGCCAAAAGTTTCGCCAGCGGCGCGCCGCGGCGTTGAACGCCGATCAAGACGACGTTCTGCGCCCCCTTGTTCTTCTCGATGATCTCGTGCGAGATACGGTGGATGGCTCTCAGCATCGCTGCCCCATCCATGATCTGTGCTTTTTCCCTCATGCCCGCTACCACTCCTTGCATAATATTTTGATTTGAAATTTGATATAAAAAAACCCTGCCGTCCTAAGACGACAGGGTGAAATGTTCGCACCACACGGCAATAAAACACCGCTGTCACCTTCCCGGCCTCTCTGAACCGGATTAAAGGACGCTATTAAAACCAGAGGGATTCTATCACGCGAAACCCCGTTTGTCTATCCGCCGCTCGCTATTTTTTATACGAGAAGAAAAGCGTCTGCCCCTCTCTTTGAACCAGCATGACCACTGTTTTCGGGTTTCTGCCCACAATCGTCTCGTATTCGGCGATGTTTCTTACCTCTCTGCGGTTGACCTCCAATATTTGGTCCCCCTCGCGCAGTCCGAGTTCCGAAGCTATGGAGCCCCGCTCCACGGACAGGACGACGAGTCCGTTTGAGGACGACAGACTGTACTTATTCCGCAATTCCGCCGATATTTCGCTAACCTGCGCGCCGATCCGCTCCGACTGCTTCGGTGAGGACGAGCCGCCCGAACCCCCGCGTGGCGCGCCTGATTCTCCGTCTTTTCCCGGAATATCGCCGAGTTTGACGGAGAGTTTATCCTTTTTACCGTCGCGGTAGAACTCGATAACGGTATCCTGGCCCGCGAGCTTGTTTCTTATTGAAAGCACTACGTCCTGACTGGATTTAACGGCCTTTCCGTCCACGGAGAAGATAACGTCGCCGCGCTTAAAGCCCGCCTCGGCCGCCGGTGACTCTGGCACGATGTCGGCTACGATGGCGCCTTCACTGCCCGGTATCTTGTAAGTGTCGGCAAATCCGGGCGTCATAGTCTGGAGCATCACGCCAAGCCAGCCTCTTTTGACCTCTCCGTGCTCGATCAGATCGTTCATTACCTGCTTTGCCATATTGATCGGGACGGCGAATCCTATGCCCTGCGCGTAGGGAACGATGGCTGTGTTGATCGCGACAACCTCCCCGCGCAGATTAATGAGCGGGCCGCCGCTGTTGCCGGGGTTGATGGAGGCGTCCGTCTGCATGAAACCCTGGAAATTGATGTTGGACGCCTGCAATGTCCTGTTTTTGCCGGATATGACGCCCGCCGTCACGGTGTTCTCGAAGCCGAGAGGATTGCCTATCGCGACCACCCACTCGCCTATTTCGGCAGTATCGGAGTCGCCAAGAGGCAATGTCGGCAAATTTTCCGCCTTGATCTGAATTACGGCCAGGTCGAACGTCGGGTCCCTGCCGACCAACTTCGCCTCGAAGTGCCTGCCGTCCAAGAGCGTGACTGTGATTTTGTCCGCGCCTTCGGCGACGTGGTTGTTCGTCAGGATATAGCCCTTCTTGTCCACGATAAAGCCGGAACCCTTGCCGCGCATGGGCACTGTCCGGTTCCACCTGTCAAGCTCTTCGCCGAAAAATTCTTTGAAAAACGGATCGTTGGCGAAGGGGTGAGGGCTTCTTGAGACCAATGTTTCGGTGTCTATGTTGACCACGGCCGGGGAACACTCTTTCGCGATCTTTGCCACCGGGTTCTGCGCGTATATGTCAGCCGCCGAACTCGTCGCGACGGGGAAGTCTGTGGCTGCGCTTCCATTTTTCGCTGTAAAGACGCCCTCGGTATCAGTTATAGCAAGCGAGAGAGCTACCAGCAACACGAAAATTATTCCCGCTAAGACTTTGTTGCTTTTTGACATTAACATCTACACCTCCAAAAATTCACCCACATAATAACTTTATAGCATTTCCGCCGGTTTTTCAACAGTGATTTTCACATACGCGGTCTGAAAAAGCGGAGCGCGTTCGCGTGTGACGCGGTTCCGCCGCCGAAAATTTACCGCGCCGCGAGGAGGGGCCCGAATTTTTCCAGGTACTTTGCCGGGAACCGGGACAGGATATCGCGCCGCGACGCTATTTCCGCCATCAGTCCATCAATATCGGATTTATACCGCTCATCCGGTTCGCCCAACATGCCAAAAGCGCCCGAAAATTTCTCGGCCTGCTCGGCCAGCCAGGCCAAACGGGGGCCGGCCATATCGGGAATAAATTCACCGTAGTCGCGAATTACTGCCCAGATCATCCTCATGGCCTCCAATATATCCCCAATCGCGGCATTCGCGCGCGGAGACCAGACCAGCCATTTCACGGCGCGCGTCTCCTTGTCCGACCGCGCCCCGAACTGAGCGTAGCTCTCGTATAGCGATATATCCCCAAACAGTATCTTTCTCCTGATATCGCGTATCTCGTCGTCGACGCCGCCAAGAGTAGCCGCGCTGTCGGCGACCGATTCGGCGTAACCGTAATTCGGCACATAGCAGAGATCCGGCGTGGCCAGCACTCGCGCGTTGTCCTTCATGAACGATACTTTTTCCCCTACAGGCGTCTCGGCCGCGCCAAATTCCGCCCACGCTCTGCCCATCAGCACCGCGGCTTCCTCCGACCGGCCCTCGTTCAGCAGGAACATGGCGCTCTTCCAGAGTGTCCGGCCGGGCCAGCCGCGACGCGCGATATCGGTTGAACTCAGAATGTAGTCCATCTCTATTTGATACGCGGCGTCGTCACGTCCGCCTCCCAAGGACGCCTCGGTCTCCAGATAGCGCTCCATCGACAGTTCATTCGTGAGCGGGACAAGCGGCAGATCCCTAAGGGCGTAGTAACCAAGGGCGGACTTCGCGTATTTCAGCCACTTTCGCCCAAACGCTATCACGGCGGCGTGCGCGTCCAGAATCTCCCGGTGTATCTCCACCCAACGCTTCACCATATCCACGCTGTCGAGGAACCGGACCTTCGATATCTCGGCGGCCGAGAGGAATATATAGCTCTGGGCGACAAAGGATATCATCTTGCTCTTCGCGTGTATCTCATCGAGCAGGGCGCTCGTCTTGACCGCGAAACCCGAACGCCGGCGCACGTCGAGTCCGGGCGCCGACACCTTCTCCATCGTCCGTTCAACCTCTGTCATTAACTCCTCGGCATAGTCGAACTCATCCTCGGCGTTCTTGATATTCCGCGCGAGTTTATCCAGCAGCGGCTTCTTGTCGGAGACAGTGCCGTTTTCAAGCACAACCTCAGCTGGGGTGACGCTGAGCGCGGCAAGCGAGGAGACCTCGCGGGATATATAGCTCGCGAACGGCTCGATCTTAGTACCCTTTATGAGAGCGCCGCCCTCCGTGCAGTCGTAAGTCGGAATCTCAGATTTAACCACCATATTGTCCAACGCCCTGAGGAACATCAGGAAAATATTGTCCGTCAGCACTTCCCCGCCAAGCGCGCCCGGAACTCTGACGACATTGGGGTTGGAAGCGGTTTTGCGCATTGCCTGCCTCGCATCCTCGCCGTAAACTCCCCCGGCGTGGGTGTAGCCATCCTCCGAAAAAGCGAGATCCTGTCCGATCAGGGCGATGGAAGAAGCCCCGAGAAGGATCGACGCCGTGTAGCAGGTGTGCGCGACCGACGGCCCGGACGAGATAACCTGCCCCCCCACTATCTCTGAGATGAACCACGTGTCCATAGCCAGCTCCGACTTGGCGACTATCACCTTGGGGCCCGGCCAGCGCCCGAATATCTGGGGGGTGCAGACGGACTGCGCTATCAACAATATCTTCGAACACTCATCCGGAAACTCGTCCAAATTCGCGGCGAAGTACGCGTTGTACGTCGGAAGGCCGCGCTCCAGCGCGCAGACGATATGCGGCCTCATACCGTTTTTGATCATCTTTCCCAATACGGCGTCCGTGGCCACGATCACGCACTTATCCTGTATATCCCTGAGCAGTTCGAAGTTCTTGTCGAGCGACGGCCCCGCGGAGACGACGACAAAAGGACGGCCCTTGAATTTTGAGACGAGCCCGGCAAACTGGTAGCCGTAGCTGACCCAGGGCGAGATGAGCGCCATCTGTCTGAGCCCGATCATGGAGTCCTCCGCGCTGTTGCCGAGCTGCTGAACGCGAAGCACGGACCACTCCCTCACGGAAGCGGCGATCCTGTTGAACGGCTTGCCCGTCGCCTCCATCTCGCCTTTATGCGCCGACGTAAGCGCGTTCTGCACGGCGTAGAGGCCGTATTTGTTCAATCCGGCCATCAGCGCCTCCCCCATTATCTCCTGTGTGGCGGACCAAAGAAGTTTGTCCCTCAGTTCCTCGTCCTGCTCCTTGAAAATTGACGCTTCGTCCGGGGTGGTGACGAAAACGAGCGACGTTCCCTGCGGCAGCGCCAGGTATACCTGAGTCACGTGCAGGGTATACGCCAGAAGCGCGATATTCGGCTCGACCACGATCAAGGAAAGCGCTTCCCGGGGAAGCGCCGTGATGGACCCCAGCAGATACGGCGGCGCGCCCACGCCATATTGAAAAAATATCGCCGTCTCGCGCGATTTTTTGTTCCACTCGAACTTCGGCTCCGCCGACGGCTCGAAGAACGGTTCGGGCGTGAGTCCCTGAATCCAGCGCCCCGATGGCGTCGTGGTCTCGTAGTGCTCTAATTCGTGACCGTGACGCGCCATATAATCCATCAGCACCTTTGCGAGTTTGGGCTGCCGCCCGTTCAAGACGTTTATGTTTTGCTGCCAGACCGAGAGGTCGCCCGGCGACAGGACTTTCTCCTTTGCCATATCAATTCTCCCCTTGTTTTTTTATAATAACGTCTAAACCGTGTTTCGCCAGGGCCGAAACGAACGCGGCGCTGTACGCCGCCTTGAACTTTCCCAATATATCAGCCCGCGACGCCATCTCGGACAGCAATCCGTCGATGCCGGAGCGGTACGGCTCGTCCACAGCGCCAAAGAACTTCTCCATTTGTCTCGCGAGCCAGTCCAGATGAGCCGAGACAAGGCCGGGAAACCCACAAAAAGTTTCGCCCTGATCCCGAATCATCTCCCACACTAAAGACATCGCCCTCAGAATGTCGCCGTCCCAAAGTGCGCGGATCGCGTTATGCCTTGCCCTCTTCCACTCCACGAGCCGGTCTGGGTCAGACCTCTCGTAATAGGCGAGGTTTTTGATATGTGATATTTCGCCGCTTAGAATTTTATCACCGATCTCCCTTATTTCGTCGTCCGCTCCGCAAAGCTCGACGGCGTTGTCAAGCAGAACCTCCGCGCGGTCGTAAGGAGGGAAATAGCAGAGATCCGCCGCGCTGAGCACTCTCGCGTAATCCTTCAGGAAGGCGGCGGCTTCGGCGTTCGGCATCACGCTGCCCTCAAAGTCCGCCTCCGCCGTTCTCATCAGCACGGCGGCCTCCGCGGACCGCCCCTCGTCCAGCAGGAACATCGCGCACTGCCAGAGACTTCGCCCGGGCCATCTGAGCCGGGCCATATCCGCCGCGCTCAAGAGATAATCCATTTCGAGCCGGCGCGCCGCGTGGTTGGCGCCGCGCATGATCGCCTCAAACATTTCAAACGGCGCTTCAGGCGGAGTCATCGGAAGTTCGCGCGCCGCGTAGTAATCGAGCGCGGTACCGGCATAGGCAAGCCATTGCCGCGCGAAAGCCAGCACGGACAAATGAGCGCTCACTATCTCCTCGTATATAGCGGCCCAGCGCTTGGCCATCTCAGTGCCGTCAAGAAACCTTACCCTGGCGGCTTGAGCCGTCGAGGACGAAAAGTAGCTCTGCGTGACGAAAGCGAGCATCCTGTTCTTTCCGTGCATCTCAGAGAACGCGCGTCCGATCTTTACCGCCCGCTCGAACCGGCGCTTCGTGTCGAGTCCCGGCGCGGCGATCTTGCCCAGCGACTCCCTTATCTCGCCCAGCGTCCTCTCGCATTCGTCGAGCTCCGCCCGTTTTTTTTCCATCCTCTCCGCCAGCTCCGCGTGACGCCGCTCCCTCTCAGGGGGCAAACCGGCCTTGCGGACGATCTCAGACGGACGCGTCTCGTCCGTAATCGGCGTCAAACCGGCCGCCTCGCGCGCGATAAAGTCCGCGAACGGCTCGGCAGTGGTACCCGCAATCAGCGCGCCGCCCTCCGTACAGTCGTACGCCGCTATCCCAAAACTTTCGACCATGCTCTCCATCTCGCGGAGAAACATCAGGAAAATATCGTTCGTAAAGACCTCGCCGCCAAGCGCGCCGGGGATCTTTATCATTCCATCGTCCGTCTCGCGCCTGCGCATCGCCGACCTAGCGGCGGAGCCGTAAACGCCCTCCGCGTGCATGAAGCCGTCAGCGGCGTAAGCCAGATCCTGACCTATCAGCGCTATGCGCGACGCGCCCAGCGATACCGCGACGCTGTAACACATGTGGGCGACGGACAAACCGGACCGTATGGCATCTCCCCCAAGGGTATCCGCGATAAACCACCTATCTAGCGGCAATTCTCCCTTGCCTATCAGTATCTTGGGACCGGGCCAGCGGCCGTAAATTTTCGGCGTGCAGACGGCTTGGGATATAAGAAGTATCTTCGAACACTCATGTGGGTATCTGTCCAGATTTTCCGCGAAGTACGCGTCGTAAGTCGGCAGTCCGCGCTCGAGGCAGCAGACAATATGCGGCGCTATCCCGCTCCTTATCATCTTGCCCAAAACAGCGTCCGAAGCGATGACTATGAATTTATCCTCTATCTCTCTCAAAAGCTCGAAGTTCCTGTCCAGCGACGGGCCGGCGGAAACGACGACAGCTGGCCTGCCGGCGTTTTGGCCGTTTTGGCAGGGTTCGGCGTGCTTTCCGATAAGGCTCGAAAACTGGCTTCCGTAGCTTATCCACGGCGACAATACCGCCATCTGCCGGAGGCCTAAGAGCGTATCCTCCGCGCTGTTCCCCAGCTTTGTCACGCGAAGGATCGACCACTCGCTCACCGCCATAGCCATTTCGCGGAAGCGCTCCTCCATCGCCCGCTCCAGGCCGGGGTGTACCGACGCCATCGAATTAGAGACGGAGTATACGCCAAACGCGCTGAAAGCCGCGGTGAGAGCTTCATCCTTCATGTGCCCCACCACGGCTCTGATCCTATTATTCCGTTCTTCCTCCGGCCGGTCGGGATCACCGAAAAGGCCGGACGCGCCCGGCGCCGTATCCGGAACTGTGAAGATTGATACGTCGCACCCGGAAGGCGCGTCGGCATATATGCGCGTCGCGTGCAGCGCGTAGGCCAAAAGCGCGATATTCGGCTCGACGACCAGCCACGATACGGCCTCCTTGGGGAGCGCCCTGACTGACTTTGACAGATATGGGGGCATGCCCGCGCCGTACTGAAAAAAGACCGCCGGTTCGCGGGTTTTCTTGCTCCAGGCGAAGCGCGGTTCACCTGAGGCCTCAAAGAACGGATACTCCGTCAGTCCGTCAATCCATCTGCCGCCCGGAGTACGCGCCTCGTAATGTTCGAGCCCGTGACTCGTGCAGGCCATATAATCCCGAAGAACCTCGGCCAGAACGGGCTGTCTTTGGGCCAGGGCTTCTATATTTTCACGCCATACGGAGAGGTCGCCGGGCGCGCGAACTATCTCCTTTGACATTTAATTTACCCCGCTGCCCTTATTTTTTCTTTTTCACGAGGAGATTGGTAACCTTTACCGGTACCGGCGCCGGTTTCACAACCGGTATCTCCACAGAAGCCGCTTCCTCCGCCGCCTTTCTGTTCTCCTCCACTATGGCTTCCCACAACTCCTTGCGCCAGACCGGAACATTTCTCGGAGCGTCGATGCCAAGGCGCACCATATCGCCCTTTACCTCGACGATGGTTATCTCCACATCTTCGCCCACTCTGAGCGCTTCGCCTGGTTTTCTGCTCAGGACTAGCATGTCAGTTCGCCTTCTCGGAAGCTTCGGCAGCCGCGGCGGCCGCGGACTTCAACTTCATGCTCTCCCGCGCGGCATCGTCGAGCACAGGGTAGCGGAAGTCATAGTCCTCGTTCATCGCTATCGCCTGAGTCGCGATCCTGGAGGCCCAATTTACCAGTATCGGCGCTCTCAGATTCGCGGTCATATCCCAGGGACGGCCCGGCGGTATGGCGATTACGATCAGAAGGATGACGGCCTTCATGTCCAACTCGCCAATCTGTTCCAGGGACTCGCGCGGAAGTTTGGCGTTGTAGTCGCCCTTTATAGACTCGGGCGTCGTCACCGGAAGCGCCAAGGAACCGTCCTCGATGCTGTGAAGCCACATAATCGCGTTATCCTCGTCGCCAACCAGAATCCAGGAATGGTTTTCCTCAAATCCGGGAATGCCTGCCGGAAAATTTATTATATCCCCCTCGTCCACCTCCATATCCCCGAATCTTGTGGAAGTTAAACTAATCATTCACTTTCCTCCCTCGAAAAAAAATCCAAATCGCGTCTGTCATCTCAAAAAGTCGAGCAGAGAAGGCTGTACTATGCGCGCTATAGCCGCCAAGCTTGCCTCGTAGATGCTCGAAGCCATCTCGAAGTTCGTTATCGCCTCCGCCAAGTCAATCCCCACCGTCTTGTCGTAAAGCTCAGTATAGCTGGTTCCATTGGAAACGTATCTGCTGTCCGTCGTCGTATAGCGGTTCACGAGAGCACCCGCCACAGCGCGGCACTTGAGCAGAGTGGACATCCAATGATCCATCTCACTCAGCATTTTATCAGAAATGCCGTCAACATTGCCACCCTCTACCGTATCAATCAGATTATCCACGACGCCAAAGAAGTCTATCTTCTTCTGATTGTCGCCCGTGCGGCTCGTGACATTCTGGTTGTAAGGGCCCGTGCCGTTCGGGTTGGGACTTTCTGCAATCCCACCCGCGTATCCGTCGCTTATTAAGGCCGCGTCAACTTGGCCTGTCCCGGAGATCTCAAACGTATAGCCTTTAGGCGACCATATAGCAAGACGCTTTTCCGTGCCGCTTACAATGACATCGGCCTTGATATCCTGTCCCTGGAAGCGCGTGTTGACGAGCGCGGCGATATCCTCGACTGTAGTCGCGACGCTTTGACCCAGCGTATCGTCGAACAGGTCTATCGTATGCGCCGCGCCGTTCACTGTAATCGTGACGGTATCGCCGGATAAAAACGATGGCATCGCGGACATATCCTGATTGCTCACGAGTCCGGTGCTGATACCCAGATTGCTTGCGGTGTTATTTGCCAGGTCAAAGATCGAAACCGCCGAACCGTCCTTCGCCGCTATCGAGAGCGTGGCATTAGGCAAAGATGTAAGATTACTGCCCATCTCCCTGTCCACATACGCTACGTCAAGCCAGCTCCCCGCGCTCTCCTGTATGCGTTTCGCCAAGGTCGCCATAGTATCAGCCGCCGTAACTGGAATATCTATAGAGTGTCCCGGCGTGCTGATGCGGATAGTCCCCGTTGTTGCCGTGAGTTGTTGATTGGCATTTATTGTATTGCTCGTAATCCCCGCCGTGATGCCGAGAGCTATCGCAATGCCGCCCGTGTAGTCGGCGAAACGCGGGTCTCCGTAACCCTTGTCCACGACGCGGAGCGGTTCCCCGGTGACGGAGTACACGGCGAAATTTTCGCCGGAGGCGTTCTCGTCCCACGCCAAAAGTTTCCCGCCGTACTGCTCGTTCACCTGATCGACTATGGCCTTCGCCACCAGTTCGCCCGTGTAGCGGTTATTCTTGCAGACTCGCACCTGAAAGACTTTTTCCCCGACCGTAAACTCTAAGATGGCTGGGATGTTCTCGTCAAAATCCCCTGTCCCATCGGAAGGATATACCGTTTTCAGATCTTTGTTCGGTACCGTGAGCGCCGTGCTTATCCCCAGCAGTTCGCCGTAACGGGAAGCCGCGCTGGTCTCTGAGGTGTCGTATATCGAGAATGGTTGTCCGTCCTTCGTGCGCAGCACAAGGCGCTGAGTCGCCGCCTCCCTGTTCTCCTCGCTGTTGTTGAGCGGGTCGGCAAACGGGTCGCTGCCATCCGGCTCGTCCGTCTCGACGACCGCTTCGAACCAGTCGCCGCAGACGCCGTTTATGCGAGCCGCGAGTTCTTCGAGAGTCAAGTCCGGGTCGTCGCTTATCTGTATCTCGGCGTAACGGATACCGCTCACTATCTTAATCTGAAGCGGCACGCCATTTGGAGCCGTTGTATCTCCGAGATCGCTGCCGACTGAGAACTCAGCGCTTTTCACGCTCGTCTCCATGCCCATCAGCGCGGCAAACCCTATGTGCGTGTGGTCCGCGTTCATCTGAATGGATTCTGATCCGATCATGTTTTCCCCGATGACGGTGGCCGCGCTGCCGAAACCGGAGAGCGTAATCGGCGCGCTCGTCTTTATCTCCAGCCACTGAACCTCCGCCCCATCGTCGCCGACCTTCTTTTCGACCGTTACAGTCGCTGGAGGAATCGCGGAAGGATCAACCGCCGCTATCGCGCTTTGAAGGGCAGCAGCCACGCTGTCGAGATCATCGACGTCTGAAACGCCTACCCAGTACTTTTTATCACCATACTCGAAATAAAAACCGCCATCGCCCGTGATAAACCCCATGTCCGTCGGGGCCGTCTCAAGCGTGTACATTCCGGTTGCGTCTGCCGTGCCGCCGGACGACGCGCTCACGCCGTCTGAGAACAGCGGAACGAGTCCGCCCGTAGCCGACACGGTGAACGGATCGCCGTTTGTCTCGGTGATGACCAGCTCGCCGGAGGAACCAAGTGTGGCGGTAATACCAGTCACTGCCGGTGAAAGTCCGCTTAGATAAGTATTTATATCATTTACAACATCGCTGGTTATAACTGGGCTTGTGGTAGTAGGTATCTCATAGACCTCACTGCCGCGCCTGATTATGATTGTCCCATCGGAAGGCGCCGTAAAACCGTCTATCGCGTTCGACGACACGACCTGAGTTGTGCCTGACGCCTGGGACGCCGCCGTCGCTATGCCGGGCGCGAACAGTTCCGTGCCGCCGCCAGTGGTGTCGAGGAAGAACTTGTCGCCGGGGTTGCGCGCCACTATGTCGATCCACGCGTTGCCGTTACTGTCGGTCTTGAGTGCGGCCCATATCCGGCCATCCTGCAGGCTGTTGAGCTTCCTGGTTATATCCTCGAGAGAGTCGCCCTTTACGACGTCTATCGAGTACACCTTGTTGTCCGTAAAGCGGATTTCAACCTTGCCGTCAGTCTCAGCAACTCTGTCTGCCGCGCCAAACGCCGCGCCCATTATGCCCTCCGCAACAGGCACCGCGTCCGTTTCCTGCCAGCTCGTTAGGCTCACGGGCTCTCCGGTGAGGCTTTTTATCTTTAAATACTGCACGCCGCGCTGTGTGTCCGTCACGACCGTAGCCTTCAGTAATTGGCTCGTGTCGCCCATATCAGTGCTGTTGTTTATCAGGTCGGCTATCTCCTGCAGCGAATAGCCTTCGATCGGTTCGTTCGGGTCGCGGAACCGGTTGTAGTCCCCGGTGTCGTCCATGCCGTTCGCGATCTCGTCCGTCCATCTCTCGGGGATGCGTACCTTGACGGTTCTGAAGCCTATTTTGAACTCCAGTATCTCGTTGCGCCCCTTCCACTCGAAGTCGAGCGGCACCTCTATCCCCTTTAGGTAGTTCGTCGTCTCGTCCAGCGGGAATACGTCGCGGCCGGTGAGGGACACCTGACCGGTCTCCTTCCGCGCGAACTCCCAGAACAGCTCGTAGTCGCTGCCGTCGTAAACGACCTCGCCGTTCGCCCCGAGCCTGAACGGAATGGTATCTGTCTTGAGGCCGGAAAAGAGATACCGTCCCTCTATCGTGGAGTTCGCGAAGCTCATCATCTCGGCCTTGAGCTGGCGCAGTTCCTCCCCGATCGCGTTACTGTCCACATCCGTGAGCGCCGGGTCGCCCGCGTATATCGTGAGCTCCCTCATGCGCTGGAAGATGTTGTTTATATCCATGAGCGCGTCGTCCGTGAACTTGAGCCATGACACAGCGTCGCGCAGGTTTTCTATGTACTGCTCGCCCTCTGTCATCATAGTCTCGATACCCATGCCCTTTGTCACAGCGTTAGGGTTGTCGGACGCGGAATTGTACTTGCGCTGCGTCGATATCTGCTGCTGAATCTTCAACAGGTTGTTCAGGTTGTTGTGCATGTCGTTCAAAAGCAGCGCCTGCATCATGGAGTTTGTAACTCTGTAGCTCATTCCTTTCACCTGCCCTTTACAATCCGGCCGTACCCATGCCGTTTATTATCCGATCCAGCATCTCGTCTATCGCCGTCATATAGCGCGATATCGCGCCTACCCCCTGCTGAAACTTTATTATGTCCATAAGTTCCTCGTCGGTGTTGACGCCCATGACGGAGTCGCGCAGCGACTGAATCTGATCCGCGACGTTAGTCTGCGCCTGCATCATGTAGTTCGCCGTATACCCCTGTACCCCGAGATCGCCCATCATGAGCCTGAAATACTCGTTGAAATCCGCTGTGCCGGATTCGAAAACCTTCGTGATCTTGAGCTGCGCGAAGCGCAGGGCGTTAGAGCCATCCCCGGCGCCTGCCGTGTGCCCCGACCCGTCTCCGGACGCCGCCGCAATAAGGCTCGGATCCTTCACGACAGCCGCGGAGAGCGCGAACCGGCTGAGATTCGACGCGCCGTACCTGGCGCTGATGTGATCGAAAAACGCCGTACCGGTCGTCTCAGCGTTATCCCCGATCCCATGTCCGGCGTAATGTACGGCGTTGCCCTCCGTCACCATCTCGTAGACGATGTCGTCCAGATAGTCCTCGAGGCCTAATATCATGTCGTCGCGGCTTTCCAGCATAGCGAATATCTCGCCGTTCGTGATATGCGCCTTCACCTGGATCAACGTGGGATCGTTGGTCGAAAGCGCCGTGCCATCGTCGGAATAGTGCGTATTGAGGCCGTGCAGGTTGAGACGTATGCCGGTGCCGAAACGGTCCAGCTCGTCCGCCATCCTGTTCACCCACGTGAAGCCGCTCGTCCCCGTGCCAGTCTTGAATATCCTGGCATCCTTGAAGCTGTTGCTCTCGGAGAGAAAGTGCTTCCCGTCGTATATGAAATAGGCGTCGTCCACGTACACGTCGCCCGTGCTTCTGTTTATTATCGTGGTCGTTGCGCCAGAGGCCGTGTTCATCTGCATATAGCTCGTCGCAGGCGTCGCGCCGGTACCGTCCGGGGCGTCTATAAGGCCAAGGAGGACGGCGGCCGATATGTTGCCAGTCACCCCGCAGACGTTGCCCGGCAGGACGTTGATCCTGTTCGCCTCGCCCGAGACGTTGCTCGTGAGCGCCAGGTAATACGTGCCGTCAGGCTCCCTCACGACGTTCGCGTGCAGCCACTCCTCCGGGGACGACGGCGCTGTGCCGGGCGGGTTTGTGGAGTAGAGCGGGTTGTCGCCCAAAACCAGTTCGCTCTTGTAGACGGCGTTGATCTTGTTGGCTATCGTCTCGAGAGAGTCCTCCGGCTTGACGGTTATCTCGACAGCCGGGTTCTTGTTAGCGATGCCCATCTCCTGCGCCAGATTTCCGTTGAAGTCCGTTATCGACAGCAGATGCCCCCTCATCTCGGCGTTGTTCGCCCCCTCGATCGTGAGCGACCCGTTCGCGTCTACGGTGGAGAGAAAAGCGTTTTGGGTGCTGGATGGGAGGATTATTGAGTCTATAAAATTGCTCAAATCTTGCAAGGTCAAATCTGTCCCGCCGGTAGGGGAAAAAGACGAGTCAACGGTGCCGTTAGAGGCCGAAAAATTCCAAGCGGAGCCGTCAAATTCCACCTTGATATACGTCTCGAACTCGCCAGCCGCGATCCTGAACTCGTAGGTATCGCCCGCGGACGCGGATGCGCCATCCCTCAAAACCCCGCCGGTGTCGCTGTAGCTCTTGCTCAGCGCCTGCACCCCGGCGTTGCCGACCTGGAGCGAGAACGAGCCGTCTATGCCGAGCGCCTGTGTCTTGTCGTATATGTAGCCTAGCCGCTGACCGCCTGTCACCGCAGCGCTCGCGGCTCCGCCCGCCATCCAGGTCATGCCGTCGGCCAGGCGCTCGACGAAGAGCTCGTGAACGCCGTCCCGCGCGCAATCCCCGGGAGGCGTCGCGCCGCGCTCTATCACCACGGAAGCGACGTCATATCCGTTTACGACGTGATCGTACTGGTTGTACTCGACCTGCACGTCGTAATATCCGTAGTTGCCGACCATAGGAACCAGCACGAGATGCCTGGTGTTGGTCAGATCTCCCTTGCAGTTGTAGTGCGCCGCGCCCTGCACGAGCAGCTTGCCGTTCAGGTCGATCTTGTAATCCCCGTCCGCCTCGTCGAGCGCGGGGCTTCCGACAGTGGCCCCCGTAAGCTTGCAGAGCCTCTCCGCTAAGGTATCGCGCTTATCCATCAGGTCGTTCGGATTCATGCCGGCGTTCTTGGCTTGCGATATCTCACGGCAGAGAACGGCTATGTCGTCTATTAATTGATTGGCTTCTTTGACCATATCATATATTCTTTCGTTCAAGACGCCGCGATATTCGTGATAATTCTTTCGCATGTTCACGACGGTCGTGATCATGCTCTCGGCGTCCGCAAGCATCGTCTCGCGAACCGTCTCCTCCTCGGGGTTCTTGTGAACGTCCTCGACTCCGGTCCAGAACGTGTCCAGCGCGGTCTGAAACGTCCCGTAGTCGAGCGAGCCCAAGTAGTACTCCATGTTCGCGATATTAGCGGCCTTCGTCTCCCAGTACCCCAATGTCGGGAGTTGGGCGCGGTACTGCGCGTCGAGGAATATATCGCGCATCCTGGTGATGGAGGTGACGTCCACCCCCTGGCCGACCCACACGCCTCCTTCGTTTATGGAGCCGTTCGCGGCCACGTTTACCCGTTGTCTCGCAAAACCCTCCGTGCCGGCGTTCGCAATGTTATGCCCGGCTGTCTCTATTCCTCTGGTGTAATAGCTCAGGGCCACGCTTCCGGTGGAAAGCCCCGCAAATAAATTACCCATCGCTTTTCTCTCCCCAACCCCTCATCACAGACCGACCCGCCCGACGCCGTTTATTATCTTGTCGATTACCTGGAAAAGCGTCGAGATGTACTGGGACGACTTGTTGAACTGGTTGTTATGCTCCACAAGGCTCAGCATCTCCTCGCTGGAGTTGACGCCCATCACGGACTGCCTTTTCGCGTCCACCTGCTCTATAATATAATCCTGCGTCGTGAGGGAGGATATGGCGCGCGCTCCCAACGCGCCCAGGTTGGCCTCGAAATCCCTGTAGAGGTTGTTGAAGTCCGCAGTGCCTCCCATAAAGAGCTTCGCTTGCTTGAGCTGGGCCAAAGCGATTGCGTTCATCCCATCGCCAGTCGTATGTCCGTTCCCGTCGCCCGTCGAGACCGCGACGCGGCCCGGGTTGAAGAAAACATCCTCATCTAGGGAAAGTTTGCCGAACGCGCCGTATTTGCTCGTGATTACGCCGAAGAACTTCATCCCCGTTATGCCGGAATAGCCGTCAGTCCCGTAGCCCGCGTAGTGAGAGGCGTTGAACTCAGACGCCAGCTTGTACATAATGTCGTCGAACGTGTCCATCTGACTTAGGAGCGTGTCGTCGCGGAGGCTGAGCGTCGCCATTATCTCCCCGCCGCTCAGGTGATGCTTCGCCGAAATCGTCGTAACATTGCTCCCGGGGCTGAGGTTCCCGCCCGCGCCGTTTAAAAACAGCCTGACGCCCGTGATCGCGTCCTGCAGCGCTTCAGCCTCGGCTATCCCTTTATCCGGGACATAGCGGGCTTCCTTGAAAGCGTTCGAGACGGACAGGAATCGCTTGCCGTCCACTATGAAATAGGCGTCGTCAACGAATACGTCGCCGTCCGTCCGCGTCGTCACAGTCCCGCTCTCTCTGTCAATTTGGATGTAGCTCGTTGCGTCCTCTACGAGTCCGAGCCTTTGCGCCGCCATCATCTCGCCGGAACCGGAGCCGCAGACGGAACCGGGCAGGACGTTTATCCGCGCCGCCTCCCCCGCTGTGTTGCTCGTGAGGCAGAGGTAATACGCGCCGTTCGCGTCTATCTCGACCGAGGCGTGAAGCCACTGGTCGGGCGAGGACGGCGCGGTATCCGGCGGGACCGTGGTATAAAGGGGCGTTCCGTCCTCTTTGGTCTTCGACGTATCGAACTTGTACGCGTTGTTTATCTTGTTAGCTATCTCCTGAAGCGTGTCCGTCTGCGACACCTCTATCAGCACGATAGGGTTTTCGTTCGCGAGGCCGTTCGACGCGGCGAGGCTCCCGATCATGTCCGTGACGGAGATGAGATGCCCCGAAGACGACTGATCGGCGAATTCGCCCTCAAGTATGAGCGCGCCATTCTCCTCTTTAGCGGAGATGTTCCCGTCGTAATTATTATCAATAAATGATTTGAGGTCACTCACAGTAAGCACCCCTGCCGTGCCTGCCATTGGCGGATTGCCCAGATTGTCGCTGATTTGCCAGTCGGTTCCGCCCCATTCGAGAGTAATCGTGCTCTCGAAATCGCCGGCGGCTATCCTGAACTGGTACTTCTCGGGTTCTCCCGCGCCCGGCGTGCCCAACACCCTGCCCGTTGTCCCGTCCGCGTTAAAGGCCTGGCTGTAGATTCGGGCTCCGTTCGAGCCTACCTGAAGGGCAAACGATCCCTCGATTCCCACAGGATCGGTAGGCAATGCCGGCTGTACGCGTTCTTGGCCCAGACCGACTGTCCAGAAGAGTTCGTCGGCCGTGCGGATCACCTCCAGCGTATGCGTTCCGCCAAGCGAGCAGACGCCCGCGTCCTTAGCCCCCTGCTCCACAATAGCGCCGGCAACTTCCGGGTTGCTCGTCACGTCGTACTGATTATATTCGACCTGTACATCGTAGTAGCCATCGTTCGCCTGATTGCCGACCAGCATGAGGTGTCTCGCCGACGCGCCCTGCACTATGATCCTGCCGTTCAAAAAAATCTTGTAGTCGCCGTCCATCTCGTCCTTGGATGTACCGACTTCAGCGCCGGTGAGACGAATCAGCTTGTCGGCCAGGAGGTCGCGCTCGTCCAGGAGCGCGTTGGGCTCCCCGCCGGCCTGGCGCACCTTGCGGATGCCCTCGTTCAGTATCGCTATGCGGTCGATGTAGGAGTTGGCGTCCTCAACCATCGACTCTATATCGCGGTTCAGCTCCTCGCGGTACGCCGCGTAAGACGAATAGAGATCGCCCGTAAACTTAGCCAGCGTGTCGGCCTCTTGGAGAAAAGCGTTCGCGATGGACGCGTAACCCTCCTCCGGACGCTTGCTCACCTCCTGCAGAGCGGCCCAGAAGGAGTCAAGGAGATTGTTCAGGCCCAATTCGTTTGTATTCACGATAATTGTGCCGACGCGTGTAACGCCGTTCGCCGTCGTCTCCCAGAACGCCTGATCGACGGACGCCCGCCTGTATTGCGCGTCGAGGTACATATCGCGCATACGCTCTATCGCGGTAATCTCAACTCCGGTGCCGAGATAGCTCACGTTGACGGCCGAGACGAGTCCCGGAGCAGCCTGCGCGCTTACGACCTGGCGGCTGTAACCCTCCTTGGACATGTTTCCTAAGTTGGTACCGCTTATCTCCATGCTTTTCTTAAAGAACTCATTGGCCCTGCGCCCTGTCTCGATGCCGTGATATGTGCTGACCATGATCAATCCCCCTAAACGCGCAAGACATAAAATAACGAAGGAAACAAAATTGCCTCCTTCGTTAATATCGACAGCGCGCGCCGGAAACTTATGGTTATTTTTAAAAATTTGGAATATATCTTGAAAAGGTTATACCGATTGTATTATCAGATCTTGGTGTCGAACGTCCCCATCGCCCCGACGCCCATCGCTTTCTGGCTCAGCTTACGCCACTCGCTGATCATCATCTCGTTGAGCGTCTTTGCTTCATCCATCAGACGGACAAGTATAGACATCTCCATCTTGAGTTTATTTACGGTCCGCATCATTCTTCCGGCGGATTCATCCACAAGCGCGGCCTCAGCGGGGCTATCGGCCTTAAGCGCTATGACGATCTCAGAGACGATGGGCTTACAGCCGAATACGTCCGCAATATCGCCCGCCACTCTCGAACGCTTCGTCTCTATTGCCTGGCACCGCACGGCGACGTGCCGCAGCTCGGACATGAGCTCCTGCAAATCCGAGAGGCGCCCTCCTTTGAGCGCCTCTCGTTGCTTAACTGTGTTATCCAACAGCTCAGACAAGATCTCATCTTGTTTGAGCATCGTGTCCGCCAGCAAGACAGCCGTTGACGACATCTATTCCTCTATTCTGTTAATACCAGCCCAGACCAGACGCTTCGCGAGGGCGTCCAGGTCTATGCTGTACGAACCCTCTTCGATCTGACGCTTCAAGTCGCCCACTCTGTCCTCCCTGACATCGGGAATTTTCGCGAGTTCGTTTGAAATGTTCGCCATCTCCCTGGCGAACGAACTGACCGCAAGACCGTCCTGCGAGAAGGCGGTCTCGTCCTGCCTTGCACCCTTCTTCAGCTTGATCCCGCTTGCCGGACTGACTCCCGATATGTCATTAATTTTTTCTATCATCGCACTTCACCTCTTTAGGCGGAAACTTCTTGTTAAACCTATTATCGGACGTGCCGCGCAAATCTTTATGCCAAATTACTGAGACAAAGATCGTGCGGCGCGTACCGACCGCCATAACTCTATTTCAAAAATCCGCCGCCTGTTACCAAATTGAACATACCGCACTCGACGAGATAATTGATCTTCCTCTCCTCTATGTCCAGGAGCTTTGATACCTCCGACACGCTCAGCCTTCTGTCGGGATTGTCGCTCACCAACCTTCGGACTTTCCGGTAGACTATATCTTCTTCGGCAAGGCAATCCAGACATGTAGGGCGTTTTCCAGCCTCCTGCACAAATGCTTTCCCGCAGAAGGCACACTTTACCAGGTCAAAACTTCGATCTTCCATGTTCATCCCCCACCCCAGCCCTGCTCCAGACTATAGCCCCCGTCACTACGGCGCCCGCAGCCTCCAGCGCCCCTGCAGCCGCCCTCATCGTACCGCCGCTCGTGTAGACGTCGTCCACCAAGAAAACTCTAACGCCATCTAAAGCGCCGGCCGCAATCATCGCGTCCTCAGGGAGCGGCGTCCTTTCTCTCCCGGATTTGAGGGCTTGCCTGGAAAGCGCGATCTTCCACTCAAGAGCCCTTACTGTGTCAAGACGCCAGACCTTGCCCGCGCCCCTTGCCATTAACTCCGCTTGATTGTAATCCCTCTCGCTTGATTTGTGCAAGGGGACGGGTACCAGAAAATCAGCCTCCGGGCGGGCGAAACGCGCCGCCAGCGTCTCGCCCATCATGCCGGCGACGCGGCGCGCGTTCTCGTACTTCATAATCTGCACAAGCTCCCTTGCCGCGCCAGAATAGAACGAACCGGCGCGAACGAGCGCCCCTTTGTGCGCGCCGCATGGCGAGCCTGTGCCGCACTCCAGACAAAAGAGAGGCTGCTCGCTGATGAGGGTCTCCAGGCAGTCCCGGCACACATGGACGCCCAGCCTTCCGCATATCGGGCACGAGATCGGCCAGAGCAGATGCGCCAGCGCGCCGGTTACAGCTTCAGATAAATCAGACCAGGTCAGGCTAAGGCTTCCGCGTCGCGCCGAATGCCGTTTGCCCTGTCCGTGTCCTCCCACTTGGGCGCGGGAACGAGGTCGTTCCTTCCCATGTGGCCGTAGGACGCAATCCTTCTGAACTGCGGCTTGCGAAGATCGAGGTCTCGTATAATCGCGGCGGGCCGGAAGTCGAAGTGTTTCCGAACGAGCTCCGTAATCTTGGAATCGGCTATTTTGCCGGTGCCATGCGTATCCACCATTATCGAAACGGGGGTCGCTACGCCGATCGCGTAGGCAACCTGTATCTGGCACCTGTCCGCGATGCCGGCCGCAACTACGTTCTTAGCGGCATAACGCGCCATATACGCCGCGGAGCGATCGACCTTCGTCGGGTCCTTCCCCGAGAACGCGCCGCCGCCGTGCGGCACCACCCCGCCGTATGTATCCACTATTATCTTGCGCCCGGTGAGCCCCGAGTCGGCCTGCGGGCCGCCAAGCACAAAGCGCCCTGTCGGGTTCACGAATATTTTTGGCTTCCCGTCAAGGAGCTCCTTGGGAATCACGGGGCGAATGACATGCTCTATGATATCGGCCTCTATCTGGCTCTCGTCTACGGCCGGATGATGCTGTGTACTGATCACCACCGTATCGACCCTTACAGGCTTCAGACCTTCGTACTCCAGCGTCACCTGCGTCTTGCCATCCGGCCTCAGGTACGGCAGGACGAGATCCTTGCGGATCTTCGCAAGGCGTCTTGCCAGCTTATGGGCCAGGTCTATCGGCATCGGCATCAGGGAATCGTTCTCATTGCACGCGTAACCGATCATCATACCCTGGTCGCCCGCGCCTATCCGGTCGATATCCTCGTCCGCCATCTCGGATTCGCGAACTTCGAGCGCTTTGTCGACACCCCTGGCGATATCCGGCGACTGCTCGTCTATCGCGGTTACGACGGCGCAGGTGTCCCCGTCAAAACCGTACTTCGCCCGCGTGTAACCGACCTCTTTGATCGTGCCGCGGACAATCTTTTGGATATCGACGTAGACATTCGTCGATATTTCGCCTGTCACAACCACAAGACCAGTACTGACGAGCGTCTCGCACGCGACTCGACCCATAGGTTCCTCGCCGAGAATCGCGTCCAAGATGCCGTCGGAGATCTGATCCGCGAGTTTGTCTGGGTGTCCTTCTGTCACTGATTCGGACGTAACGAGATACCTCTCTTTGCTCATCGAATATTCCTCCATATCTGTTATTCAGAGTCTCTTTCTTGAAGCGGCTTTATAATAATACATTGACGCCGTTATGAATACTCTATCGGAACCCTTTGAAGAACCATCAATCCTTCCCTGCACTCAAAACCCTGTCGTTTTAAAAACGGGATCAGATCGGTGGAATAGCTCGTAATAATGGGTATATCCTTTACGGCGGGATGCGTGAGCGCGTATGTTATGAGCTTCGTGCCCAGCCCTTGGCCCTGATGATCGGGGTGAACCAGAATATCCCATATCGATCCCCGAAAGACGAAATCGGTCAGCATCCTGCAAAATGCCACGAGCTTTACGTCATTTCTCGCCGAAAAACAGAGATTGGAGCCGCCCAACATACGCTCTATCTGTTCCAGCGTCCGGCTTCTGCCCCAATGGGTAAAGCGGTAAAGGTCCTGCAGTTCAACCGGCTTTACTGCAAGTTTGCTGTCGTAAAAAACATACTCCTTCGCATAATCCATGTTATCCGGCACAGTTATTCCGGCGAGCCTCCGCAAAAATCGTGAAATTTCCCGTGACCGCCCTGAAAGCCCGTTTCATACTGGTCATCCCTGGCGAGAGCGGAGCCGTCCGGCTCGTCAAACTCGCCAAGCCCGCTGATAATCCTTCTCAGGTCGCCGCCAGAGGCGTCGTTTGACACATCCAGCTGCAACACCTGTCCTGTCCCGCAACGGGAACACGTCCAATGAACCCTCGCGACTCCGTCGTTGTCCGGAGCGCCGGCCAGAACCTTTGACTCACCGCAAATCTGGCACCCTACAATAAGCATGCGGCCACCCCCTTACCTTGCATCATTATTCCGCGTCTCCTTCTACTTCTATTCTAACGTTTACCGGCCCCTCGGTATAAATATCTTCGGCGGCCGAGAGCGTGACGACGACGGGCAGTTTGGACTCGCTCATCTTGTCTGCCGCCGCGAAAAATTCCAGCGAGTCGAGGTTGCCGACCGCGCCGGATATCGGATTCGGCAGCACTCCCATTGCCACCGCCTTGGGGTTGATCTGCTTTAACATCGTATAGAGCACGTCCGAAGCCTCATTTTGCGTAAGCCCTCCGCTAACGGTATCGGAGAGCAGCGTGTCATCCTTCCGGAAGATGATTCTGCTGTCGAAGATGTCGACCGTACCGCTCACAACCTGCCCAAGCACCGCGTTCGCCGCCGCCGTAAGGCGCAGTACCTTGCGTCCCCGCGCGGCGCTGAGAGCGCTTCGGATTTTCTTTCTCTCCGCCTCCGCTATCTCGACTTTCAAGGACGCGCTTACGAGCTTCAAGATGCCGGACTCCCTGTTTTTTACGGTGATAGTCTCCTCCGCCGAGTTGACGAGACGCGACAGAGCCGTCTCTATATCAGCCGAAACAGCGCCGCTCTCCACGGCGGTCTGGGCCAAAAGCTCGCCCTGAAAGACTATGACCTTGCCCTCCCTCATCTCGGCAAGGCCCTCCTTGAGATTGGCCGTCTCCCTCACAAGCTCGGCCACGTCCGCCTCGGCGCGGAGTTTTTCCTGGTTCAGCACCTCTACCTGCCCGCTCAGCCGGACGCGCTCCTTCTCGAGCGCCTCGGACTGAAGCTGCGCTTTGCCCAGCCTCGCCGAAACGTCCATGAGGTCGCGCGAGGCCGCCAGAAGCTCCTCCTCCGTTCTGCTGAGATCGGCATAGGCCAGCGACAGTTCGAACTCCATATCCGCCAGCTGATCCTGACGCTCGCGCTGATCCCGCATAAGGCCGGCTATTTCCCGCTCGAGATAGCTCACGCCGAAAAAGGCTGCCCGGACGGACTCTGAGGTGTAGGCGGCCGCGCATAAGGTGAGGATCGCGACAGCTACCCCGGTGAACATCGTGATTATTGTGGACGTATACCTTGGACGCAAACCGAGGAGAGATATCCTCCTCTTGCCTATCCTCATTCCAAGGATATCGCCAACATACGAGACAACCGCGCTGATCCCCACGATTATCACTATCAGCTGCCAGTTGAACTCCGAGATTGAAAATGGCACAGCTCCGCCTCCCGCCAAAATCACTATCGCAACTTTATCACGACTTCCCGCTTTTGCCACAATAAAATATGTATAATTTCGAGAAATTTTGAAAATTTTAATGGTTAAAAACGCTTGAGATAGACCCGGCTTTTCATAAAAAACACGTGGCAAGAACTGTTTTATTAATAAATTCTCGATAATATTACTGTTTTATTTTAATGAACGAGCCGGTATGCTTGGGAAAATTAACGAGGTGGGGGTCATGCGCGGCAGAAAATCCGGCTCAATGATTGTCGAGGTAATAATATGTTCCGTACTCGCGGCGGCGGTCATACTCGGCGGCCTCGATCTTTCCATAGCGGCGCTTAGAATCTCCAAGACCTCGCTGGCGCAGCGCGGGCGGGCCGCGTCCCTCTCCGCCCTGATGGGCGAGATAACGGCGTGCCTAGTCTCAGCGGACGTAAAACAAAAGTACGGGTGGAGCGTGAGCCTCGATATCCTAGAACCAGGCCCGGGCTCGTTCGCTTCGCCCACAGCGGTCACGGTTGCGGGTAAAATCAAGGCGGTCTCGCTCGATATGAGATGGAAAGAGTGGAATATAAGGGGGCGAAAGTGACGCGAAGGGCATTTATAATGCCAACCGTCATCATCCTGCTCGCGGTGTTCACGCTGGCGGCGGGAAGGCTGATGGTCGGCATGACTTCCTTTATAAAGCGCTTGGACGAGCGGGTCTCTTACAGGGCGCAGATTTCCGCCTCGGAATTTGGGCTGAAACTCGCGGAGGATTGGCTCATCTCATCAATCGAAGATGGCTTTGTCCCCAAAAGAGTCCCGGACGCCTCCGGCGATTTTCTATACATGATCGAGGCCGTCAGACCGGACGGCGGACGCGTATCCCATGATCTCGGCTTCGATAATTTCGGCGTCAGCCTCTTCGTCGCGGACACGGACTACGGCGACGACGTGGAGGATCTGCTCCAGATCCCCCTGATCCCGGAGTCCTTCACGCCAAACGAAGGCCGTCTGCGCTGTTATTTCCTCAGCAGCACCGCGGAAACGGCACGGTGGCGTCCCAAGCTCGTTTGCGAGGAACTTCTGGCCGTATCGCTCGATCTCTCCGGCCGCGTTCAAAGTGTGACCCGGCTTTTCTACAGGTCAAACTAAAACCATGAATTATTATGCCAATTCGCGGTCAACAGGCTGTTTTTGATGCGGTTGAGCGGTTGTCAAAACTGGTTCCAGCGCTTCACCCTTCAGCTATTTTATCTCAAATCTTGTTTTGGAAACTTAATCTGAAAAGTCCCCGACTCTACTTTCGAGAAATCCAGGATGTCGTTTATGATGGAGAGCAAGTCCGACGCGGCTCTCCCCTTTTTCGTCGAAAACAACCATCAAATATCATGCCGCGCGTCACAATAAGGCCATAAAACCGGATACCTCGAATGACTTCTCTGATCTTCTTCGTTTTTTGAAAGAATCTTGTAACATTCCCGTAACCGGCGCTTATTAAGAACTCCATATACTCTCCTCATGTTACGGAAAAAATCACCAACTGGAGGAATGTTAATGAAGATGTTAAGCATGGTTGTGTTGTGTTTTGCGGTTTTAACGGCGTCGTTATTCGCCGGCGCAGCGTTTGGGGCTGAGGAGATTTCGATCAACGGATCGACTACGATCCTGCCGTTCGCTCAATCGACGGCGGAGGCGTTTATGAAGATTAACCCCAGTACCCGTATCTCGGTCTCAGGAGGGGGAAGCGGCAACGGAGCGAAAGCCCTGATCGACGGCGTGACATCTATCGCGGCGATGAGCCGCGAGATGAAATCCGAAGAGGCCGACGCGGCAAAGGCTAACGGACGCAATCCCGTGAAGCATATTGTGGCGGTAGACTGCATCGTGCCGGTGGTGCATCCGTCGAACCCTGTGAAGGATCTCACCACCGGACAGCTCCGCGACATCTACTCCGGCAAGATAACGAACTGGAAAGAGGTAGGCGGTCCCGATAAGAAAATAGCGGTGATAGGTCGCGACACCAGCTCCGGAACCTATGAAGTGTGGAACGAGAAGATAATGAAGGGAGAGCAGGTAACCCCCAGAGCGCTCATAGTGGCGTCCTCCGGCGCGCTGGTTCAGGCAGTCGCCGGCAATACGCTCGCAATCGGCTACGACAGCCTCGGATACGTGAATGAAAAGCTGATCAAGGCGCTCTCTATCGAGGGCGTGCAGGGAACGCCGGATACCGCTCGTTCCGGGAAGATCGTCACCAGCAGAAATCTCTTTATGTACACCAACGGCAATCCGGGCGGGGACATAAAAAAATATCTCGACTTCCTCGTTAGCGACGACGGTCAGAGATACGTCGCGCGCGAGGGCTTCGTCACCCTCAAATAAGGCGGGACGCGCCTATGCCGAACCGGGGAGAGACGCTCAAACTGAGTGAAACCGCGCCGCGCGCCGTCATCACGGTCATAGCGATGTCAGGCATACTGGTGATGGCGTTCATCCTCTACTTCCTCACAAAAGAGGGAATACCTATCTTAAAGGACGCGTCAATCACTCAGCTCGCGGCGGGCAGACTATGGTATCCCGTTTCCAGCCCTCCTCTTTTCGGCATGATGTCTCTTATCGGCGGCTCGCTCGCTGTGACGCTCACCTCATCCGTCCTCGCCATTCCGTTAGGGGTGGCGCTGGCGCTCTTTCTCACGGAAATATGCCCTAAGCGGATCAGCGGGTTTTTCAAGATAACGCTCGAAATACTGGGGTTCCTCCCATCGGTCGTCCTGGGATTTATCGGGATGGTCGTCATAGCGCCCTACTTGCAGATAAAGCTGGAGCTCTTATCCGGCTTGAACCTGATGAACGCCTCTATGCTCCTTGGGGTGATGATCCTTCCCACGGTCGCTACCCTGTCGGAGGAGAGCCTGCATGCGGTGCCGCAGTCACAGAGAGACGCCTCCTACGCGCTTGGGGCCACGAGATGCGAGACTATGTTCAATGTCGTGCTGCCTGGGGCGGCGCGCGGGATAGCGCAGGCGGCTATACTCGGCGTAATGAGGGCTATGGGGGAGACGATGGTGGTACTGATGGCCTCAGGCGGCGCGGCGCTGCTTCCAGAGTCCGCCTTCGACCCCGTCCGCCCGCTGACCTCCGCAATCGCCGCCGAGATGGGAGAAACATCGGTCGGCTCGGCACACTATCACGCCCTCTTTTTCATGGGCTTCATCCTTCTCCTGATAACGCTCTCGCTCAACGTCCTGGTAATAAAAATCGAATCCCGCGGAGAGGTGAAGTGACGTGAAGGACACGGATCACGAAACGCGCGGGGAAGCGCTTCTGTCCGCCTTGGACAATTCTGGCGACGCATGTCCGATTCGTCCGAATTACGCCGTTTTTCGCAAATTCGCGGACTGGCTCGCTACATTTTTGCTCTGCTCCTCGATGATCTTCGTGACCGTTGTTCTCTGCGCCATTCTGTTCTTCCTGGCGGCAAAGGGAGGCGGCGCGCTGTCATGGGAGTTCGTCACGGAACCCCCAAGAAACGGGATGACCGAGGGCGGCATTATCACCCCAATCGTCGGGACACTGCAGCTCATATTCGTGTCGATGTGCTTCGCCTTCCCTGTGGGAGTGGTTACGGCGGTATACTTCAACGAGTACGCCAGAGGCGGGACGCTCAAAAAATCGCTCAGGCTCGCGATGAGAAGCCTCGCGTCGATCCCGTCGGTAGTGCTGGGACTCTTCGGGCTCGCCTTCTTCTGCACGTTTCTCCGTTTCGGGACGAGTCTCCTGTCCGCAGGCCTCACGCTGGGGTGCATGGTTCTGCCGACCATAGTGACAGCGTCCGAGACGGCGCTTGCCAATGTGCCTCAGGACTATCGCGACGCCGCTTACGCGCTTGGCGCGACGGAGTGGCAGACAATATACGGCGTCGTCCTGCCATCGGCATTTCCCGGAATAATCACCGGGGGTATCCTGAGCGTAGGGCGCGTTGCCGGCGAGACAGCGCCGATAATGTTTACGGGAGCGGTATTCTTCGCGCCTGGCTTCGCGCGCGGCGTTTTTGACTCGGTAATGGCCCTGCCGTATCACGTGTACGTCCTGGCGACGGCCGGCACGAATATCGAAAAGACAACGCCCCTGCAATACGGGACCATACTGGTCTTGCTCGCGGTAGTGCTTGGAATCTCGATGGTCGGCATGGCGGCGCGCTCGCGCCTGAGAAAGGACGTCTTATGAGCAAAGAGAAACTTGTAATAGAGTCTCTATCCCTTACATACTCGAAAGGCGCTCCTCTTGCCCTCAAGGAAGTGGCTCTCGGGATAGAGGAGAACTCGCTGATGGCTTTCATCGGCCCGTCCGGCTGCGGCAAGAGTACGTTCCTGCGATGCCTCAACCGGATGAACGACTTCGTGCGCGGAGTTGAGATAACCGGACGAGTGCTGCTCGACGGCCGCGATATTTACGCTCCCGACGTCGACGTGACGCAGCTCCGCCGCAGGGTGGGCATGGTCTTTCAGAGGCCGAACCCCTTCCCGTTTTCGATCCGCGAGAACGTGGCTTACGGCCCGAAGCTGCTGGGCGAGAGGGACAAGGGCAGGCTCGGTGAGATTGTGGAGCGGTCACTTCGGAACTCCGGCCTCTGGGAAGAGGTGAAGGATCGTCTTAACGCCCAGGCGTCTTCCCTCTCCGGCGGTCAGCAGCAGAGGCTGTGCATAGCCCGCGCGATCGCGGTCGAGCCGGAGGTGCTGCTCATGGACGAACCTACGTCGGCGCTCGATCCGATGGCCACCGCCAGGATAGAGGAGCTTGCCCGCGAATTGAAGAAATACTATACTGTCGTCATTGTTACGCACAACATGCAGCAGGCGGCGAGAGTTTCTGATCACACAGCTTTTTTTCTCATGGGAGAACTTGTCGAGCACGGGCCGACCACGAAAATTTTCACGACTCCGAGAGACAAGCGAACGGAGGATTATATCACAGGCAGGTTTGGATAAAGGCGGCGGCCGGAAATATTTGGGGTGTAAGTGATGGAGAGATACCGGGACACGGAAATTGATGAACTCTTCTCGAAGCTTTTCGAGCTTGCCAGTCTTACGCAGAGAGCCCTGTCCGATTCGGTCTGGGCACTTTCGCATCACGACAAGGCGTTAGCCCGGAAGGTCAAGGACGGCGACGACGCGATAGATGAGCTGGCGCTTAAGATCGACACCGACAGTTTTCAGATTATAGCGCGTTATCAGCCGGTGGCGATGGATCTCCGTTCGCTGGAGGCGTGCATACGGATAGCGCTCGATCTCGAAAGAATTTCGGACCTCGCCGTCAGCATCGCCAGAACGACAATTTGCCTCGACGCTCGAATAAAGCCGCTTTTAGGTCTCGCCCCTATGGGAGAGAAGGTCGTCATTATGCTCGACACGGTTATGAAATCACTCCTTGAGCGTGACCCGGCTATGGCGGTGAGCGTATTCCCAATGGACGACGAGGTCGATAATTTGGAGGACAAGGTTTTCTCGGAGCTGCTGGATGTCGTCACAGAAACGCGCGGCATAATACAGGGCGCGGACAGGCTGCTCATGGTGGCCAGGTTTTTGGAGCGCTCTGGCGATCATGTGACGAACATAAGCGAGCAAATATGTTACATGCTTACGGGGCGAAGGGTGAAAGCGTCGGACTACCGCAGGCCTCTCGCCGACACGGCCGATATATGAGGCCTCTATGCTGTCGTCTCGAATTTTAATAGTCGAGGACGAGGAGTCCTTGGCCAAAATGATAGCCGAAGCCCTGTCCAGACAGGGTTATGACTGTTGTCTGGCGTTTGAGGGCGACGCCGCCTTGAACGCGGTATCCGAGCTGTCGCCTGATCTCGTTGTTTTGGACGTCATGCTGCCGCGCTTAGACGGTTTCGAGGTGGCGCGGCGCATCAAGGCGGACCGGGCGAGCCGCGGCACGCCCATTATAATGCTCACCGCGCGGGACGCAGAGGAAGACGTCCTCGCCGGCTTTGCCGCCGGCGCCGCGGATTATGTCAGAAAACCCTTCTCGATAGCTGAGCTATCGGCCCGGGTGAGCAGCGTCTTAGGCCGTTCCGGCGTGCCGGAGGAAACGGGAAAGACTCTGGAGGTCGGCCCTCTGCGGATCGATCCCTCTCACGGTGAAGCGTACAAGGACGGACGTCTGCTCGATCTTTCCACCACGGAGTACCGTCTTCTGGAGGCCCTTGCCGCGAGAACAGGACACACTGTAACGCGGGGGGAGCTTTTGCGCCGCGTGTGGGGAATGCGTGTGGGCGATACGAGGACGCTCGACGTCCATATATTCAGGCTCAGACGCAAGATCGAGGACGACCCCGATTCTCCGGGCCTTCTGCACACCGTCCACGGACGGGGTTACAGGCTGGCCCCGAATGATGAGACGGAGGAGCGCGGCGATGTTTAGGACGCTTACGGGAAGGCTTATCGCGCTCCTCTCGCTGTCCGTCGCCTTAGCCGCGATATTGAGCTGGACGTTCGCGTCTCGCGGCATGAGAGCCGAAATTGATGAGATTACAACGCGCAGCTTGAGCAGGAAAGTTGGCGTAATAAAAGAGATGCTGGAGATCAGGGGCTGGAGGAGCGGCGAAGACGACACGATCCCGCTGGAGGATCTCGCCCGTTGGTCGCGCTTGCTGGGGACGCGCATAACGATAATCGGCGGGGACGGAACCGTGATGGCGGACAGCAGCGTGACGAGCCGGGACGAGCGGATACTCGACAACCACCGCGACAGGCCGGAGATAAGTCAGGCTTTATCCGCCGGGTACGGTACAAACAAGAGATACAGCGAGACAACCAACGTCCCGTACTTTTACTACGCGCAGGCGTTTCAGATGAATGGCTCGAAAGACCCTGTCGTGATCCGATGCTCACTGCCCCTTGCCGAGTATCACGGGCTTCTTTACAACGTGAGGATGAATATCTTACGCGCCATGTTTTTGTCCGGGACAGCGGCTCTCATCGCCGGAATCATAGGGGTGAGACGAGTCACCCGCCCCATAAGAAAACTCACGGAAGCCTCCCGGGCGAACAGTCGGACCCGTCTGCCGTATCCATCAGGCGGATCGCTGGAGATAGAGGAGCTTTCCCGCGCGCTCCGGGAGAGCACGGAAGCTCAAGAGCGGATGATGGCGGAACTGGAGGATGACCGGAATCAGCTTCAGACGGTGGTTCAATCCGCGCCGTGCGGTCTGATGTTAGTCAGCGCGGACGGGAAGATTATCTGCGCGAACAGCGCCCTAGCGCCTCTGCTGCGCGACGCTCCCGAGAGACTGGAAGGCGCGGACGCGGACGGAGCGCTTCGCTCTCCCGAACTCATCGATCTGATAGCCAGGGGAAGAGCCGGAGAGTTCCGCGAGACAAACTTCGAGTCCCGCTACGGCGCCGCTGAGCGCTCTTATCAGGCGCGCGTCCTTCCGGCTGGACAGCGCGAGACGCTTCTCATCCTCAATGACATAACGGAGCGCCGCCAAATCGAGGAGGCGAGAAAGACGTTCGTTGCCGACGCGGGGCATGAACTCCGAACTCCCCTGACTTCTATATCGGTCGCGGCGGAACTCTTGGGTGAGATGACGGACTCCTCCGCGGAGGCGCGCGCCCCGTATATTGAGGAGATAATGAGACAGCGCGGGAGGATGACCGCGCTCGTGGACGACCTGCTCCTGCTTTCGAAGCTCGAATCCGGCGTACCCGTCTCGGAGGCGAGGCGCTTCGACCTCGCGGAGATGGCGAGGACCTGCGTAAACGAGGCCAAGAAAAACCCGAAATCGGAGCAAATATCCTGGAATACCGACATTCCCGAAACATTTGACTACTCCGGCAGGCCGGAAGAACTTCGCCGCACCATAGCCAACCTTTTGGACAACTCGGTAAAGTACACGTACCGCCGTTACGCCGGCAAAGGGGGCGGGTCGATAAGCGTGGGCCTCACGGTTCAAGACGGCTCCTGCCTTTTGACGGTCAGGGACAACGGTATCGGTATTCCGCGCGAGGACGCGGGGCGTTTATTCGGGAGATTCGAACGCATAGAGAGGGATAGGGCAAGAGACGGCGGAGCCGGCGGCTACGGACTCGGACTGGCCATCGTGAAAACCGCCGTGGAATCCCACGGCGGCCAAGTTACGCTCAGGAGCGAAGACGGCCTTACGGAATTTGCGATAAGTCTTCCTCTGCCTCCCGCGCCATCCTAGTCCTTAAGGCTGACCGCCTTACGAAAAATCAGCCTTTCCTCAAGGCGGCGTAGGCGCGATCTATGTCGTCAAGCAGAGCCTGAAGCTCGTCCCTGTTAGGACTCGTCGCCACTTGCTTTTTTATGCTGTGCCTCGTATAAAAACCGTTATCGTTACGAATACCCTCCACGCCAAAAAGATCCCTGTACATGGCAAGCGACGGCAAGAGCGTTGGTTCCGTCTCTACTTCGTCGTGGCCGAAGAGTATCCACAGCTCCTTGAAACCGGACCAGGCGATGGCAGCCGCGCACATAGGGCACGGGGCGTGCGTCGCCAGGAATATCAGCTCCTCCGCCGGCGGATGTACAGGCAGCTTGAAAAACCTGTTTATCGAGTCGATATTGCCGTGAAAGATGGGGTTTGTACTGCGGTTGTCCGCGCCGACCATTACGGAGGTGAGGGTATCGGCGCGCAGAATCGCGCTCCCGCACGACACGTTTCCCCTCGCCGTCTCAGACTCAGTCAGTGGCAAAATTTCATCCCTGATTACCTCAAGCAGCAACTTCACTTTTTCCGCACCGTTCACTGAACAGCACCTCGCTTTTTCTAAAGCGGATCCCAGTTGCTTATGTCGGCGTTTACGCCTTCACCACCTTCAGCGCCGTCGCCGCCGTATGATATTATGTCATACTCGCCCTTTGTTCCTGGGCAGCGATATACGAAGTCACGCTTCCACGCGTCCTTGGGGGTCTTTTTGATATAGCCGCCCCTCGGATAGTTATTCGGCACCGGCGCGCTCGCCGGCTTTTCCAAAAGCGCCTTCAAACCCTGATCCGTCGTCGGGTAAAAACCGTTATTTAAATGGTACAGCTCGAGCGCGTTTTCGAGGCTCGCTATTGAAACCTTGGTAGTCGTTACCCTGGCTTCGTCGCCCTGCCTGCTGACGTTGACGGCAACGACAGTAGCCAAAAGACCGATGATCACAACGACCACCATTATCTCGACAAGGGTAAAACCTTTCTTTCTTTTTTTATACATACTTTTACCTCCAAATATAATCAAGATAAAAATTCTCCGGCCCGACATAAACAACACCGCGCCAAACAAGTATCCCGGTTCGCTTGACTTGCGCGGGATACGGCATGATAATAACAAAATTGTGGGCTTCCCACGCTCCGGTTTGGCTTTGCGGCGCGTTATCAATGAAGTCGACCGAAGGCGCAAGGGTACAACGCGAAATTATATCACGTTAGTCTCCGCATTGCACACATGGGGCGCGCCACTGTAAAATTAGCGCGGACGGGATTTTACGAGGTGAATTATTTGGATCAGGCATTAAAGGTTAATAAATTAAAAAAAATCAGAAATTTCAGCATCATCGCTCACGTCGATCATGGCAAGTCAACTCTTGCGGATCGTCTGATAGAGAGTACCCACACGGTAGACGAGCGCAATATGAAGTCTCAGCTGCTCGACATGCTGGAGCTAGAGCGCGAACGGGGCATCACGATAAAGCTCGTGCCGGTTCGCATGAACTACGAGACGGCGGACGGCACGAATTATATCCTGAACCTCATCGACACGCCGGGGCACGTCGACTTCAACTACGAGGTATCGCGCTCCCTGGCCGCCTGCGAGGGAGCGATCCTCGTAGTCGACGCCGCTCAGGGAGTGGAGGCGCAGACTGTCGCCAACGCCTACCTCGCGGTCGAACAGAATCTCGACCTAGTTCCGGTCTTTAACAAGATAGACCTGCCGTCCGCGTCCCCTGAGCGCGTCGCGCGGGAGATCGAGGAGGTCAGAGGGCTGGACGCGTCCGGCGCGATCTTAGCGAGCGCCAAGGACGGCACCGGCGTCGCGGAGATACTGGAGCGCATCGTCACGGACATCAAACCGCCGGAGGGCGACTTGGACAAACCCCTGTCCGCGCTCATATTCGACTCCGTTTACGACAACTACAGGGGCGTCATCAGTTACGTCAGGGTCGTCGACGGCGAGCTTATGTCCGGGAAGGCGGTATCGTTCATGGCCACGGGCGAGGTTTACGAGGTGGAGGAGGTCGGCGTGTTCACGCCGGCTATGTCCCCCGTGGATTCGCTCGGCCCGGGCGAGGTCGGCTATATCGTGGCCGGGATCAAATCGCTGGCCGAGGCGAGCGTTGGCGACACCATAACGGACCCGCGGCGTCCGGCGGCGTCTCCCCTGCCCGGCTACAGGCGCGTAAAACCGGTCGTATTCTGCGGGTACTACCCCATCGAGCGCGAGGAGATCAACTCTCTGCGCGACGCGCTCGAGAAGCTCCAGATAAACGACTCGGCGATCACGTTCGAACCTGAGTCGTCAGCCGCGTTGGGCTTCGGGTTCCGCTGCGGCTTTCTGGGCCTGCTCCACATGGAGATAGCGAAGGAGCGCCTGTACCGCGAGTTTGGTGTCGAGCTGGTAGCGACGGCACCAAACGTAATCTATCAGATAAAGCTCACGGACGGCAGCGTCATAGAGGCGCGGCGGCCGTCGGACTTTCCGCTGGACGCCGCTAAGATCGAAGAAGTATTGGAACCGTATATCAGGGTGACAATATTCCTACCGGACGATTACGTCGGCCCGACGATGCAGCTCAGCCAGGAAAAACGGGGCGTCTACGTCAGTATGGACTACATCGCGCAGGGTCGCGTCCGCCTCGTGTACGACCTGCCGCTCGCTGAGTTCATAATGGACTTTCACGACAGGCTGAAATCCGCGACAAGGGGCTACGCGTCTTTAGACTACGAGCACACGGGAAATCGGGCGTCCGATCTCGTCAAGGTCGACATCCTCATACAGGAGGAGCCTGTGGACGCGTTCAGCTTCATCTGTCACAGGGACGCCGCCTACAACCGGGGACACGCCGTCGCGACGAAGCTGAAGGAACTTATCCCGCGCCAGCTCTTTGAGGTCCCGATACAGGCGGCCATCGGAAAGAAGGTCATCGTGAGGACGAACGTAAAAGCCCTCAGAAAAGACGTGCTTGCCAAATGCTACGGCGGCGACATTACGAGGAAGCGCAAACTTTTGGAAAAACAAAAGGAAGGCAAGAAGCGCATGAAGCAGGTCGGGCGCGTCTCGATCCCGCAGGAGGCTTTCATGGCGTTCATGGACGTTTCGGGAGACGACGGAAAGTAAAGAAGGTAAAAAGGCCGATTTATAGTTAGTGGCCTGAAGGACATCTAACTATAAATCAGCTTTTCGATAAAGCGCTGCGGCGGGCAGCGGGAGGCCTTTGGGAAATATGACTATCAAATTGTCTCATAATGATGAACCCGAGATGACGGACCGGCGACTCACTCCGCGAATCGGATCGCTCATACACCTCTGTCCTGAGCTGATTCGCTCACCCGACATCCATGTCGGCCGCCGG
>JAISYM010000070.1 GCA_031269875.1 Synergistaceae bacterium
TTCGTTATCGCCGCGGTCAGTGTCGTCTTGCCGTGGTCGATATGCCCGATCGTGCCTATGTTCAAATGCGGCTTATTTCTCTCGAACTTCTCCTTTGCCATCTCTCTTGCCTCCCTAAATTTTTTAAATAAACAATCTTCTATATAATGTTATTATCGCTTCAACAGCTTATCGGCTATATCCCGCGATACTTCCTCGTAATGATCGAAGCTCATGGTGTAGGAAGCGCGCCCCGAGGTCTTGCTCCGAAGGTCCGTGGCGTAGCCGAACATCTCCGAGAGCGGGACGAAGGCCTTTACGACCCTCGCGTTCGCGCGGGCGCCCATGCCCTCGACCTTGCCCCTGCGAGAGGAAAGATCGCCTATCACATCCCCCATGTACTCCTCGGGAACCACTACCTCTACGCTCATTACAGGCTCCATAAGAACAGGGCTGGCCTGTCTCATCGCTTCTTTAAACGCCATCGATCCGGCGATGCGAAAAGCCATTTCGGAGCTGTCAACGTCGTGATAGCTGCCGTCGACGATCGAAACCCTGACTCCGATTACCGGGTAGCCGCCGAGGATACCGTTGTTCATAGCTTCCTCAACGCCCTTTTGAGAGGCGGGAATGAACTGCTTCGGGATGACTCCCCCAACAATTTTGTCCACCCACTCGTAGCCGGTGTGCCCTTCGAGCGGCTCGACTTCAAGCACTACGTCTCCGTACTGGCCGTGCCCGCCCGACTGGCGGACGAATTTGCCCTGGGCCCTGGCGGGCGCCTTAATCGCCTCGCGATAGGCAACCTGCGGGCGTCCGACCTTGACCTCCACGTTAAACTCGCGCTTCAGCCTGTCGACGATTATTTCCAGATGAAGCTCGCCCATCCCGGCTATTATCGTCTGTCCCGACTCCTCGTTCACGGAAACACGGAACGTCGGATCCTCCTCGGAAAGAGCCTCTAGGCCCTTCGAGAGCTTTATCTGATCCGCCTTGCTCATCGGTTCGACCGAAAGGTCTATGACCGGTTCCGGGAACACGAGGTTTTCGAGTACTACCTGGGAATTTTCAGAGCAGAGCGTGTCTCCGGTACGAACCTGCTTCAAGCCGGGAATAGCCACAATCATGCCGGCGGAAGCCGAATCCATCTCCTCGCGCTTGTTAGCGTGCATCCGAAGTATACGCCCGATTCTCTCCTTCTTTCGCGTGGTTGAGTTGTAAACGCCGACGCCGTTTGTGATCGTCCCGGAGTAAATCCTGCAGAAAGCGAGCCTTCCCACGAACGGATCGACCATTATTTTAAAGGCGAGCGCGGCGAATGGCGCGTCATCGTCAGGCGTTACGAGCACTTCCTTCTCCGCGTTATCGGGATCCTCTCCGCGAACGGCGGGAAGATCCAGCGGGCTTGGCAGATAATCCACGACAGCGTCAAGCAGCGGCTGAACGCCCTTGTTCTTGAACGCCGAGCCGCAGAGCACGGGGACAATGTCCATAGAGATAGTGCTCTTGCGAATTGCCTTCCTTATGAGCGGCAGCGGAACATCCGCGCCGTCCAGGTAAAGCGTCATAATATCGTCGTCAAAGTCGGCCAGAGCCTCAATCATCGAGTCCCTCGCCGATTTCGCCTCCTCGACGAGCTGCGGGGGAACGTCGGCGGTGGTGAACTCCTGGCCGAGACCGTTCACATCGTAGACGATCGCCTTGAAGCCCACGAGATCCACCATGCCGACGAAGCCGTCCTCGACTCCAATAGGCATCTGGATCGGAACGGCCCGAGCGCCGAGACGCTCTTTCATCTGGGCTACGACGGAGAGAAAATCAGCCCCCACCCTGTCCATCTTGTTTATAAAAGCGACCCTTGGAACGCGATACTTGTCGGCCTGCCGCCACACTGTCTCAGACTGAGGCTCGACGCCGCCGACCGCGCAAAAGACAGAAACAGCGCCGTCGAGCACCCTCATCGAACGCTCGACTTCGACCGTAAAGTCCACGTGCCCGGGCGTATCAATTATATTGATAAGCGCGTCTCCCCAATGACACGTCGTCGCGGCGGACGTAATGGTGATCCCGCGCTCGCGCTCCTGCTCCATCCAGTCCATGGTCGCCGCGCCCTCGTGGACTTCGCCGATCCTGTGCTTGCGCCCCGTATAGAACAAAATACGCTCGGTAGTGGTAGTCTTCCCGGCGTCTATGTGGGCCGCTATTCCTATATTTCTGATTGTAGTCAAGTCAATTTTAGACATCGTTATCCTTTACCGCAAAGACCGGCGAAACAATCGGAGACATACCTTTACCATCTATAGTGAGCGAAAGCCCTGTTCGCTTCAGCCATACGGTGAGTATCCTCGCGCTTTTTGACGGAACCGCCCTCGCCCTTGCACGCGTCTGTAAGCTCTCTCGCGAGGCGCTCCATCATCGGGATGCCCTTGCGTGAGCGCGAATACTGAATGATCCATCTGATCGCCAAAGCCTGAGCCCTGTCGGGGCGAACCTCTACAGGAACCTGATACGTCGCCCCACCGACACGGCGCGGGCGAACTTCGATCTGAGGCCTGACATTGTTCATAGCTTTCTCGTACACTTCAACAGGTTCGATGCCGAGACGCTGTGACGCGGCGTCCAAAGCGCCGTACATTATGCGCTCCGCCACGCTCTTCTTGCCGTCCAGCATCAGACAATTGACAAACTTCGCTATTGAAGGGCTGGAATGCAAAGAATCAGGCGGCGTTATCCTCGGCCTGACATGACCCTTTCGCGGCATTAATCATACTCCTCTCTCTCATATCGTAATAAACGACCACACCCTCTATTTTTTGGGGGCTCTCGCTCCATACTTGGAACGGCTCTGTTTGCGATTTTCAACGCCGCCGCAGTCCAGCGTACCCCGCACTATATGATAGCGTACGCCCGGAAGATCCTTGACGCGTCCTCCGCGAACCAGCACCACCGAATGTTCCTGAAGATTGTGACCAATTCCGGGAATATAGGCTGTGATCTCCATGCCGTTCGTGAGGCGGACGCGAGCGACCTTGCGCAAAGCCGAGTTTGGCTTTTTCGGCGTAACCGTGTAAACACGCGTGCAAACACCGCGGCGCTGCGGATTTTCCTGAAGCGCCGGCGCTGTTGATCTCGTTTTCTTATTCTTTCGGCCCAGCCGTATTAACTGCTGTATACTTGGCAAAATTAACTCCTCCTTCCCTCCAGAATGTCTATACGCGCAATTTTCATTCGAAATATTCCGCTCTAAGCCATATCGGCTGACACGCGAGCAGAAGCACCGGCAATATTATCAGTGTGAAACTGAGATGTCAAGAAAATTCCACTGTCCCGGACAGAAATTTCACAGAAAGTTTCATCCATCGTCTTCCGAATCCGCAGGCGGTGTTCTATCCGGCTCACGCGTAAACCCTGAAAAAAGGCGCGAATTGGGGCCGTTCATCAGGAAATCCTCCGGGCCGTATCCGTATTCCTCCCTGAGCATTCGCACGATCCTCGCGACGCAAAATCCACCCTGGCAGCGCCCCATCATCGCCCGCGACCTATACTTTATCCCGGACAAACCGCGCGCGCCGAAGGGATTTTCTATCGCGTCCCGGACTTCCTTTTTCGTGATCGACTCGCAGCGGCAGACTATCTCACCGTACTCGGGCTCGATATTTGCCATATATGCGCGCTCGTCCCCGGGCAGATCCGCGAATCTGCCGGCACATCCGCTCCTATGGGCTATGAAATCATCTTTTTTCCTTAGCTCTATGCGCGCGCCGACCAAATCCCTGACATCTTCGGCTATTGCCGGAGCGCTCGTAAGCCCGGGGCTCTCGATGCCCAGCAGGTGAATGAATCCGGGGCGGTCTTCGGCCTCCTCGATGATGAAGTCACCGTTTCCGCCTCGCTCAGGGGGTGTGAGCTTGGGCCTGTTGCCGGCAAAACTCCTTATAAAATCGGACGCCGCAAGACCGGGCAGCATCCTGCCCCCCTCCCTGCGAAGAGCCGGCATCACCCTGTCCGTGACGCGATATGATTCCCTGTACTCATCCGGTATGTAGGCGGCGCTCGGACCGATCAGGATATTGCCGTCGACCGTAGGCGTAAGGTGAATGCCCAGCCCCGGGTCGTTCTGGCCTGGGACGGGATAGACCAGAGTTTTGAGCGTTCCGTCCAAGCGCTTGTCCAGCACAAAATACTCGCCCCGGCAAGCCCAGACCGGCGGCGCGTTCACGCCGGCCATCCGGCTGATTTCGTCCGCGTGAAGCCCCGCCGCGTTTATCAATACGGACGAGCGGATTTCAAGCCCGTTCTGAAAAGAGACACAAAAATAATCTTTGTCCGCGCGGTCATCCGCAAAGACGCTCTCCCTCCTGATTCCGGATACTTCGCATCCCAGAAAGAACCGGACTCCGTTCGCGCGCGCGTTTTCGGCCAGGGCTATCGTAAGGCCGTAAGGGGATATTACGGCGCTTGAAGGTGTCCAGAGCCCGAAAATTCCGGCTATTCCGGGCTGAATTTTGCTCATGCGGGATGAGTCCAGCATCTCCATCCCGCTCACGCCATTTGCCGCCCCCCGCTCGCGCAAACGGTTCAAACCAGGCAGGTCCTCCCGCGACAGAGCCACCGTCAGCTTGCCTATCCGCTTCATCTGAACCTTTAAATCCGCACAGAGGGCGTCCATCATGCCGTTGCCCCGGACAGACAGCCTCGCCCTTTTCGTATCCGGTTCGTAGTTTATGCCGGAATGCAGCACACCGCTGTTCCTGGAGCTCGTACCAAAGGATACGTCCGGTTCTTTCTCTATCACGCACACATTCAGCTCGAAGCGCGAGAGTTCCCGGGCGATGGCGCACCCGACAACTCCCGCGCCGATAATGGCCGCGTCGAAAATCTCCTTCCCCAGAATCCATCTCCCCCTTGAGCGCGGCATGAACCAATAAAAACGCGATCCGTCCGCGCTTTGTCAGGCCGTAAGTTTTTTGTCCTTCACAACGCCCAGCTTATGCCTGGTTTCCGGATGCGATTGTGTCCAAGTCTTGATCGGAAGACCCCAGACCTTTATAAAGCCGACAGCCGCGGAGTGATCGAAGGCGTCACCCGCTGAATAGGTGGCAAGGTCATAGCGGTAGATCGCGTCCGGGGACTTCATCCCCTCGACTACGGCTTGCCCCTTGTAGAGACGAAGCCGCACGACCCCGTTCACCGTCTCCTGCGTCTTATCTATGAACGCCTGGATGGCGTCCATAAGCGGAGAGAACCAATATCCCTCGTAGAGCAGCTCTGAGAATTTCTTTTCAAGATCGCCCTTCGCTCTCGCGACGTCCTTGCTCAGCGTTATCGTCTCAAGCGCCTTATGCGCCGTAATCAGCGTCACTGCGCCTGGGCACTCGTACACCTCGCGGCTCTTGAAGCCCACGAGCCTGTTCTCCACCATGTCCACACGCCCGACGCCGTGAGCGCCGGCTGTCTTGTTGAGAACCTCTATCAGCTCGACGCACCCGAGCTCCTTGCCGTTCACGGCGACAGGAATCCCCTTCTCGAAGGTAATCTCGATTATTTCGGGTTTGTCAGGAGCGTTTACCGGGTCGACAGTGAGTCCGTAAGCGCCATCCGGCGGCGTGTTCCAAGGATCCTCCAGCACACCGCACTCGCAAGACCTGCCCCAGATATTGTCGTCGAGGCTGTAGGGGCTCTTTCTGGTCGTGGGTACCGGGACGTTATGCTTCGCCGCGTACTCCATCTCCTCCTCCCTGGTCATGTGCCAGTCGCGAACCGGGGCAAGCACCGCTATTTCGGGATCGAGAGCGTTCGCGCACACCTCAATGCGCACCTGATCCTGTCCCTTGCCGGTGCATCCGTGAGCGATAGCCACAGCGCCCTCGAGATGCGCGATGTGGATAAGCGCCTGCGATATTATAGGCCTGGAATAAGCGGAGTTCAAAGGGTAAATCCCCTCATAAAGCGCGTTGGCCTTCAGACCGGGCCAGATGAACTTCTCGATCATCTCCTGGCGCAGATCGAGCATGTGCGCCGTAACCGCGCCCGTCATTATGGCCTTTTCGTTAATCTCATCCATATTGTCAGCCTGCTGCCCGACATCTCCTGTCATCGTCACGACTTCGTAACCCTGCTCCTTGAGCCACGGTATGGCAACCGACGTATCGAGGCCTCCGCTGTAAGCAAGAACGACCTTTCCCTTTTTTTCAGTTTTTTCAGTACTTCCCGACATTGCAATCCCCTCCAGTATTTTTGATAAGTACGCTCATAGATACAAAAAAACTCGTCCCTCTTCCAGGTTTTTAAACCTGAAAGAGGGACGAGTTCATCTCGACTAAACCCGCGGTGCCACCCTCATTGACGAAGCGCCGAGCGCCGCGTCCTCTTTAATGAAGTTCGCTGTCGGGAACCAACCGGACTCCTACTTGGCACGGCCTTAGGCCGAGTCCTTTCTTCGGTGTCTGCTCAGGGGCGCGGGCTTCAGAAAAGGCCGATTTATTGCCGCTCAGTCAAATCAATCAGCGTTTCTCTCAATCACTCTGCTCCCGCCCGTCCGCGAGGAATGCTCTCAGCCAATACACTCCCTCTCTGTCGCCGGTATACGGCAGCGCCATGTCCCCTTCAACGCATCCGTTAAAACATCGTATCTCGTGCCAAAATCCAATACTAATCGTCGTCGCCTAACACGAAGGGTCATCACGCCACCTCCCGTCAACAATACTTTCAAGCATCGGCAGTAAAATAATATCATCCAATCATTCATTGTCAATAGTCTAGACTAATCCGCGCGCTTGCTGTGTTTTATTTTATATGACTATTATTCAGATAACGCCGTCACAAGTTCCCTTAAATATCTTCCGTAAACAGCGCCTGGAGGGTTTTGGGGTAGAGGGCGTGTTCTGTGGCGTGTATTCTCGTTTCCAGCGTTTCCAACGTGTCGCCGGGGAGTACGGGGACCTCCTCCTGTGCGATAATTGGCCCGTGGTCGACCAGTTCGTCGACAATGTGTATTGTAACGCCCGTAATGTCGGCGCCGGCCTCGAACGCGTCCTTGATGGCGTGCGCGCCGGGGAAGGCGGGGAGAAGGGACGGATGGATATTCACTATCCTGCCGGGAAACCGCCGGACGAAGCTGGCGGACAGAATCCGCATGAAACCGGCTAAGACTATCCAATCGACGTTATTTTGCTCTATCGCCTCGACGATACTCCGCTCGTTCTCCTCACGCGGCGCGCCGGCCGCGTATTCCGCCACGAAGGTGCGGCAGCCTAGCTTTTTCGCCTTGCCGAGGCCGGGCGCGTTTGGGTTATCGCTGATTACCAGCGCGATATCGGCGTCAAGTGCGCCCCTTTTCCGCGCATGTACGATCTCGACCATATTTGTGCCGTTGCCGGAGATGAGAATGGCGACGCGCTGTCTCGCTTTTGCCTCCTGTGCGGGATGGATCGTCATAGCCCCCTCGTCACGGTCCCGATTGTCACTGGGGACTCTCCGATATCGCCCAAAAGCCTCATCAGGCCGTCTGTAATTTTTTCCGGTACGACAAAGACGAAACCTACGCCGAGGTTAAAAACGCTCCGCATCTCCCGCTCGTCGACTCCGGCGCGGGAGAGCAGGCTGAATATGCCCGGGCGGTCCCAGCTGTCATAATCCAACCGCGCCGCCAAGCCATCCGGCATGAGCCTGTTAATGTTAGACTCCAGCCCGCCGCCCGTAATATGCGCCATGCCGCTCACCTCAAGGGAGGCGCTGCCGGCGGTCACCGCAAGCGCCTGTCTCACGTATATGCGCGTCGGGCGCATCAGGGCTTTCCCCAATGTTTCGCCGCCAAGCTCATCCGGCATAGAGTCGAGCGGCAGTTTCAGACCGTCGTCTATTAAAGCGCGCCGGACTAAACTGTAACCATTGCTGTGTACGCCGGAACTCCCGAGGCCTATGATCGCGTCGCCCTCGCGTATTCCGCTTCCATCTATTATTCTCGCGTCGTCGACGATCCCCACGGCGAAGCCCGCCAAGTCGAAACCACCGGACGGATAGAGCCCGGGAAGTTCCGCCGTCTCGCCGCCCAGGAGCGCGCATCCGCCCTCGGCGCAGCCGTCGATAACGCCCTCCATTATATCCTCCATCATCGTGACATCAAGTTTATCGCACGCGATATAATCGAGGAAGAAGAGCGGAGACGCCCCGCACGTCACCAGGTCGTTCACGCTCATCGCCACAAGATCCTGCCCCAGGCCCCTGTATATCCCAGCCGCTTTTCCGAGAAGCAGCTTCGTGCCGACACCGTCCGTACAGGCCGCTATCGACCTGCCGCCGCCGATGCTGTAAAGACCGCTGAAGCCGCCAATGCCGCCAGACTCTGGAAGTTCACCTTTTCGGCGGGCGAGAGCGTTTTTTATGACGCCAATCCAAGCGTCGCCGGCGGCAATATCGACCCCGGAGTCCCTGTAATTCATGAGAGCTCTTTGTTCCTCCCGGAGAGCCTCCTCCATATCTCCTCATAAGCGCCCAACACGTCGCCAAGGTCCTTGCGGAAGCGATCCTTGTCGAGCCTGTCTCCGGTCGAGGCGTCCCAGAAGCGGCACGTGTCCGGCGATATCTCGTCGGCCAACAGCAACTCGCCTGCGGAGTTCTTGCCGAACTCCAGCTTGAAATCGACCAGAACGATGCCAAGCGGCTCGAAAAGAGCTTTTAAAATGTCGTTCACGCGAAGGGTTATCCGCTTCATCGACGAAAGATCGTCCTCCGTCGCCCACCCGAAGAGGAGCGCGTGATCCTCCGTTACGAGCGGATCGCCAAGCGCGTCGTCCTTGTAGTAGAACTCGATCAGCGGTCGCGGCAGTTTTATCCCTTCCCCGACGCCCAAGCGCTTGCAGAGAGAGCCGGTCGTGATGTTACGAACCACTACCTCCAGCGGCAGTATCTTCACCATGACCGCAAGCTGACTGAGCTCGTCAATCCTCTCGATGAAGTGCAGCGGGACGCCGCGCTTAGCCAGGAAACCAAATATCTCGGAGCTTATCAGGTTGTTCAGCCTGCCCTTGCCGGACATCTCCGCTCTCTTCTCGCCGTTGAAAGCTGTGAAGCTGTCCTTATACTCGATTATCGTCTTGTCTGGATCCTCTGTGCGAAACAGCTTCTTCGCCTTGCCCTCGTATATTTGTTCCTTCTTTGTGTAAGCCGCCAAGATAATCCCTCCAGAAAAATAATGTCTCAGCTATTTTGACATAGTCACCCCACGGAAGCAAGTGTCAGTTCTCGACGTATTCCTGTCCGCGCTTGTCCATCACACGGAGCTTCGACGAGGCAAGCACCAAATATTCCTCCCCGTCGTCCCCTTTTTTCATGTCGACCGTGCCCGTCACCTCTACCCAGTCATCCTGCTTCGGCGCTGTGGGGCCGTCATATAGAAATTCAAAACCAGCGACGCCGTCGTTTCCGCAGCAGCCTGGGCCGTAACGGATTACAAAACGCTCCGTCCAGCCGTTTTCATCGTCTTTAAACTCGTCGTAGATACCCTCCAGCCTGACCGTCCTGCCCACATACTCATCCGGATTGAGGTAAATGTCGTTGCACTGCTGGATGAAAAATTTATCCTTTATTTCAACTATAGCGCCGCGATCCGCGCGCGAGGGCTCCGGCCCCGCGGCGGGAGGCGGCCCGGACTCCTTTTCGGTGGTCTCCGGCACGGCGGGGCTGTCTGGTTCAGACCACTCGGACACATCCTCTATCTCGTCCGCGTAGTAGTAATCCGGCGGATTTTCCGCGCCTCCGCTAAAAAACATATAAAAGGCGCCGCCAAGAATCGGCAGGAACAGGAGAGCCAAGAAGATTTTTTTCATAATTCGCCCCCTAGATTTTCAACCCGGCCTTGCCGGCCGCCGAAAAAAGAATGAACGCGGCCAGGTTCACAACCACTATGCTTGCGCCGGCAGGAGTGGACACACCGAAAGAGATCGCCATCCCCACGATAAAGCAGAGGACGGAGAGGACGGCCGAGCATATCACCACGCACTTGAAACTTGAAAAGACCCTCATCGCGGTGAGCGCGGGGAATATGATGAGGCTCGAAATCAGCATAGCGCCCATCATGCGCATACCGACCACTATGACCATCGCGGTCAGCCCGGCTATCAGCATGTTGTAGCGCGAGGCGTCGGTGCCGGTCGCCCTGGCGAAGTCCTCGTCGAACGTCACGGCGAATATTCTGTTGTACGACAGCACGTACAGGATAAGCACGACGACGGCCACGGCAACGCTCAGGTATACGTCGCTTTTGCTCAGGGCCAGTATAGCGCCGAACATATAGTTGCAGACATCCGCGTTCATCCCAGTCGTCATGGAGACGACGATCACGCCGACAGCGAGAGCGCTGCTCGATATGAGCGCGATAGCGGCGTCACCCTTTATCCTGGAACTCTCGCTGATGCGCAGGAGCATAAACGCCGCCAATAGGACGATAGGGATCGAGACTTCGAGCGGCGCTAAGTTGAGTGACATCGCAATGGCAAGCGCCCCGAAACCTACGTGAGAGAGACCGTCTCCGATCATCGAGTATCGCTTCAGCACAAGCGTCACGCCGAGGAGCGCGGCGCAGAGGGCTACCAGGATGCCGACCGCCATGGCGCGCACTATGAAATCGTATGACAGGAGTTCGGCAAATAGCTCGATCAGGCTACTCATCGTCCGCGCCGCAGAGTCCGCGGTAAAAATCCGACGTAACATACGATGAGGCGGACCCGAAAAACATCGCCTTTTTTTTCAGGTGGAGAATCTTATTGGCGTAACGGACGGCGCTTTTCATGTCGTGAGAGATCATCATTATCGTTTTGCCGCCATTCCTTTCACCTTCGAGCAAATCGTACATGTCGGCTGCCATCATCGGATCGAGCCCTGTCACAGGCTCGTCCAGCATCAGCAGCTTGTCCGCCGCGGTCAGGGCGCGCGCTAAGAGGACGCGCTGGCGCTGTCCGCCCGAAAGATCCCTGTAAGACTTGCGCCGGAGCGCGGCTACGCCGAGACGTTCGATATTGAGGTTAGCGCGGGCTTTGTCCTCCTTCCGGTAGAAGGAGAAAGGGCCGTATCTGCCGCTGCACCCGGAAAGCACAACCTCGTAAACACTCGCCGGAAAGTCGTTCCGAACAGCGGCCTGCTGCGGCAGGTAGCCAATCTCGGAGCGGCTCACGCCATCAAAGGCGATCTCCCCGGAACTCGGCTTCAGCAGTCCCAAAACGCACTTCATAAGCGAGCTCTTGCCCGAACCGTTTTCACCGACAACACAGAGACAATCCCCGCGCTCCACGTCAAAGGAGACGCCCTCCACGGCGGCCTTCCCGTCATACGACACGCTCACACCCCGGCAGGTTATCACTAGTAAAGGCCCTTTCTCAGAACCGGGACGTTTTTCTTCATCAGAGACAAGTAAGTCTCGCCTGATTCGAAATCAGCTTTGGTCAGATTGTGGCAGGAGTGCAGCGTCAGAACCTCAGCGCCCGTCTGCTCCGCTATCGCTCTGGCTATGTTGCCGTTTGAGAGTTCCAGGGTGTAAACCACCGGTATTTTCTCGTCCCTCACCATCCGCACGAGATACGCCATCGTCGCGGCCGAAGCGTCCGACTCCGTACTGCACCCGGGGAAGGCGGCCCTATAATCGAGCCCATACTCGTCGGCGAAGTATCTGAAGGGGAACCTCTCGCCTAAAACAATCACCTTGCGCTTGGCCCCATTCACCAGAGCCTTGAACTCTCCGTCCACCTCTGAAATACCGGCGATATAGCTTTTCGCGTTAGCTTTGTAATAATCGGCGTTCGCCGGGTCCGCCTCCGAAAGTTTTTCCGCTATCGCGCCTATCAACAGGATAGCGTTTTTTGGAGAGGTCCAGATGTGCTCGTCCTTCGCCTCTTCTTCCTCCTCCTCCTCGTCCTCTGGCTGCATACCCTCTACCACTTCCTCGTCGACGGTATTTACATAATCCATCAGCCGCACGATCTTTTTACCGGAGGTATCGACCGATTCGAGTATTTCCTCCACCCAAGCGTCGCTCTCGCCTCCGATATAGATAAAGACGCCGGAGTTCCTTATGGATATGATATCCCTCGGCGTCGGCTCGAAGGAGTGAATCTCCGCGCCGGGGCGCACGAGCATCGTGACGTTTGCCCGGTCGCCGGCTATCGCCCGCGCGAAGTCATACTGCGGAAAGATCGTCGCTATTATTTCGAGCTTGCCCGTTTTTGTCTGGTTTGCCGGAACTGCCGCCTCGGCTGATTTTGACGGCGCCATTACGCCAAACGACACCGCCGCGTAAAGCGCGGCCGAAAAGATAACCGCCGCCGCCATAAATGGCGTTATATATTTTCGCATCTCAATATTGACCTCCTATACTCGGTTCGATGGTAAAACACACGTACACCTTAAGGAAAGCTGATTTATTGTTAGACGCCTAAAGGGTGAAAATTTAAACCATTGCGGCGTCAGGTTTTCAAACGGCAAAAGCCGTTTGGGCGAATTAATCAGCGTTTCCTTAACTATAAGCATCCCGAGCGAGGCTCAATTGTTCAGCCTGACCTTTGCCCAAACGGGCGTATTCAGGGCACGCGCACACAGAGCGGCTTTGTCAGATACAAGCCGCGATATAAGGGCAAAGAGGCACACAGCAAGCGCCGAGGCGGTAAAATCAGGACCGCTCGAAAAGCGCTTCAACGCCTCTGAAACGACGTAAAGTTGTGCGCAGACCGCGCACCCCTCACCCGGACAGTCGTGTTCCGCGTGCAGGACGACGAAAAGAGCGGCGGTCAAAAAAGAGGCTATGACCAGGAACGCGGAGAGTTCTGACAACGCCTGCTTCATCTTGCGAAATCTGCTGTCGATAAATCCCACCCCTCCCCTTGCATAATAGGTCATTATCTTCCGCGCGTTTTATTTTGTCAAACGCGCCCGCCGGGCAAGGGTCAATCGCCGGCGGCGCCGTTTTCCCGCACGCCGAACACTTGGCGGAGGTACGCCATGAATGTTGGATCGACGCCCGTGGTCTTGCCTGGGGAATCCGAAATTTTAGCGACCGGTTGTCCGTTGCAGCTCGTCATCTTCATCACGATGTTGAGCGCCTGAATTGGCGTGTCATTCGTCAGGTTTGTCCCGATGCCGAACGAGGTCTGTATGCGTCCCTTGAAGTGTCTGTAGATCGCGATAGCGCGGTGCAGGTCGAGACTGTCGGAGAATACGAGGCGCTTCGTGCGCGGGTCGATGCGAAGTTTTTTATAGTGTTCTATGACCTTCTCCCCCCACGCGTAAGGGTCGCCGGAATCGTGGCGGAGCCCGTCAAAGAGCTTCGCGAAGTAAAGGTCGAAATCGGCCAAAAAGGCGTCTATGCCTATCACGTCCGTGAGGGCGGTGCCGAGGTCGCCCCTGAACTCCTGCACCCACGCCTCGAGCGACGCCTTCTGGAAGTCGCGCAGTCTTATGCCGAAGGCCTGAAATGCCTGCATGTACTCGTGCGCCATCGTCCCGACCGGCACTATGCCCAGATCCTTCGCTAAGAGTACGTTAGACGTCCCCTTGAAGTGATCCGGCAGATCGCGCGCGAACGTGCTCACTACCTCTCTCTGCCACGTCCCGGAATACCGCCTCCGCAGCCCGAAGTCAAAGAGGATGAATGGCGTATTCGGGTTTGATCCGGCAAGCTCTCGGCGCAGGTATTCCACCTTACCCGCCAGCCTCGCACGCGCCTCCTCCAAAATACCCTCCTGCCGCAAGCGCCTGTAATACAGCTCGCTCACGATGTAAAGCACGTAAATTTCGAATCCCATCACGTGGGCAAGCGGCCCGGAAGCCCGGATCAGGAGATTATCCCCTCCGCGGCTGACATCTACAAAACGCCGCTGAAAGCGGAACACCGTGAGGTAATCAATAAAGTCCTCCTTTATGTAGGAGAGCGCGCCAAGGTAATCAAGTTCATCCTGAGTAAAAAAGATGGAGCATAGGTGGTCGAGTTCCCTTTCGACGTCATCCGCAAGCTCCGAGAGGGGGTATTCCGGCTCGTTGCGGCAGAGAAAAGAATACTCCGCCCGCGCGCCGGGGTGGCTGTGCATAAGAGCCTGCCACATGCTGAACTTGTAGAGGTCGTTCTCCAATAGGCTCTTTACGATTGGTTCTCGGCAGCCCTCGCCGCAATTGCGAAAGTCCGTCATCCTCAACGTCTCCTGTTCGCGTGTATTCGCTTTTCTCACCCAAACCGCATGGGTACGTGCGTGTAATTATGCGCGTATCGGGAAATTAATCAAGGGAGACAAAAACAACCTTGAGAATTTTTGGGGTTTTTGGGTTTTCGGGTGATGAGGCATCCGCGCGTGCGGCAGCGACGGCATTCGTCACGGTATAATCGCCGTCGCGGGTGACGCCATAGGCGGCGTCACCCGCGAAGAAGGCCGGTTTATATTGGGATCGCTAGATAATCATCCAATAATCTATCATCGTATGGACAGGCGGAAAGCGCTTCTTGGAGTCGGGGGACACCGGTTTCTTTATAGCAACTCCACTTTAAATTAGCATAATAATATGGTATAAATACAATTACGAGGGGTGGTTGTATGAGGCCAATATCTGACGAAAAAAGAGAGTTGATAATTGACGCAAAACAACGCGGCGAAAAGGAAGAAATAATAGCGGCATGGCTGAAAATCAGCAAGCGCTCGGTAGGTACGATCTGGAAACTCTTCAGAGACACAGGCGGCTTTCAACCGGCAAAGTACACCGGGAGGAAATCCCGCCTGAGCGATGAAAAAATAGACAGAATATGCTCTGCGATCAACGAGAACCCCGACGCAACCTTGAATGAGCTGATTGAGCAGCTGTCTCTCCCAATAAAGAAGTCGCAGCTTTCAAAGCTGCTCGCCAAACTCGGTTTTTCATATAAAAAAAGACTCTCCACCCGAAAGAACAGCTCAGGGGCGACATCCAGCAAAAACGCTCCGAGTGGGCGGGGAAACAAAAAACATTAGGCGCGGACAGCTTGGTTTTTATTGACGAGTGCAGCATAAATTGCGGCATGACGCGCCTCTATGGCCGATCCAAAAAGGGAGGCAAGGTCAACGACTACACGCCGGATGTGCGGTTCGAGCGCACGTCTGTCATTTCGTCTGTCCGTCTTGATGGCGCGCAGGTCCCGTTCATGTTCAAAGGGACGCTCGACGGGGAGCTTTTCAAAACTTATGTGAAAGACGCGCTGTCGCCGACATTGAGAAGAGGCGACATAGTGATCATGGACAACCTCTC
>JAISYM010000011.1 GCA_031269875.1 Synergistaceae bacterium
ACAATCGACGACATACACAAGATAAGGGAATGGCATTACGAGCGCCGGAAGGACGCGACCATCGAAGAACGTTTGGCTGATATCAACAGGGGCGCTGAGGCTACGCGCCGCGCTATCGAGGAGATACGCCGCGCCAATGCGGCTAAGGCTGTATAGAGCCGGTAACGCGTTGCCGAAGCGTGACGCCAAAGGAATATGTCAAATTCAGATCCCCCGGCCCGCCATTGCGTTCGCAGGTGTCGCGATGTGACTGAATCCAATTTTGGATCGAGGCCCATAGCCCCTGGCCCGGTATTGATATTCTACCTTGGCCAGGGGCGTTGATTTTGCTTATTTGTATGCGGGCCCTTCTATCGTGGCGACTCGTGCCTCTCGGCGGTCTTTTGCGCAAGTGCGTTGATGGACTCGGCAAGCGCGGTCAGACCCTTGCGCCCGGCAAGCTCGTCTTTGTCGGGTCGTTCAACGAACATGCCGAGGCACTTTCCAAGAAGCTCCAGCGCTTTGAGCTTGTCGAAGCGCTTGGCCTTTATGCTGCCGCCGACTGCGCTCCGCGTCTCAGATACTTCGGCGACAATCGCGGCCTCATCATCAGTCAGCTCGTCAGACGGGCGCAAGGTCACGCCGTCAGGCCCCCACTCGAATATCTGTCTCGTGTCCACAAAGGCGATACGGGCAAGCTCCTGGACAACGCGGTCAGCTGTGACCCCCGTGCGCTTGGAGCGCTCGGCGAGGGCAGATTTGATGGCATTTGAAATCTCAGTAAAACTCAGTAATTTATTCGCTGTTGCGTCGGCTCTTTTCTCGCTGTATCCCGCCCTGATAGCGGCTTGAGTGGCGTTCAGATCTATCATGTATTCTTCTATAAACCTACTTTGCTTCGGCGTCATTGTGTTCCCCCCCTAGACATGCGCCCGTTTACGCCACTATACCATAATACGCCAACGAGAGAGCGTCCGCCCTGCCGTCCCTAGGCTTGCGGCTTCCCTTTGGCGTCAGCTCACACCCTGGAAACATCCGCATGGCGAACCGGATTGACCGCTCTTTCCCTTCACCCGGCACCCCGGCCAAAACCTTCTTTGTCCACACATGCGGCCTAACAACCCTATACGGCACGTCGAGCGCGCCCAGTACACCTTCCCATATACCGAACCCCCGACCGGTCGAAAACGTGCTTGTTACCCCCTGTCCGGGCATTGCCTGTGACTGTTCGAGCGTGACCACTGCAACGCCAAAGAGAGACATATGCCGGATCACGGCGGCCATTTCGGATATGTCATACATCTTCTCTATTGTCGGCGTGTCTGCCACCTCGATAACTTCAAGCGTCTGAGCGTTTATCGCCGCTATCGCGCCCCTTGCGCCCGGATCAATCCCAATTGAAACTTGCATCATATCAAAGCCCCTTCCATTCCGTCCGCAAAAACATCAGTGACAAGTCCCGCGAGTTTTGTCACGTCCTCTTTCGATACGCCATCTTCAAAACTATCCGGCAATGCGGCGCTTATGATGTCGGCGGCGAGCTTGCCGCATTCGCTGAATAAATCATCGAGCGTGCCATCGGCGCTCTCTCTTGGTGATTGTCCAGACACGAGCCCATTTCGGAACTCGTGCACCAGAGTATCCCATTCACCATCGTAATCCCGTTGGTCCATCTCAGTGCCCGCCGCGTTGCCAATGAGCCGGACAATTTGAAGCGCCCGCGCAAGCCGATCACCGCCTGATTCCACATGGACCGCGAGCTTTTTTAAATATGGCTCGAAGTCTGCGTCGGCGTCCCTCATAGCGGCGAATTGCCTGGCCTTCTCGCGTCCCAATTCCGGCCCTTTTGCCAGCGCCGCGAGTTCTACCACCAATGCGGTATTAAAAGCCAACGTATTCCCGTCTCGAATGCTTGCCTTTGCGTCAGTGTCCATCATGCCATCCCCCTTTTTTCATCGCTAAGCCATTTAAATAATTCCATGATCCCGTCCTCCTTATTTTCTCGTGAGAAGCGACAGCGCCGAACGGGAACTGTCGGACGTAAACTTGTTTTTGCCCGACAGTTCCCAGCCTGTCATTAGGCTACTCTGCTTTTCGCCTCCGAAATTATCCGCGAGGCTTCGCCCTTAGTCAGGCTATCGGCAACGTTGACGCCTATCCGGTTATGGATAAACCACATCTGCTTTGCTGTCGCCGGTTCCATCTTGGCGGCCTCCCTACGCGCCATTTCGAGGTCGATCAATGCACACGCCTCGCCCTTGGATATGCCGGGGCTGTATGGTATCTTCCATTGGCGCAGCAGGCCTATTTGTTTCTCGCTCGCGCCATCTCGCCTCCATGTGGCTTCTTTGCTCACGAGACAGCGGGGCGCGTTCGCCCGGACATAATCCTCAGCGATTCCTTGAGCGTATCCCAGATCGAGGATACTGTTGGAAAGAGCGCTTTTCGCTGAACCGTGCTTGTCTGCAAGCCATACCGTATAACCGCCGTCAACCTTCCGAACCCAAACATTGCGGCTGTCGTCCACGGCTATCCGATAGTGGCCGCCGTCAACCGGTGTCCAGACCAGGTCAGAGCGCCCGAAAAGGTCTATTTCGCCCGAACCGTACACGCTTATACTTGCGCAGCCCCTGGCCCTGCTCTTTACCGCTTCCTCCGCCCGGCTGGCCGCTTCAAGAAGGCTCTCGCCGTCCCCGGCGCTGATCCTCGGGTCGCCCGCGAGGTCGGCGAACTTACAGAGTTTGTGACGCCCGGCCATATCCACGAAGTCAAGGATTAGGCAATCCGGCTTGCCCGGGTGGAGCCGAAAACCGCGACCGCACATCTGCGTATACAGCGCTTGGCTCTTTGTGGGACGCGCCAAAAGGATTGCCGATATGCCCGGGTCGTCGAATCCTTCCGTAAGGACGTTGCAGTTTGTAAGAACGTCCAATTCGTGGCTAGCAAACCCGGAGAGTGTTTCGCGCCTGTCGTCCTTGTCCATCGCGCCCCATACAGCCTTGGCACGGATACCGGCGTCATTGAAGGCGTCCGCGAGATTATGCGAGTGCTGAACGTCTACGCAGAATGCCACCGCTCGCCGCCCGTGAGCATGTTTCAGATATGATTCCGCAACGAGGTTGTTCCGTTCCGGTGTATCAACGGCGATTGACAGCTCGTTAATTGCAAGATCGCCCATTTCCGTATGTACGCTCGACAAATCCGCTTCGGTCGATATCCGTATCCCTCGCGCGTCGCAAAGGTAGCCGCCCTTCATCATCGCCAGTATCGAGCGCTCGAACACCACCCGCTCAAAAAACTCGCCCAGCGGCTTGCCGTCCAACCGGAACGGTGTCGCGGAAAGGCCAACGAGCAATCGCCCAGGATCACCGCCCATGAAGCCTAATTCACTGAGGATGCGCCAATAGGAAGAATTCTTTATAGCATGGTGGCACTCGTCTACTATGGCTAGCCTAAAATCACGCCTCTTGAGTTCATCTAGTCGCCGCTTCTGGGCAACGGTCTGGACAGACGCGACGCAGATTTTCGCGTCAATCCCATCTGCCTCTTTCGCTTGCAGTATGCCGATATCGCTCCTCGGGACGACGAGGCTAATTTTGTCCACCGCTTGCGATATGAGCTCTTGCCGGTGTGCCAAGAAAAGAGTCTCCGCGCCTAGCTCGTTTATGAGCAGGGCGGCCAGCGGCGTTTTTCCACAGCCGGTAGGAAGAGAGACGAGGCCGCGCGTTAGCCCGTTCTCTCGTTCTCTCAAACAAGCGGACACCGCTTCTGTCTGGTACGGGCGCGGGGTGATCATTCGGCGTCGCCCCCTTCCAAAAAACGGGACAAGTGTCCCGCTGTTGTCCCGGGACAAGTGTCTTGTTTCGACGCCAAAAATGATTTTCTTATCAATATATATCCCACTTGTCCCGATATCTCATAAACACTGATTATGACTGGCTTTAGAGGCGGGACAAGCACCGGGACACCCCCCCCTGCTTGTCCCGCCCTATGCCCCATATCACAAACCGGGACAACCGGGACAAGTGGGACACATAAGACAACCGGGACCCCTATATAAAAAAAATAATCTCTCTCTCTTTTATTTTTTATATAGGGGGGGTGGCTATTCCTATTGGCGTTCTTCATGGCCCCTGGCCCCCCAGCGCTTGCCATCGGCCGATTTGTAGAAGATCGCCGGTATTTGCGGCCTGTCCACGCTGGCCCTGTTCAAAGTGCGCCTGATCGTGTCGTCTTTTTGCTCGAACGTTTCGGCCAATTCCTTTACGGACATCTCACCGTTCTGCCTGAGCAATGCGCGCATCGACGTTATAAGCTGAGACGCCTCATAATCAGCCGCGTCCCCGCAATACTTCCACGTCAGCCCATCGCCTTTCAGCGCATATTCGCGCTCTTTGACCCCCCTCCCCGTGATTGATAGTTTTGCGTTGGCTTGTCCGCGCTTCCTGTTGAGGCGGATTATGCTGCTTGCCGCCACCGTGAGCGCCACAGAACCAGAGCTCTTAAACACCCAGTCTGAATCATCGGCCTTTTTTTCGTGCTGTACAATAAGGATCGAAAACCCGTATTTAACCGCAAGGCTATGGATTTCCCCTACGACGGCGTAATCGTGTTGGTACGCGTCAAGCCCTTTTTCGCTTGGCAAACGGTGGCGGCGAAATTTAACGAAGGGGTCTATTATCAGCAGTCGCCGTTCGGGGTGGGACTCTGCCCACTCCTGTATCAGCTCCATGCCTCCCGCGTCTTGCTTTGGCGCTTCGAACCTGATTCGAAGCCGAGGGAATCCCCCGCTCGCTTCCGCATGCCCCAATGCACGAGCCCTGTTCCTCAAATCGTCTAATCCGTCTTCGTAATTCAGGTACAGAACATCGCCGGATTCGGTGGGGAAGTTGCCGAGGAACTTTCCACCAGTCGCAATTGAAAGCGCCATGTCGGTAACAAGCGTCGATTTCCCCATCTTCTGAGCGCCCATCAGGACACCCAGACCAGCGCGCAAGACGCCAGGGACCGCCCATTTAACTTCCGGGATTTTGACAGTCCAAAACTCTGAGCCGTCGACCACCTTCAAATAATCGTCCGGTTCTGGGATCAATGCGTTACGCTCTATCCCTGCTGGCACGTCCTTCGCCTCGCGGATTATCAGCCCTTCCGGGTGTGCCCTGGCCTCCGCAATCTGCTCGCGCAACGAATTAACCGCAGCCTCGCGGTTATCCTCTCCGACGTCATGCCAATCACGTCC
>JAISYM010000049.1 GCA_031269875.1 Synergistaceae bacterium
TATATTCAGTATGGGTCAATAAAAATATCAAAATAGGTATTTTTGTTCATTGTGGATTAAATATTTTTTCAGGTATTGCATCAATTATAGTATTATTATGATAAAAGCAATTTTTACGTCGCATAACAGGACTGTTTACGCTTCGCCGCCAGTAGGCGGCTCAGGGTTCCGTTCGCCTAGGTCATTCAGTTGCGCTCCATTCCCCCACGCCAAACTCCACCCACATTTTTGCAGCCCTGGTCTTTGCTTCGCAAAGCCCTTATTCTGGCTGCAAAAACGTCGTAAACAGCCGAAACATTATGTGCAATAGCCCCTAAAATTGGTTGGAATAAATGGTGCAAAAAATTCTTAAAGGGCTTGGCAAATATATTTTGTTCTTTTACAATCGTAGAATGAATATTTAGGCGTACATAGGGAGGTTTTCAGATGAAAACTGTAATAATTTATGCTTCAACTCACCATGAAAATACAAAAAAAATTGTTGAGGCTATGGCAGACTGCATTTCGGCAGATGTTGTAGACATTGTAAGGAATAAAGAGGTCAATTTGACTAATTATGATATTATCGGATTTGCTTCAGGTGTTTATTTTCATACTCTTCATGAAAGTATAAAAAAATTCATAAATGAAGCCACATTTGATAAAAAACATAAATCTTTTTTAGTATGTACTTGTGGCATTGGATACCGTGATTATACAAAAGGTGTTAAAAAGAATTTGGCTGAAAAGGGAATACCATGTATTGGTAGTTTTCAGTGCAGAGGATATGATACTTTTGGTTTTTTTGATAAAATCGGTGGGATTGCAAAGGGACATCCTAATGATATGGATTTAAAAAATGCAAGAAATTTTGTTGATAATATTATAAAAAGTATACAGTAAATTGTGGGATACATGGTTACTGCACATAACAGGACTGTTTACGCTTCGCCGCCGGTAGTCTAGGTCAGTCGCTGCGCTCCTTCCCACGGCTCACTCCGGCACATTTGGGCGGCATGAAACCCTACGGGTTTCTTTATTGTGCCGCCCAAACGTCATATACAGCCGCCCCGTTAAGCAAAAGCCGCGCGGCGTTTAAAACCTTGACTGAGTCGTGAGAATTAAACAACACGTTAAATTATACAGGAATTCGTAAACTCCATTTCCCGTGATATTCGAAGAACGTTTTCATCTGCGAACCCAACCTCATGGCCTTCGCCTCGGGGCCATTCTTCAGCAGCTCCGAATTATCAGTCGTCGAAATTGCCGGCGTTTTTAGCTTTGTTGGGCGCGTTATCGGGACCGTACTTCGACCTCGGGCTTCTTATGGTCCTCTCAGGGCTGGAGTTATGATCGCACCTGAGACTCGCGGCCTCGGCCACGATTTCCGCCGTTCCCTCTCCGCCGAACGCTCTTATGAAACGTTTCGCCCACTCCGCCGTCTCGTCCACTATGCGGCCGGTGATATTATCCGGTTCGGCCAGTATCTTTTCGTGGAATGGAAGGTTGAGTTTCTTGTAATCCCCGCTTTTTCTGCTCATCGCGAGAGAGTCCGCGCTTGCGACCATCTCATTCCACAGCGCGTCGGAAATTCCCCTGCCGCTCTCCTTGATATAAGCGCCCCCCTCGGTAACGGCGTTGCCGGTATCGGGATCCATTTTTATGCCGAATACGACATTCTGGAACAGAGTCGCCACATTGCCCTTGTTTATGCCGTATTTGTTGAATTTCGACACTTTGTCGAACGGCGTTCCGGAAATTCCGTGCTGAGCTATGGAGACGCCGTAAGGCGCTATGGCGTCCGCTATCTCTTTTGTCCGGTCGAGATCTATTCCTTCCGCTATGCCCGCCGAAACATCGTAAGTACCGTGCAAGCTGCCGTTGGATATCGCGAGATAATCGGGAAACACGCCCCACGCGTTGAGGCCGCCGATGAAATAAAGAGCCTCCTCCACTGTGGATAGTTCGCCGGCTCCTTTGATCTCGCCCACTTCAACCTCAAGACCGATTGGGGATGGTATCCAAGTACCCATGTCGCGCGTGGCGGACAGGTTGGCGTAGTCGTCCAGATGCGAGGCGTCGATTGCTACGGACGTAAATCCGCCGGCTATTATCCCGGACAGATGTCCCGCTCCATTGAGCAGATCGGCGCGGCTTTTTATAGCGTAATGATCTACGTGAAGGCCGAATATCACACCGTGGCCGAGTTCATCGGAATATTTCGCGGCATATCCCGGTATATTTTCATAAGTGGCTCCGCAGTACGAGGCTTCCGACTTCGCGAGTTCTATCAGCACCGGCGCGTCAAGCTGCTTCGCGGCTTTGAGCAAACCTTTTATCACAAGAGCGTTCCGCGCGTTCCCCGCCAAAACGATCGTGCCGGTTTTCTTCGCCGCCGCGGCTATGTCCCGTCCGCTGACCAGTCCCAGAGGGGAATCGCCGAATCTGGCCTGTACGTTGAGCGGTCTTCCGGCAAGAAGCCTCTTGTAACTTTTCCCGTTGATATCCATGCAATTACCTCCCGTAGTATTTTTGTACCCTCTCCAAGTATATTACCTCACACGGTTCATTTTGACGAGAACGCGCCGCAGGAGCGCGGCGTTTCCTCATTCCTCAATACGCGCAGCGCCCCGTCCGAGATCATGGCGAGTTCGTCCTCCCCGCGATACGTCAGGATTTTGGAGGATATCCATGAAATTTTTTCGCGGAGCATTTCGGCGAAAATCCTGTTTTCCATACACGACCCTGAAAACACTATAGCGTCGACGCGGCCTTTCAAGACCACGGCTTGCGCGGCTATCTCGGAAGCAATCTGATACGCCATAGCGCGTATCAGAAGCGACGAGTACACGTCTCCTTCTTCCATGCGGGAAATTACGGCGTCGATATCTCCGTCCGGAGCGCCGGTGTAGCTCAAAAGGCCGCCGGAATAATACGCGCGTTCCATCAGGTCGATTTTCGACCACATGCCGCTGTAGGCCATACGGATCACCTCCGCCGCCGGCAGGGAACCGCTGCGCGCCGGCGAGAACGGGCCTCTCTCAAAAGTGTTGGAATGATCCTTTATCCTGCCGTTGCGGTGCGAGCAGAACGAAAAATTGTGTCCCAGATACGCCATCACGAAAGAGAGTTCATTCTGGGGCTTTTTCAGATCGCAGGCGGCGAGGCGAAGCGCGTTTTTTATCTGGAGAGTATGAGTCAGCCTGCCGAAACACAGTCCCGGCACTCCGGAAATTCTGGCGATAACATCCATTTCATCGCTCTCGAAAGGAACCATGGCGAAAGCCCGCGCGCCCATCTCACGGGCGATGAAGGAAGCCAAAAGAGCGCCGTAGTTTATGACGCGCCCCTCGACGCGGGTTATTCTCATTTTTTTGGAAAATTCCCCGTCGAGAAGGTATACTCCGGATGACATACCCGAAGGCAGGAGAGCGCAGCCAATCACGGCTTCTATATTGTCCGCTCCCGATATCCATCCCCCGAACAGTTTTTCGACGGCGGTTCTGCGGATGTCGTATTGTTTCTCGCTCGTAACCGCATCCAGCAGATCGCAGGGATCATGCCGCAGTTCGACGCGCTTTATTTCTTTTTCCTCGTCGAAGAGGGCGATTCTGGTGGCGGCGACCGTCGGATATATGGACAGTATCTTGAAGCCCATTCCTACTCCCCCAATTTATTTTTGTAACATTCATTACTTAAACAATTTTATCACCATACGATTATTCAAAAGCCCTAATTTGGCGTATACTTCTCCTGTTTCATCAGGACGCGTCTCAAACAAACCGCATCAGGAGGGATGGAAACGATGTCAATATGTCACATCAACGGGGAGTATCTCCCGACGGAGAAATGTGCCCTTCCCGTCACCGACCTCGTCATACAGAGGGGAGTAGGAGTATTCGACAGCCTCAGAATATACGGCGGGAAAGCGTTCGCGCTGACGGCGCATATGGAGCGCCTGGAGAAAAGCGCTCGCATCGCGGGTATAAATGTGGAAGACGGCAGTATAATACGCGACATAACGCAAACGGTACGAGAGGGCTCATTACGGGCGGACTGCCCGGACGGCGGCGACTGCATAGTCAAGGCCTACATAACAGGCGGAGACTCGGCGGTACACGGCGTCTTTCCGAATCCAAGGCATTTCGTCATATTTGAGAGCGCTCCCGACGTGAAACCGGAGGCGTATCAGAATGGGGTGGCGCTTCAGCCAACCACCGAGGGACGCCCATATCCCCTAGTCAAAAGCATAAACTACATGGTCGGTCTTATGCAGGAGGCTGGGAGCGGCGACGTTCTGGAGTGCCTGTACTGCCCGGACGGCAAAGTCACCGAGACGCTCAAAAGCTCGTTTTTTATGTGCCGCGACGGAAAAATAATAACTGCTCCGACCGGGAGCGTACTCGGCGGGGTCACGAGAAACATTGTCCTGGAACTGGCTCGAGTGGACGGATTTAAAATCGAGGAACGTTGCCCCGATGTGTCGGAGCTGAAACTGGCGGACGAAGCCTTCCTCACTAGCTCATGGAAGGAAGTATTGCCAGTTGTTCGCGTCGGAGATATAAAGATCGCCGGAGGCAAACCGGGTCCGGTGGCAGCTCACCTGCAAAAACTCTACAGAGCCAATCTCGGCAGATGGCTGGACAAATAGGAGGTTTATCTGATAATGGATCTGCCGCCGTGGGAACAGGAAGAACTGGAAAAATGGCAGCGTCAGTACAATGACGGAACGCCCGACAATCGGCAGGAAGAACGGCAGAAGGAAACTCCGGTCATTTTGTCGACCACCGACTCAGTCCCGGCCAAAAAATCAATTCATATGGGACTGGTACAGGGAAGCGTCGTGATATCGAGAAACGTCCTCGTGCAGATGACATACGAGTGGGAAAAAACCTTGGCTGGAGAAACGGACGGTTATACCCGGCTGATGATAGAATCAAGAAAAATAGCGACCGAACGCATGATCGAAGAAGCGAGGACGCTGAATGCCAACGCCGTGATCGGAGTGCGTTACAGTTCCGCCGATATAATGCAGGGAGCGGTAGAAATATTGGTTTACGGCACCGCGCTTTCGATCACATAAACCGCGTGCCGCGCTCCAAACACTCCCTCATCTCATTATGTCAAGAGCCCCGTTCCAGACAGTTTTGGCCGTATCCACGACAGCAAGGTTCGCCTCATACGATCGGCTCGCTACCATCATATCGGCCATCTCGCGAACCACGTTGACGTTGGGGTACGCCACGTAACCGTCGGCGTTGGCGTCCGGATGATCCGGCTGATAAGCGAGACGAGGAGGAGTGGCGTCCGTTCCTATATCGACGACCCTGACGCCGGATGCCGAGTGGAAACCGAACCAACCCTTCGCAAGCCAGTTATCCCGTTCCTCCTCCGCTTCCATCATGCGCTCCTGAAAAACCGGCACTCTTCTGATATACGGGCCGCCTCCGGGTGTGCGGGTGGTGTTGACGTTCGCGAGATTTCCGGAGATTGTATCCATCCAAAGGCGGTTTGCTGTGAGCCCGCTGCCCGCGATATCTATCGACCTGAAAATTCTCATTAATTCCCGCCTCCTATAGCTCTCCTGTACATCGCTATCTTTCGCGTCATAACCCTTGTCATGGCCTGATAGGACATGCGGGTCTCAGCCATCCGGGCTGTCTCGGTCTCGGGGTCGACGTTGTTCCAGTCGATCCTGTACAACTCGTTCCCCACCGCCCTCTCATAAGGAAGAACGGCGCCGATATCGGCTTTCACGTTGGAAAAATGTCTCTCGCTGGTGCGTTTCATCGGCAGCCTTACGGGCCCGTCGATCACTTCCTTGAGCTGATCTTCGAAGGAGACCTCGCGGCGGGCGTAACGCGGGGTATTTATATTGGCTATATTGTGGGACGTGGCCTCGAGGCGCTTCGCAAGTCCTCCCAGGTCTTTTTCTATTACCCCCCATGCCAGATCCGTGCGCATACGATCGCCCCCTTCGAAATTATTTTCGGCGGCGAGCTGGAAAGGCTTGAGGGGCGCGCCCGTGTTTTTATTATTGTACATTTCTACATTCCTCGACCGGCTCCGGGATATAATAATATTGTAGCGTTGGAAAAACTTTTTATACTGTAAAATACTTAAAGACGGTTTTGGGCATTGCGCTTGAGTTAAAATTTTTTTAAGGATGGATTTCAGCAGATGAAAATAACGGAAGTTTCCCTGAAACGCCCTGTAACGGTTCTCATTCTCACCATCGCGGTGATCGTCATAGGACTATACTCCTATGTAAATATGGGCGTCGAAAGGATGCCTAACATCGACTTCCCTATAGTGGTCGTTCAGACCACAATGGAGGGGGCCAGCCCCGCCATAATGGACAACGACGTCACGGACAGGCTGGAGGCCCGCATAAACACGATAGAGGGCATAAAGAACATCACGTCCAGCAGTTACGAAGGCCGCTCCGTGATCGTCGTCGAGTTCGACCTTGGCAGAAACGTCGACTTCGCGGCGGCGGACGTGAGAGGCAAGGTGAGCATGGCTAAAGGACAGCTTCCCGACGAGTGCAACGACCCGCAGGTGGACAAATTCGACCCGTCAAACATGCCCATAATGAACATCGCCGTCGAGACTGACGGACAGACCGACATGAAAAGCCTCGCGAGGTACGTCGACAACGTCGTTACGGAACGGCTGCAAACGGTCGCGGGCGTCGGCGGAGTGCAGCTCGCCGGTTTCCGCGACAGGGAGATTCGCATATGGGTCAATACCGACAGCCTCGAAGCGTATTCTCTCACCACGAAGGACATCAAAAACGCCGTTTACGACAGGCACGTCGAACTTCCCGCCGGGCGCGTCGAAACTGGCGCGCGCGAATACGGCATAAGACTGAACGGGGAGTACCGCTCGGTGGCGGAACTCTCTTATGTGCCGGTGGCGTATAGAAACGGCGCCATCATACGCCTTCGCGACGTGGCTCGGATAGAGGACGATTTCGAGGACAAGCGCAGCCAATCGCTGTATGAAAACAGCCCCACCATAATGGTGCAGGTGCGCAAACAGAAGGGCGCAAACGAAGTGGCCCTCTCGCGCGAGGTGCGCCGCCGGCTGGAGGACCTGAACAAAACAGCCCCGCGCGGCACGAAGCTGGTGGTCGTCTCCGACACGTCGCGCTTCATACTCCGCTCCATGAACGGAGTCCGCGGCGACATACTGCTCTCGATCTGCCTGACGTCCATCATCATGTTCGTCTTCCTCCGCACGTTGAGGGCCACGATCATAGCAGTGATCACGATACCGGTATGTCTTCTGGGCAGCGTAGCGGTGCTCTACTGGATGGGAATAACCATAAACAACATCTCCATGATGGGCATGTCCCTCGCGGTGGGCATGGTGGTCGACGCTTCGAGCGTCGTCATGGAAAACATAGCGCGTCACCGATCGATGGGCAAGAACCCCATGAAAGCCACGCGCGACGGAGCCGAGGAGGTCGGTTTTTCGGTGGTGGCCGGGGCAGCCACCACGCTTGCCGTGTTCATTCCTCTCGCGTTTATGGGCGGATTGATGGGACGGTTTTTCAACGCGTTCGGCATAACCGTGGCCATGACGATTGCGATCTCGCTGCTCCTTTCACTTACCCTCATCCCCTTTCTCTGTTCCCGCCTGCTGGGACGCGAGCGCTTCGGATTGGCGCAGAGAGTGCTCGAAGCGCCGTTCATCGCGATGGAGAAAGCGTACAGCCACGCGCTCGCCTCGGCCGTCAGACACCGCTTCGCCGTCATAATTTCGGCGTTCCTGATATTCGCTGCGGGAATATGGCTGGCCACGTTGCTGGGATCGGAATTCACCCCGAATGAAGACCAGGGATATCTGCGGTTGAACATCGAACTGCCGGCGGATACGTCGCTCGAAGTCACCGAACGCGTAATGGGAGAGATGATCGAGGTCGTAGAAGCCGACCCGCGCGTAGCCTACACTTATGGCGTGGCCGGAAGCGGACAGGGGCAGGAGGTTTACAAGGGCAATCTCACAATCGAGTTGATACCGAGAGATCAGCGCGAACGTTCAAGCGTCATAATGGGACAGATGCGCCGTAAATTGGCGGCTTTCAGGGATGTCGATATCAAGATGGGCAACTGGGGGGGATCCGACATCACTCTTGTCATTCAGGGGCCGACCAGCGAATCCCTCGCCGAAATCGGCGGACGGATGAAAGCCGACCTGGAGAAAAACCCGCGCGGACTCGTCGATATAACTACCGATCTCCAGATGAACAAACCCAGGATAAATCTCGAACTCAACAGGGCCCTCGCCGACGATTTGGGGGTCAGCGTCAGAGACCTGTCGGATGAATTGAACGCCTGGTTCGGAGGGACCAGCAGCGGCTCCTTCAGCGAGGGGGGATACCGGTACGACATAAGAATAAGGGCCGAGAAGGACCTGCGCGACGATCCGGACAAAGTGTTCAATACGCTCGTCCGCACAGCCAGAGGACAGGTGATTCGCGCCGACAGCCTGGTTTCGAGCAGCATAGGCGAATCCCCCAACGTGATAAAGCGATATAACAGACAGCGCTCCATACAGATAGGAGCGAACGTCGAAGGCATCTCCCCCAGCGAGGGAATAGCGATAATGCAGGAGATATTCAAAAAATACGCTCCCCAGGACGGTACTTACAACATCGTCACGACCGGTGACTCCGAGAGGATGAGGGAGAGCTTCATAAATCTCTCGATAGCTCTGGTGTTCGCCATACTGTTGGTTTATATCGTGATGGCGATACAGTTTGAGTCGTTCCTCCATCCGCTCACGGTCATGTTCTCGCTGCCGCTCATGACCGCGGGCTCCTTCGGCCTGATGTACCTGTTCCGTATCCGCGTCAGCGTGATGAGCTTCATGGGGATAATACTTCTGGTGGGCGTCGTCGTGAACAACGCCATATTGCTGATAGACTTCATCAACCAGCTCCGCGCGAGCGGCATGAACAAGATAGAGGCGACCGTCGCGAGCGGTCCGCTCCGTCTGCGCGCCATCCTGATGACGACAGTATCGACTATCATGGGCAACCTGCCCGTCGCGCTTGCCCTCAGCGAGGGAGGGGAGGTGCGCCAACCCATGTCCGTCGCGGTTATCGGCGGACTTTTTACATCGACGCTGCTCACTCTGATCGTGATACCGGCAGTATATCTGGCGTTCGACGACATCAAGGACTGGGTCATGGGAAAGATTCGGCGTTTCAACGCGTACCGCAGGCTGCGCGAGAAGCGGACGAAGTTCCGCGGCATGACGTCTCCGGTTCCGGACGCGATCACCGGCGGCCCGGCCGCGGCGGGGGAGCTGCGGAGCGCTGACAGGGCAGTGTTCAGATGATGCAGTCCCACGCCGGATTCAAAAATTTGCACATAATTGCCCTGATCGCGATCCTCGCGGCATCCCCGTCGGAAGCCTCCCAAACCCCGATGGGCATCGGGGAAGCGATAGATATCATGCTGGCGAACAATTCGTCGCTGTTGTCGCTGAGACACGAGATGCGAAAGGCCGAAGCCTTCGAAATACAGTCGGAAGGGACGTTCACTCCGGACCTCGCCTTGAGCGCGGCGGCCGATGATGAGAGGACGAACCAGACCTCGGGAGGTACGAGCCAGGTAAGACTCTCGGCCTCGCAGACCCTCTACTCGGGCGGCAGGAATCAGGCGCTTCGCAGACAATCCGGACAGGTGAGATCCATTGCCGAACTCACTCTGGCCGACGCCGAAAACAGGGCTGTGGGAGAACTTTTCGCCAGATTTTACAACGTGCTTCTTCAGGACAGGTACGCGGAAACGGAGCGCTCCGCGATAGCCGCGTCGGAACTGCACCTGCGGGAAGTAGCCCGCATGAGTGAACTGGGACTGTCGAACAGGCTCGAGGTCATACGCGCGTCCCAGCAACTCGCCGCGAACAGGGCCAACCTGTCGAGCGCCGAGGGGCTGTACGATTCGGCCGTCATATCGCTGATGAATTATCTGGCCATACCTCCGGAGGAGCGCCGTCCGGCGGCCGGCAGCCTCATAACTCTGGAAGCCGCTGGCGGCAGAGAGTTGTCGCTCTCCGAGGCCATGAAAAACAGAGCCGACCTGGGAGTCCTCGAAAATCAAGCGGAATATCAGGCAAACCAGATAGAGATCGAGCGCAGCGCGTCAAGGCCGCGCATCACCCTTGGCGGCGCCGTGTCATTTTTCGACAGGGAAAGAAGCGGAAATTTCGATGACACATGGAGGACAGAGCTGTCCATCACCGTTCCGATACTCGACCGGAACGCCTCCCGGGGAAACGTGATACGCGCGCAGGCAACTGCCGCCCAGGATAAAATAGCGCTCCGGCAGAAGGAACTCGACATAAAATCGGGAGTCGAGACGGCCTGGACGGAGCTGGAGACAGCCGCCGAACATCTTGAAGCGTCCGCCAAGGCTCTTGAACTCGCGGAGGAGACTCTGCGTCTCGCCGGGATAGGATTCCAGGAGGGCGTGACGCCTCAGCTCGACCTGCTGTCGGCGCAAACTTCGCTGACGGAGAGCCGCCTCGGACATCTGCGATCTTTGTACAATCACATGCTGGCCGTGATCGCCCTGAAAGTGACCGAGGGAAATATTATAGCCTGGGCCGAGGAGATGGAATTTCAATGAGGAAAAAAAGAACCGGCGGAACAGGACGATCCGTCGTCATACTGATTTTTACCCTGGCGGTCGCCGGCGCGGCGCTTTATTTCTGGGGCTCCAGAGAAAAAGCCGCGATATCGCAGGAGATAACTTCCGAGGCCGAACCCACGGCCCCTGCCGCGTACGTGCGGGTGGAAACCGTCGCGAACGACAAGACGGTCCGTGACAGCATAGCGCAGAACATGTCCATAGAGGCCGTTAACAGGGTGCGGATGATGCCCCGAGTGACGGGCAGGCTGGAGAAACTCCACGTCAAAACCGGCGATATCGTCAGGCGCGGGCAGCTCATCGCCACACTGGAACACGATCAGCAGAACGCGCTGATAGGCTCCACGGAAGCCCAGCTCGCCTCCGCGAAGGCCGATGCCGAAAGAGCGCGCGCGGAGATGGCGAACGCCAAAACCAACCTTGACCGCTACGAGAGGCTCCTCAAAGAGGGTTTCAGCACTCAGCAGCAGTACGACTCGATAGCCACCGCCTACGCGAGCGCGAAGGCGGGCCATAACGCCGCTCTGGCGAAAGAACGCCAGGCGGCGGCGGAACTGGGACGGGTGAAGTCGGCGCAACAGGATTACATAGCGTACTCGCCCCTTGACGGCACGGTGCTCTCAGACTATTCGCTGACGCCGGGAGTGATGATATCGCCAAGTTCCCCGCTGGTCGATATCGCGGATCTCAGGAAACTCAAAGCGTCGCTGCGGATTCCCGAAGTGAGCATATTCGCCGTTAAACCTGGCATGGACGTGATTCTCAAATTCGACGCCCTTCCCGACGAAGAATTCCGGGGCAAAGTCACCAGAATCGAACCCTACGTCGACCCGTCGACCCGCAGCAGCGCCGTCGAAATAGAACTCGACAACGAGGCGACAGGCAGCCGCCTCCGCCCCGGGATGTTCGGGCAGGCATCAATTGTGGAACGCGAGTACGAAAATTCCATACTCATCCCCGAGAGCGCGCTTCAAGGCGGCGACGGCGGATCGTTCACATTCGTCGAAGAGGACGGAATAGCGCGCGTCAAGCGGGTTACAACCGGATTACGCCAGGGGGACTACATTCAGATAACCGGCGGTCTGGTGTCCGGCGACCGCGTGATAGTATTCGGGGGCTCCAACCTGAACGACGGCGACAGGGTAATTATCCAGTAGCCGCCCCGCTCTTCCCGGCTAGGCTGACAAGGTAAGCGGCTATGGCGCGCGTACCGTAGGCCGTCGCCCCTTTGATGTAGTACGAATAAGGCTCCTTGACGAAGTCAGTCGCCGCGATATCGAGATGTATCCACGGACGTCCCTTCTCCACAAAATTTTCGAGGAACATGGCGGCGGTGATTGCTCCGCCGTAGCGCCCGGCTGAATTGATGAGATCTGCAATGGGGGACTTTATCTTTTTGCGCAGGTTCTCGTCGTCCATCGGCAGTTTCCAGAAACGTTCGCCGCTCGCCCAGGCGGCGTTCATAAAATCGTCGGCGAAGCCGTCGTCGTTGGTGAAAAGACCCGCGGTGTTGTCGCCGAGAGCTACGGCGCAAGCTCCTGTCAGCGTCGCGATATCTATCACGAAATCAGGAGCCTGTTCGCACGCGTAAGCCAAAGCGTCGGCCAATGTCAGCCGCCCCTCGGCGTCCGTGTTGTTGACCTCGATCGTCTTGCCGTTGTAAGCTTTTATCACGTCGTCAGGGCGATACGCGCCACCGCCCGGCATGTTCTCCGCCGCCCCTATCACTGCGTGAACCCTGACGGGCAGTCTCAGTTCGGCCGCGGCTTTTAGCGCTCCCATTGCCACGCACGCTCCTGTTTTGTCACCCTTCATGGTTAGCATAGAGTCGGCCGGTTTGATATCCAGACCTCCGCTGTCGAAAGTTATTCCCTTGCCGACCAGCGCCACAGACGCCACAGGAGACTCCGGAGCGTATTCCAGATGAATGAGGCGAGGAGGAACCGCCGAACCCTTCCCGACGGCGAGCAGTGCGTTCATTCCGTCGCGCGACAGCCGTTCGTGATCCGCGACGTCGATTTTAAACCCGTATTCGGCGGCGAGATCCCGGGCTATTTTCTCGAGTATCTCCGGGTTTATCACGTTTCCGGGTTCGTTCGCCAAATCTCTCGCGTAGCACTGGCAAGATCCTATGGCGAACCCCTCTTCAAGCGACTCACGCTCACCGTCCAGAACGGCCGCGCTCTCAGGTTCGGCGAAACGATCGTCGTCGTCGGGCGATTGATACTTTTTGAATCTGTATCGGGCCAGTGCGGCGGCTTCGCCGATCGCGCGCGATATCAAGCGCTCGGAAGCCCTTGGAATCGCCATTGATACGCTCGACGCGCCCCGTTCGGCGGCTGTCCGTACTATATGATACGCGGCGAGCCTGTAGTCGTCCGGACGGGTTTCATCACGGGAACCGAGCCCGGCCAGGACGACGCACATGGCGTCGCCGTCGGCGAGAGGCACGACGAGCGTCCTGCCTTTTTTGGCCTTGAAATTTTCCCTCGGAATATGCATCGACACGAGTACTGCGATGCTGGAAGGCAGCGGAGCCAGGTCCTCGGCGGTGAAATCATCATACAGCGCCACCCCCAAAACTTGCCTGCGTCCTATCGTCGAACCTGATTTTAAAACTTCGAAATTCATGCGGTTTCCCCTCCCGGTTGCTGTTGCCTGTCTTGTTTATAAATATTACCACGATTAAAGTATCATGTATAATTTATTCCGTTCAAACCGACACGAGAAAAATTTTTCACGGAGGCGTATTGATATGGCACTCGAACTGAAATTATTTACGCAGGGACGTTTTTTCATGCCGGGGTGTTGCGGTGTGACGACGCTTCGGTTCACGGACGGGGAGGAGCTGTTCTCAAATCCGGCCGAGTATAAAGACGAGATCAACGGGCTGCTGACCGCTGTAAAGGAACGCTACGGAAACCGGCTCGACGTCTCCGTTGTGAACTCGTGGGGATTTTTTGCGCTGTGGGATGTGATCCGGTTCGCCATAACGCCCTCGAAACCGGCGTGGATCATGCGCGGTAAGAAAATCGTAGTCGGCGTGCCGGATAAAGACGAACTGTTCGCGGCAATAGACGCCGAACTAACTGCCGTTATCCGCGCATAGCCAGCGCGAACAGCGGCGGAGCGCATCGTCAAGTCCTCCCGGGGTCGGCGCGCCGCGCGAAATATCTTTCGGCCGCGGCCATCAGATTATTTACCGCTACCGATAGTGTGACGACCAGGATAACGCCCCACGCTATTTTGACGTAAGACATCTGTCTCATGCCTTCGAACAGTATCGAACCTATCCCTTCCGCGCCTATGGCATAGGCTATGCAGGCTATCCCTATGGAAGACATGCAGGCGAGCCGTGTTCCTGCTATCAGCGCCGGCATGGCGAGAGGCAGCTCAATTTTGAGGAACATTCCCGCGCGTGAATATCCCATGGCCTGGGCGGCTTCGATAATAAGCGGGTCGATGCCTTCCAGGCCGGCCAGAAAGTTTCGCACCAGAAAAAACAAAGAATAGCAGACGAGAACTATCACGGCGGTTTTCACGCCGAGCCCGGAGATCGGCGTCAGAATCGCGAAGAAGGCGAGCGACGGTATGGTGTACAGTATTTCGAGTATCGTTATCACCGGAACTGCGAGAAATCTGAAAACATGAACCAAAACGCTGAGAGCGGCGCTTACGGGAATGGCAAATAGCATCACGAGCGCAATCATCTCGATGTGCGACGCGGCTGCCCGCAGCATGTACCCGTAATAGTGCAGCAGATATGCCGTCATTTGGGCTCGCCCGCCCTTTTGAGGGCTTCTACGCTCAGAAAATTCAGTAGCTGTCTCACATAGCCGTCCTTCGGATTTTCGACGATTTCCCGCGGCGTTCCGTATTGCGCCAGAACTCCGCGATTCATCACCGCGACTTTGTTTCCCATCCGAAAAGCCTCGTCTATGTCGTGAGTGACGAAAAGTATAGTCGTCCCGCTCCGTCTGTGTATGCTCAGGAGATCGTCCTGAAGACGGCTCCGCGTTATCACGTCGAGAGCGCCGAACGGCTCGTCCATCAGGAGAACGCTGGGTTCCCCGGCCATCGCGCGCGCTATTCCCACCCTCTGCTGCTCTCCGCCCGAAAGCTGCGACGGATACCTGCCGGCGAATTTGTCGGGGTCGAGTCCCATCAGAGAGAGCAGCTCCTTTACCCGCAATTTCGTCCTAGCCTTATCCCATCCTAAGATATCGGGGATCGTGGATATGTTTCCGGCCGCCGTCATGTGGGGAAATAGGGCGGCCGATTGCAGCACGTAACCTATCCTTTTGCGGAGAGCGATGACATCCATCGAAGCCGTATCCTCGCCGAAAAACAGGATTTTCCCCGACGTTGGAGCGACGAGACGGTTCACCATCTTCAACATGGTGGTCTTTCCGGAACCCGACGCGCCCATCAGCGCGACAAGCGAGCCCTCGCCGACCGCCATCGAAATGCCGCGGACGGCCTCGCCGGAGCCGTAGCTCTTTTTGACGTCCTCAAACTCTATCGCGTTCAAATCGGCCTATTTGACGAAACCGCGTTCCTTCAAAAAAGCCTCCGCCGTCTCCCTGTACTCTTTCCCGTCGAGGTCCACTCTGGCGTTGAGCGCTTGCATCGTCGCGCTGTCCAGCGAAGCGCTTATCGGGTTTATTATTTCCGCGATTTCGGGAGACGCGCCGAGCGTGTCGCCGCGCGCTATCGGAACCATATTATACGGGGGCCAGAATGAGATATCGTCCGTCACCGCCACTATATCGCCTTTAGCCAGATGCGCGTCGGTCGTGAAGCAGACGTTGACGTCGGCCTCTCCTCTGCGCAGGACCTCGTACTTGATCCCTTTGTCGAACACCCTGACGCTCTTGAAGTCGAATCCGCCCAGGCGTTTTTTCAGCCCCGCAAGCCCGTCGTCGCGCTCCTCGAATTCGGGGGTGGCGCACATGCGCAGCTCGGGGGCGGCTTTGGAAAGATCGGTGAGGTTGGCTACGCCATACTTGTCGGCGGCTTCCTTAGTGATGGCAAGGCCTTGGGAGTTGTTGAGCGGAGCCATCCCCAGAAGAACGAAACCAAATTTCTCGCCGTACCCCTTTTTGACCTTGTCGTACGCTGATTTCGGATCGAAATCGGCCGGTTCCTTCAATATGGTTATGAGCGCCGTGGATGTATATTCAGGATAGAGGTTTACTTCGCCGGACTGCATCGCGGCCTGAATTATAGCGGAGCCGCCGAGAGCCTGCTTCCTTTCCACCGTAAAACCGTTCGCTTCGAGGGCCTGAGCGAAAATTTCACTGATGAGAATGCTCTCGGTGAAATCCTTAGAGCCTATTTTCACCGTCACGGCCGCGGCTTCGGCATATGTGATCCCGAAAAA
>JAISYM010000069.1 GCA_031269875.1 Synergistaceae bacterium
ACTCGACCTCATTTCATTGACTTGTTATGACTATTTTTATTATAAATGCAATGAGTTGTCAATATGTAGAAATCATCAATGAGTGTCGCGAATAGACGATTCGCCGGACATCAGGCAAGCCGATTGCTCAGAGTGACAATCACACCCGGCGGGCGGCTGCCGGGTGTTTTTTTCTTGCTTTTTTCTTTTTGCCGCGGCCAATCGTGACAATTTGGAGACCTTTCATTTTTTTTCGCCGCATGCGCGTATGATAGATCCATTAACAAATCCATGCCGAAACTGGAGGAGATCGACATGAAAACCATCACCATCGTAATAGGATGCCTTTTGGCGGCCGGGGGTATTTACTGCATGGTCACGCCGGGCGCGACTTTTTTGAGGGTTGGGTGGCTTGTCGGCGTACTGCTTTTGGCGTCCGGAATCAACTCTATCGCGGCGTGTTTTTTCGGCAGAAGCGAAAACAAAAAGGGCGGGGCCATTATATGGGATCTGCTTGGCGGGGTGTTTACGACGCTCTTAGCCGCAGTGATTCTGGCAAACGGATATGCCCGGTTCGCCACCGACATCGCGCTGATCTACATCTTTGCGGGATGGATGACACTCGTCGGCACACTGAGAATTCTGGCGGCTCTCAAACTGAAATCGGCCGCGCTTCCCTGGGGCTGGATCGCCGCGTTCGGGGTTTTGAGCGTCCTGCTGGGCGTGTATTCGTTTTTTCATCCAGTCTTCATGGCGTTCACCATCGGGGTTTTGATCGGCCTCCAGATGCTGACCCAAGGGCTGAACATGGTCGCCTTTGCCCTGTCGATGCCCGGCAAAAAGGCGTGAAAGCAAAGCGAGAGGAGAAAAGGAAACGCTGATTAAGGAAGTATGACTATCCAATTGTCTCAGGAAAGAGATGACGGATCGGCGAACGAACGCAGCGAATCGGCGACCGACATGGATGTCGGGCGAGCGAATCAGCTCAGGACAGAGGTGTATGAGCGATCCGATTCGCGGAGTGAGTTGCCGGTCCGTCATCTCGGGTTCATCATTATGAGACAATTTGATAGTCATATTTCAAAAAGCTTGGCTCCAAACTAAATTTGAAGGAGTGTGGAAAATGAAGAAACTTTCGATTTTGGCCTTTATGGTTTTCGCAATTTCAGCCCTCGCGGCGACGGCAGGGGCCGAGCCGGTGAAGATCAACGGCAAGAGGCTGGACGACGTCCAGGACATCATGACGGAAACGACGGGGACAAGAGTGTTCCGCAAACACTCCCTCGTCGATATCCTATGGAACAGACCGAACAGCAATAGCGATTCCGGTTCGAATCTGCAATTTACTTATTCTAATGTGCCGCCCAATACGTCCGAAACCGGAATTACAACGTATGGCACTTATGGCCTCTATGGGTCGCCGCCCGCCGACAGCGAATGGTCGTCCGGGATGCATCCGGCCGTCTCCACGAGAGCTATGAGTGACGGAACGTACCGCGTTGTTCTGCCTGATTTCAGCCATCACGGCCATGACAGATGGTATCACACCTATACGATGCGCGCCGACGCCGACGGCACGGTTCATGCCGATACGCCGCGGCGGCTGCCGACGAGCGTGCCGGCGGGCAATGTTTACCCCACGGACGCCACAGCCGGCCTCTTCGTTGGAGGAGAGGAAGAGGAGAGTTTTGTCGTCGCGCGAATGACGGTGCGGGACGGAAAACAGCACCTGGGAGAGAATACGGGGACATACGATTTTTATCTCGAATTTCTGGACGGCAAAAAACTGAACAGCCCCAGCGCCGGCGACCCTACTGGTTTGAGCTACAACGCCGGATATGCTTACGGGTGGTTTCCGGCGATCCGAGTCGTCGCCGGCGACTTCGACAACGACGGCATCGCTTCCGAAGTGGCGTGCATCAGGCCTAACGCCGGCGACAGTTATCGCTTCGAAATATTGAAGGTATCGCGAAAAGCCGACGGATCTTTCGGCGTCGCTTTGCTTATCGGGATGCCGAATATCGGGCGTCGGGATGACAACGGCAAGAACATCGAGGGCTGCGACGTGGTGGCGGGAGACTTCAACGGCGACGGCAAACAGGAAGCGGCCGCCGTCTTCAACAATCTGAATGGCTCCGACGGACACGCCTCCGTCTGGGTGTTCTACAGTAACGGAGGAGGGATCAGCTCCAGGTTTGCCGTCATTGAGAACAACGATCATCGGCTGGGCGGCACTCACGCCTCGGCTTATACTCACTATTGGGGCCTGATCGCGGACGCCGGCGACCTGGACGGCGACGGGCGCGACGAAATCGTGTATGCCGCCCCTCACTACGGCAATATGACAGATCAGAGCCGGTTGATCCTGTCCGTCTGGGGCGCCGACAACTCGTTCAATCTCTCCGAAGAATCCATGATCCTGACGAACTATGAGGAGAAATCCAGCTCCAATTTTCTGCTCCGCGACGTTTCCATCGCCGTGGCGCCCGTGACGGGATTCTTTGGCGGCGCAAAGGGCATCCCGTGTGCCGACGTTTTCCTGGCGTTCGCCGATGATAACACGGGGCACCAGCGGCGCGTCGTCTTCGATGGCGCGAGTTATAATTATAATAAATCTAAAAGCGGTTTCAAAGACGGAAAGGGCAGCGAGCTGAAATTATACGGAGCGAGTGCAAGGGCCAGGGGGCTCGTGACGGCTGATTTCATGGCGGAGTCGTTCGCTCTGGACGCACCCACGCATACGGTCGTGAGAGACAAAAAGACCTACGCCGCGGCACTTCAGACGCCGCCCTACCATGTGGACTATGTGCCTGTGCCCTGGGCCGCCGACCCGGAGCGGCCCGCGCTCACGAACTTCTCCTACGCCGGCGGCAGCGTGGCGTACTCGAAGAGCGATACGGAGAGTACGGGCCGGGACACGATCTTCGAGGCCCGTCAGTTCGCGGAGCGCGGCGTCAGCGGCAGTGTCGGCGGCGGTCTGCCGATCAAAAAGCTGGCCGGGTTTTCTATCGGCGGGAAAGCCTCCGCGGGCTGGACAAAGAGCATGTCCAGCTCGATCAGCGAGGCGAATAAAAGCTCGGCCTCCGTCAGCATGAATTTGAGTTCCTCCACCGACACGTCGGATAATCTCATGTTTTATAAGGCGGATTTTCACATCTGGCGATACCCCGTCGTAGCCCCGGCGCCGGACGGGTTTTTTGGAACGCCCGTCGGCGGAACGATCTCCGGAACGCCGGACGGGACGCAGTACCTCACATACACAATGTCGGACGAACCCACGAGGGTGCAGGGCGATGCCGGGCAAAGCTCGCAGTTCGACGAATACAACCCGATTCACGAGGAGGGAAACCTCTTTTCGTACCCAACCACGATAGAGGCCACGCCCGGCTACGCGCAAAAACAGAACGACCTGTCGCTTGAGGATCAGAAAACGCTCGGCGGCGCGTTTACCGAGGATCTCGTTTTTTCCAGCCAGGTGACGGATATAAACAGCCTGAAGACGACGGCGAAGACGCAATTCAACGGGTCGCTCTCTCTCAGCTTAGGAATCCCGAAACTTGCGGAAGGATCGCTCTCGGCAAGCAGCGCGCATGGGCATGAGATCGGAGACAGCAGCACCTTCACGAAATCGTATCAGTCCTCGGAAAAATTCCACGTCAGCCTGCCTTCGCCGATCCTGGGCTTCAACTTCGATTACGCCGCGTACCTGCTGAAAATGCGGGCGTTCTCCGATGCCGCCGGCGTGATGAACATGGCGTTCGCGGTAGACCTCGCGGATAACCCCAACGCCTGGCTCTGGCGTGCCACCAACGGTTCCGTCTACTCGCAAAAGCCCGACCCGGCGCTCGTCCTTCCGGGCAGATACAACAGGGTCAGAGATATCAGCACCGGCACAGAGTTGATAAGGTGGACAGCCAACACCGACGCGCAATCCGCGACCCAGATCAGGGGAATATGGTTCTACGACAAGGACGCGGAGGAATACTCTTTGGCGTCCCTGACGCGGGGCCGGAACTACACGATTTCGTTCCCGGTCTACAATGCCAGCTTCGTAGGCGCGGGCGGCGTGCAGATAGAGGTTGGTTACAGGGACGCGGGCGGCGTCTCGCAGCTCATTGGCCGCTGTACGGCGACGCTTGGCGGATGGCGGAGCAATACTGAAAACAACAAGGCGATGGCCGCGTTCGACTGGACGGTGCCGGCGGATATGTCCGAGGGCAGATATGACTTTTATTTCCGCGTCGATCCGGACAACGTGATCGACGAAGTTCACGAGGATTGGAACACTGCGAGCGGCGACCCGGGTTACGACCCCGGCGGGAACAACATCGGGCGCTATCCTTTTGCCGTGATTGACGACTCGGCTCCAGTCGTCTCGTCCGTTGCCGGGTTCGCGCGAAGCGCCGCTCAGGACGGCGTATTTACGATAACAATCGACGGAATGAGCGTGGCGGATTTCCGCGCCTCACTCGCGGGCCGGACAGAGGATTTTCGCGCCTACGCGACGGTGACGTTTCACGGCGACGAGCCGTTGAAAAACGCCTACGTCGAGGTCACGGCCGCAGCCGACTCCGTCATCGCCGGAGAGAAATCCGCGCGAAGGTTCGTCGCCAACAGGTATATTCCGGCGATCTTCCCCGGCGAGCCGGAGAATTTCTCCTTCATGGTCTCATCTTCGAAGCCGAAATATGAGGGCCTTGCCGTAGTCCTCCACGCCGACAACGGCGTCTTCTCGGCGGAGATCAATCAACAGGAGGAGCAGGAGGAAGAAGAAGAAGAAGAGCAGGAGCAGGAGGAGCAGCAAGATCAGCGGGAACATAGCGGCGGCGGGGGGTGTAACGCCGGCTTTGGAGCAATGGCGTTAGCAGCGCTCATCTGCGCCGCGCCGTTATGTAAAAAAACAAAGTAAATCAAAGTCAGGGGGCGGAGCGGGATTCGCCCCCTGACACGGCAAAAAGGCAAACCGGGAATAGGCATATTTCGCTCTCGTTAATCGTAAGCCGGACTGGTTCTAGCGGGGGATCGAACTCATCTGGAGCGCGAGGGTTCCCGACCTTCCGGGCAGAGTCCCGGGGATTATCCCGTCGGGCGCGATGGATTTTTTGTCCGCTTTGTCCGCTATCTCCCTTAACGTGACGAACTTCGCGCCGCGGGACTCCGCTAAGACGAGGAATTTCTCAAATACGCCGATCTTCGACAGGCCCTCCATCTCGGCGTGTACGGTGAGGACGTTCCACTCGTTCGATAGGCCTTCAGCCCACAGGTTGGGCAGGGTTTCGTCGCTGACGCCCGGAAGGCCGAGAACCTCGTCCATCGTGGGGAGCGTGGTCGGTATCTGCGGCGTGGAGAAATTTGTTCCGCCGTAAACGGGCAAAAAGGGACACCTGCCGCGCGTGTCGCTGGCATACGCGAGGCCAAGTTCATCTATCACGGCAAGGCTCGCGGATGAGACTTGCCATCCCGGCGCGGCGTAGGACAGCGGGGCAATCCCGGCGATTTTTATAAACAGCTCCGCCGCCCTATCAAAAAGCGACCTGAACTCGTCTTTGGACATCCGGCCGAGCTTATCCTGAACCAGCACGTGATCCCAAGCGTGTACGCCGCAATCGTGCCCCTCGTCCACCGCGCGTTTAAATATCCCGGGTTCGGACGGAACGATCAGGGGCGCGGGCAGAAGGGTTCCGTAAAGGAGCGTCTTGAATCCGTACGTAGACGGCGCCTTCGTCCTCATCATCTTGGCGATAAAGCCCCTGCGGAATACTCGCCTTATCGCCTTGCCGGAGTTGTCCGGGCCGAAGGAGAAAAAAATCGAGGCCTTTATCTTGCGGGAGGAGAAGAGGCGAAGCAGGTTAGGCACGCCCTCCAAGTAACCTTTCAGCGTGTCCGCGTCAACCTTTATCGCGAGATTCACAGATACTCCGCACCCGCTTTCCCCGCTTTCGCGTACCATTCGAGCGTCATTCGAAGCGAGTCCCGCAGCGGCGTCCTCGGACGCCAGCCGAGAAGCCTCTCGATCTTCTCCACCGACGGGACGCGATTATCCGTGTCGTCGTAGGTTTCTCCGTAATGCTCGGCGGCGTCCGTGTCCGACAGTTTTGCCGCTTCAGCCTGCTGCGAGAAGGCGTGGAACTTCTTCATCTCCTCGATAAGCATGACGGAAAATTCGCGCATCGAGCAGTTGTTGAAGGGGTTCCCGATGTTGAATATCTCACCGGCGGCCCTTCCGCCGTCATTTCTGATCACGGCCATGAGTCCCTCGATGGCGTCGCCTATCCATGTGAAACTTCGGCGCTGATTGCCCCCGCCGACCAAGCTCACCCGGCCCCGGTGCAGTACGTCGTAGATCATCTGGGTCACTGCGCGCGCCTCGCGAGCCTCCGCGTCCTTGAACGTGTCGAGCCTCGGCCCCACCCAGTTGAACGGGCGGAATATCGAAAAGTTCAAACCATACTCCTGGCTGTAGGCGAATATCATCCTGTCCATCATCTGTTTGCTGCAACTGTATATCCAGCGCATCTTGCTTATCGGGCCCGTTACGAGCGGACTCTCGTCCTCTTTGAGTTCGCCGTCGCCGCACAGCCCGTAAACCTCGGAGGTAGAGGGAAAGATCAGCCTTTTATCGTACAGAGAGCACATTCGGACTATCCTCAAGTTCTGCTCGAAGTCCAGCTCATAAGTCCATATCGGTTTTTTCAGGTATATAGCGGGCTTCGCGACGCCGGCCAGCGGCAAAACGACATCGCACCACTCCACCTGTTCCTCGATTCGCCTGCCATCCTTAAATACATCGCCCTTGCGGAACGCGGTAAATCGCTCCTCTTTCAACAGGCTCGTTATATTTCCGGAAGCCAGGTCGAAACCGGACACCTCCCAATCCGTTTCACGAAGGATGGCCTCCGCCAGATGGCTCCCAATAAAGCCGTTCACTCCAGTGATAAATACCCTCATTCAGCAGTAACTCCTCTCTCCTCCTCACCCTCGAACCGCCACGACAAAAGCTCTACGTCTCCATCCGCCGCAGCTATGAGGAAAGGCCGACGCGACACAATCCCGCCCGGCGTTTGACCCGAGCGCCCTCCGGAAACCCGCGCGCGCCAGATGAATAGTTTTTTGCCGTCCGCGTCGGTGAACGCTCCCGGGAACGGGTGAGTCAAAGCTCGAACTTGATTGTATACTTGTTCAGCCGTTTTGTTCCAGTCGATCCTGCCGTCCTCCGGTCTCCGCCGGCCGAACTTCGTCGCGCGGGACTCATCCTGCGGCGTTTTGCGGGGATTTCCGGCCTCGATAGACGGGAGCGAGCGCGACAGCACTAAGCGCGAGGCCCCGGAAACTTTTTTGAAGACATCCAGAGCCGTATCCTCATAAGCGATCGGAACCGGTTCCTGATCCACGATATCGCCGCGATCGGCGGAGGCTGTCATCACGTGGAGCGTCGCGCCCGTTTGGGTTTCGCCGTTCAGCACCGCCCAATTCACACAGGCGCGTCCGCGGTATCGCGGAAGCAGCGCGCCGTGAATATTATAAGCGCCAAGACGCGGAATAGCCAAAACTTCGCCGGGTATGAGAGCCCTGTAGTAAACCGAGAGGATGAGCTCGACGCCCTTCCCGCGGAGGAAATTCACGGCATCCGGTCCTATCCTGGAGTCGGTGCGCAGGGGCACGCCGCGCGCCAGGGCGAGATCCGCGACCGAGCGGAACCATATCTCCTCGTTCGGGTCGTCCTCATGCGTGAACACGACACTCACGTTCGCCCCGGTCTCCAGCAGCTCCTCCAAACAGGCGTATCCCGGCTCGCTGTAGGCAAAGACGGCGATCTTCGCCCTTTTTGCCTCTTTTGTCAGCTTCGCCGCCTCGTCACTCGTCTTCACGGTCATATACCTTTTTCACGACGAATCTCGGCCTCCTGCTCACTTCCCTGTATATTCTCCCCACATATTCGCCGGTTATGCCGAGGCTCATCAGCGTTATTCCGGTCAGCAGGAACTGTATCCCCATCAGGGTAAAAACGCCTTCCACCTCCGGCCCCATTATTATCCGGCGGAGCATTATGTAGCAGACGAGGAGGAGCGACAGAAGGGATATCGCCATGCCCGATACGGTCACCAGCTGGAGCGGCACAAGCGTGAAGCTCGTCATTAAGTCAAAATTCAGCCTGATGAGCTGCGCGATCCCGTACTTGGAAACGCCCCTCTCCCTCTCCCTGTGAGTGACCGGGATTTCGACCGGGTTAGCCGCGAACTTTCGCCCCAGCGCCGGGATAAACGTCGTCGTTTCACAGCTCGCGTTTATTATATCTATGATGCGCCTGTCGTAACCGCGCAGCATACAGCCGTAGTCGCGGATATCCAGGCGGGCCATGCGGTTCGTCAGACGGTTTACCATTCTGGACGCGACCTTCCTGAAAATTGGATCCTGGCGGTCGATGCGGTACGTTCCAACTACGTCGTGTCCCTCGTCCATCTTCGCGATAATGCCGGGTATGGCCGAGGGCGGATTCTGCAAGTCCGCGTCGAGCGTGATTATCTTGCCGCCCCTGGATTGTTCGAAACCGGCCATTATAGCCATGTGCTGCCCGAAATTGCCGTTCAAGTCCACGACCCGAACCTCTGGACGCTCTTTATGCAGATCGTAAAGCATGGCAAAGGATTTGTCACGGCTTCCATCATTGACAAAGATTATCTCAAAAGAGCGGCCAAGGGATTTCAAGACCGGATACAGCTCCGCGCATAGCGGGCCTATGGACTCCTCCTCGTTGTAGACAGGTATGATCACTGAAATTTCCGGTTTCATCTTTCACCCCGGTTGAAAATTATCATATAATCCTCAGCGTCTATAATTTTTTTGCTCACGTCGACGCCCCCTTCAAAGAGATCGCCCAAGCGCTCCTTCTCTATTATGACGGCAAACGGCGAACCGGAGTCCCAACGCCTCAAAAATTCGCGCTTCCTTAAGAACCACTCGGATCTTTCGCTCTCCTTCACTTGGGACGCCCCGTACTCCAACTCGCCAAGGGCATCGACAAGGGCCACCCTCTCCTTCGCGTAAAACGGCACGCCCTGTAATATTTCGCCGTAAACGGCGATCCTCTCATCCGGCATTTTATTGGATATGAGGGATTGCGCAACCCGAAAGGCCGAACGCGTCTTCTCCAGAGGAATATAGAGCGACTGCAGGCAGAGCGTAAATACGAGCGCCCCGAAACAGAGCGCGGATACAGCGCCGGACAAATCGCGCCGTTTGACCCAGCGTATGAGCGCGAAAAAAGCCCCGGCAAAAAGCCCGCTCGATAAGAGCGCCGCGATCGACAGCGCCGCTGGCCGGTCTATGTACTTGCCGGACATGGCAAAGATAAACAGGGCGGCCACAAACAACCCCTGAACCGCAAGGCAGCAAACGAGAGCGCCGCCAAAAAACCGTCCGCGTTCGATCATCCTGCGGATGCTCGCCGCTAAAAGAATCGCGATGGGCGGCACGCACGGGACGATGTACGGGATCAGCTTTGAGCCTGACATCGAGAAAAATAGAAGTATGACGCCAAACCATACAAGAAGAAAGATACCCGCGTCCTTTTCTTCAGGGGAACCGGGCGACCGCAGCACGCCGCCCTTCGCGAAAAGAGACGGGAGGAATCCGGTCCACGGCATCACCGCGGCGGGTATCAACGGGAGAAAAAACCAGAAGGGCTCGTAACGGCCGTGCATAGTCGTGGTGTAACGCTGGAAGTGTTCCTGTATGAAAAAAAACCTGAAAAAATCGGGATTTTCCCTGCATACCAAATAAAACCACGGAACGGATATCACGAAAAAGATCAGTATGCCCGGAACATACAGAACATTCGGTATCAGGCGCCATTTTTTTGTAAAGACGACATACCAGAATATTATCCCGGCGGGAAGGACGACGCCTATTAGACCCTTTGTCAGCACGGCAAGGGCCATCGCCGCGTAAAAGAGCGAATACCATCGCTTGTTTCCGGAGACGGCGCCCACATAAAAAGCCGCCATCGCCGCCGTGATGAAGGTTGAAACCGGCATGTCCGTCAGCGTGATCGTCCCTATGGCGAAATAAAGCAGCGACGAACCGAGCGTGATCGCGGACAGTACGCCGGTCCCGCGCCCGAAGATCCGCGTCGCGAGACCCCAAACCACCGCGATCCCCAAAAGCGCGCAGAGCGCTGATGGAAGCCGGGCGGCAAATTCGCTCTCCCCTAAAATTTTAAAGGACGCTGCGCTCATCCAATACGTCAGCACAGGTTTTTCGAAGTACTTGACATAGTTCAGCGTAGGCGTGATATAGTCGCCGCTTTCGACCATCTCGCGCGGTATCTCGGCGTAACGCCCCTCGTCCGGCTCAAAGAGACCGTGAGTGCCAAGAGGGGTAACGTATATCAACAGTAAGAACGCGATCAAAATCCAAGGATAGAATTTCGTGGATAGCGTTCCTGCGGTTTTTTCCGGCCCGATCACCAGCCGCACCAATTTTCTTTTTCTTTTGACATAATACTTTCGCCTCCAGGTCATACCAATTCGCGATCAACAGGCTGTTTGCGATGAGGCGGAGCGGTAACGCGAGATGGTCTTAACGCTTCGCCCTTCAGGCCATTGATTTCAAATCGGAATCAACATCGCGCTCATTTTATCACGCTATTTATAGATGAGCACATTGTTGGACAGCTTGTGAGGATACGTCTAAAAATAGTTTGACTTGTCTTGACAATTAGGCGATAGACTGATAATCTTTTCCTGTTGAACGACCGCTTAGCACTCGATCAATTTGAGTGCTAATAATATTTAAAAAATCGCGGAAGGGAGGGATGAGGATGTTGACAGAGCGCCAATTGGAAGTATTGCTCTCCGTGGTCTACGAATTTATCGAAAGCGGGGAACACGTTGGCTCGCGCACTCTTTCGAAACGCTATCTGACAGGTCGAAGCGCCGCCACCATAAGAAATGAGATGGCCGACCTCGAAGATATGGGATACCTCATGCAGCCTCATACCTCCGCGGGACGGGTTCCTACGACGCGGGCTTACCGCCTTTTTGTCGACACTGTTTTGCAGCGCAGGCGAGCGAAGGATCAGGGCAACCGCGAACTGCTCGATAATCTGAAGGCGCACAGAAATGGCGTCGAGGGCGCTCTTACCTCCGCTTCGGATCTCCTGACGCAGCTCTCGCACTACGTCGGCGTGGCGGCCGTAACACAGCTCCGGCAGGCCCGCCTCAGCAAGATCGACTTTATAAGGGTCGATACGTCGAATGTGCTCCTGCTCGTAGTGCTCGAAGGCGGGATCGTTCATCACAAGATCGTCGGTATGCCGTATGACCTCTCTCAGGATACGCTCCAGGACTTGGCCAGAAGGATAAACACCCTGGCCGGCCATGAGTGGGGCGAGGTGAGGATCATGCTGCAAAATTATATAATGCAGGAGCTGGGACGGTACGCCGATTCGTGCCGCAAGGCTCTGGACGATCTGGACAAACTTTTGGCCGGGGAGCATACGACGCTCTTTACAGGGTCGCTCGCGAACCTTTTCAATATCCCCGATTTTCAGGACATAGGCCGTTTCCGCGCGCTGTTCTCGATCCTCGAACAGGAGGACGGGCTTGTCGATCTTCTGAAAAAGTGCAACACAACGGACGGTATCGGGGTGATTATCGGTGAGGAAAACGATCTCCCCGAAATGGAAAACTGCGCGGTCGTCCTTTCGTCGTCCAGTTCGGAAGGTCAGAGGACAACGCTCGGGGTGATCGGCCCCAAGAGAATGAACTACGAAAAAGTGATATCTGTGCTGGATAAGGTTTTGCAGGACCTTATCGACTGCCCAGGTGAAAATGAAGGAGATGGATAAGTTATGCCGGCTGGAAAGAACGCTCCGCGCGCTGCGCGCGACGCCCGGGCTAAAGAAGCGCCCGAGTTGGAGCAACACGCGGCGCCGGGTTCCGACGAACCTTTGAGCGCCGCTTCGAGCGAAGATGAATCGGGACAGTTGGAGAAGCTTCTCGAAGATGCTAAATCCGAGGCTGAACTCTATAAGAATGAGGCCGCAAGGGCAAAGGCCGATTTCTACAACTATAGAACCAGAGTAGAGAGGGATCGCGCCAGGGACAGGACGCTTGCGGCGGAAGGCGCGGTGGACGCGCTGATTCCGGTGCTGGACAATCTGGACAGGACGCTCCAAGCTGTTCCCGACAAGGATTCTCCTCTTTATAAGGGCGTTTCGATGGTTCAGCGGCAATTCTTCTCGGCGCTTCAGAACCTCGGGCTCGAGGTGATCGCGACCGACTGCCCGTTTGATCCGTCGCAGCACGAAGCGATTGTGGTTGCCGACGTGGAGGAAAGTTCCGACGACGGCAGAATACTTGAGGAGCTTCACAGGGGCTACAAACTCGGCGACAAGGTTCTTCGCGCCGCTCAGGTCAAGATAGGACGAAAAAATTGATTTTATCGCCCGATAAGATTAGGAAAAAGAAAACTCTCTTACATATTTTGGAAGGAAGGTAATTTAAATGGCTAAAACAAACGGAAAGGTAATAGGAATCGACCTCGGCACGACTAACAGCTGTGTCGCGGTGAAGGAAGGCGACAATATAACGGTCATCCCAAACGCGGAGGGGAACCGCACGACGCCGTCCGTTGTGGCTTTCACGAAGGAGGGCGAGAGGCTTGTAGGGCAGCTCGCGAAGCGTCAGGCGATAGTGAACACGGACAGAACCGTCATCTCTATAAAAAGGAAGATGGGGACGGATCACAAGGTAAAGATAGACGAAAAGGGGTACAGCCCGCAGGAAATTTCCGCGATGATCCTCCAGAAACTGAAGCGGGACGCCGAGGAGTATCTCGGGATGCAGGTATCACAGGCCGTAATCACCTGTCCGGCATACTTCACGGACGCTCAGCGGCAGGCCACTAAGGACGCCGGGACAATCGCCGGGCTCGAGGTGCTTCGTGTCATAAACGAGCCTACGGCGGCGTGCCTCGCTTACGGGGCCGATAAGGAGGGCGAGCACAAGATACTCGTTTTCGACTTGGGCGGCGGTACGTTCGACGTCTCGATTCTGGACGTAGGCGACGGCGTGTTCGAGGTGCTGGCGACATCAGGAGACAACATGCTCGGCGGCGACGACTGGGACAACCGTATTGTAGAGTGGATGGCCGATGAGTTTAAAAAGAGCGACGGCGTGGATCTCAGGAAAGATCGCATGGCCGTGCAGCGCCTCCGCGAAGCCGCGGAGAAGGCGAAGGTCGAGCTCTCGTCAATGGCCGAGACGACGATCTCCCTTCCATTCATTACCGCCGACCAGAACGGGCCGAGGCACCTCGAACTGACGCTCACGAGGGCCAAGTTCGAGGACCTGACGCGCGATCTGCTGGATCGCGTCGTGAAACCGACCCAGTCCGCGATTACGGACGCCGGCCTGAAGTCGGCTGAAATTGACAGGATTCTGCTCGTCGGCGGTTCGACGCGTATGCCGATGGTTCAGAAGAAAGTAAGGGATTTGCTCGGCAAGGAGCCCACGAAGGGCATCAACCCGGACGAGTGCGTCGCTATCGGCGCGGCTCTCCAGGGGGCCGTACTGTCCGGAGAGCACAAGGATATAGTGCTGGTGGACGTGACGCCGCTCTCTCTCGGACTGGAGACGATGGGCGGTGTGTTCACGAAAATAATAGATCGCAACACGGCTATTCCGGCCTCTCGCAGTCAGGTGTTCACGACGGCGGCGGATAACCAGCCGCAGGTCGAGGTTCACGTCCTTCAGGGGGAGCGCGCGATGGCGTCCGACAACGTAACGCTGGGCAAGTTCAACCTCGACGGCATCCCGCCGGCGCCGAGGGGTATCCCGCAGATAGAGGTGACGTTCGACATAGACGCGAACGGCATAGTCAACGTGACAGCCAAGGACAAGGGGACGGGCAAGGCGCAGCACATAACGATCCAGTCGTCGCGCCTGACCGACTCTGATATAGAGAAGATGCGCAAGGACGCGGAGAGCCACGAGGACGAGGACAAGCGCAAGAAGGAACTCATCGAGGCGCGCAACGAGGCGGACTCGTTGGTGTACAATGCCGAAAAGTCGCTCAAGGACCTTGGAGACAAGGTTACGGAGAGCGAACGCGGCGCGGTGGAGGCCAAGATAGCGGCCCTGCGCGAGGCTATGGCGTCTGACGATGTAGCGAGGATCAACTCCGCCAAGGATGAGCTTTCCACATCCATGCACCCGATTGCGGAAAAGCTGTACGCGCAGGCGCAGCAGGCTTCGGGCGAGAACGCCGGTCAGCCCTCATCCGAAGAAGCGTCGCCCAATTCTGACAGCACTACGGTCGACGCCGATTTCTCGGAGTCGGGAGATAATTAAAACTAGAGCGAAGAGGTGAGTGCCGTGGCGGCACCGGGCAAGAAAGATTATTACGAAATCCTGGGAGTGCCTCGGAACGCTTCGCCGGACGAAATTAAGAAGGCATACAGGAAACTCGCGCGGAAGTTCCACCCTGACGCAAATCAGGGCAACGCGGACGCCGAGAAGAAGTTCAAGGAGATCAATGAGGCGCACGACGTTCTGAGCGACGCCCAGAAGAAGGCTCAGTATGACCAGTTCGGTTTCGTCGGCGACGCCCCGCCTGGCGGCGGCTTCGGCGGCAGGGATCCGTTCGGCGGTATGGGCGGGGATATCTTCGGCGATATTTTCGACAGCTTTTTTGGGGGAATGGGGCGGAGCCGTACCGCCCCAAACGCCCCGCGCAAGGGTTCCGATCTCGAAATGTCCATGAGGATCACGCTAGAGACGGCATATAAGGGCGCGTCCCGCGATGTCGAGGTGCCGCGCGAGGAGAACTGTTCCCGCTGTTCAGGAAGCGGCGCCGAGCCGGGGACGAACGCCGAGACCTGCTCGGGGTGCGGCGGGAGCGGTCAGGTGGAGCGCGTGACGGGCACTCCGTTCGGGCAGATGGTTCAGGTCGTTCCCTGCGTTCAGTGTAAGGGGACGGGAAAGGTCATAAAAACGCCCTGCTCCGAGTGCAGAGGACATGGCAGAGTGCGGCGCAGCCGCAAACTCGACGTGAGGATTCCGCCGGGGGTGGATACAGGCACGAGGCTTCGGATAAGCGGCGAGGGCGAGGGCGGCAGAAACGGAGGTCCGGCTGGAGATCTTTTCATACTGCTGGAGGTGACGCCGGACAGCCGCTTTCAGCGGGAAGGCGCGGACCTCCACACGAAGGTCGACATAGCGATTCCGCAGGCGGCGCTTGGCGCGACCGTCTCCATACCGACGTTTGACGGGGTGGAGAAGCTGGATATTCCGCCCGGCACTCAGCCTGGCTCGGTGCTTCGGATAAAGAACCGCGGAATGCCGAAACTCAGGGGTTCCGGCAAAGGTGATCTGCACATTCATGTTCGCGTAAACGTACCTAAGAATCTCTCGGAGGCGGCGAAAAAACTGATGGTCGATCTCGCCGCCGAGATGAAGGTCGAGGTTTCCGAAGATAAGGGGATTTTTGGCAAATTACGTGATAAATTTGCCGGATAGCTTTTGTCTCGCGATGATGTAGAATGGAGGGAAGACCAAGTCGAGGTCTTCTCTCCATGTTTTTCGCGTAAATTATCTCGGGAGGTGTTGCTGGATGGGAAACTACTGGTGGTATATAACGGTTCTGGATCGCGGGAGTGTCCCCTCACAGGAGTGCGAGGAAATTTTGTACTCAGCCGCTGAAATATCGGGCAGCATCGGTACCGAGGTACAGGAGCTGCCGGATGGCGTCAGGATGCGTATTTACTATCGCGGAGACGAGGAGCTCTCATTTTGGAGGAATCGCTTGCTCTCCGTGCTGGATCCGTGGCCGGATATAAGGATAGAAGATATTGGCAAGATAGAGAATCAGCAGTGGTCCGTTCAGAGCGAGGATGCGTTTCCGCCCCTTGAGGTCGGGCGCGGCTTTGTGGTGCTCGCGCCGTGGCACAAGGACGCTTTACCAGCCGGCAGGATTCCGCTTTACATCAACCCCGCCAGCGCTTTTGGAACCGGCTACCACGAGAGCACACAGGTAATACTCCGCCTCATGGAGCGTTATTTCGCGGATCGGTCGCTTCTGGCAGCTCGGGCAACTGACGTGATCGACGTGGGTACCGGTTCAGGCATACTCACGATCGCGGCGCTTAAACTCGGCGCTAAGAGGGTGCTCTCCCGCGATCTCGATCCGACTGTGCTGGGAGAGGTGCGGAGCAATATTGAGCTTAACGGAGTCGACATGGAGAAGGTCACGCTCGAAACCGGCGACCTTCTCTCGGACGTTAAAGGCGGTTTCGATCTGGTGCTGGCGAATATATTGGTCGATCCCCTCGTTCAGATGCTGCCGGATGTGAAAAAAATACTGAAACCCGGAGCTGTGGCTATTTTTTCGGGTATGATCGAGAGAGAGAGGGAGGGTTTTATCGAAGCCCTCTCGGAAACAGGCATGGAGGTAATCGACGAGCTTCAGGCGGAGGATTGGTGGGGTGTCTCTGCCAAAAATAAGGCTTGAACGCTGCGGGAGGGCCGGAGACGGCCTATGGAGGCTCGACGCGGGTCAGGATAATCATCTGACGAAGTCCCTGCGCTCTTATGAGGGCGCGATGGTCGAAGGTCTCCTTCCCGATGACGGCGGCCTCAAAATTAAAATGCGCCTCGTCAAGATCGGCGGGAAGAACTTTCTTCGCGAGGTTGGCCAGGAAACGGCGGCTCGTATTGGCGTGCGCATATCGCTTTTGGTCGGTCTCCTGAAGGCCGAACAGTTCGACTCCGTCCTCCGCGCGGCTTCGGAACTTGGGGTAATGGACATTTACCCCGTGATCTGCGAAAGATCCGTACCCAGGATTGAACCAGGCGATTTGCCTAAAAAGATGGCAAGGTGGCAAAAGATATTGGACGAGGGTTCGAAAATTTCCGGATTCGCCCGCCCGACAGTCATCGCTCCGCCCGCGGCGCTTTGCGATGTGGAGTGGCGCGCGATACCGGCGGCCCGGTACCTTGCGGCGCTGTCGCCGGAAGCTAAGGCCATATCCTCGGTCGAGCCAGAAAAAGAGGTGGCTTTTGCGGTTGGCCCCGAGGGGGACTGGACTTTGGGCGAGACGGAAACGCTTCTTGGGGAAAATTTTGTGCCGGTCAGCCTGGGGGCCGGTATTCTCCGCTCCTCCACCGCCGTGATTGTCGGATGCGGCTGGTTTTGTCTGTCGTGCGCGGTTTAGCCGGAAAAACCTTCTCCCTTCTCGTTCTCGGTTGCAGGACTAATTTTTACGAGGCCGAAGCGCTCGCGTCCATGCTGGAACGGAGAGGCGCCGTACACCTGAGCCGCCCATCCGAGCCGGCGGATATTGTGATAATCCTCACCTGTTCCGTTACCTCCATCGCGGACGCCAAAACCAGGAAGTTCATTCGCAGGGCTCGAAGGCTCAACGCCTCCGCCGTAATAGCCGCTTGCGGCTGTTCTGTTCAGCGTCTTGCGTCCGATGAAGCCGCAAAACTCGGCGCCGATATCCTGATCGGCAGCAGGATGAAGGGCAAATTGCCCGATATCCTGGAGGAGCGCTTCGACTCCCGTGAACGCCTCTCGCTCGGCAGGGGAACGGCCTCTTTCGATAGGGAAGTCATCGAGCTGCGGGATATGAATATCGGGGAAAACACGGACTGGGACGACCTCTCTTTGGATCGCCCGAGACTGCGGACGAGAGCTTTCGTCAAGGTGCAGGACGGCTGTGGAAGACGCTGCAGCTACTGCGTTGTACCCTTCGTCCGCGGCGCTGAGACTTCACGCCCTGTGGCGGATGTTATTAGAGAGGTGTCCGGCATCGTGGAATCAGGCTGCGGCGAGGTCGTGATTACCGGGGTTCACTTAGGGGCGTATAAAAGCGGCGAAGTGGGACTTGCCGGCCTTATAGAATCACTTTCAGCGATAAACGGGCTGCGCCGTCTGAGGATGGGTTCGCTGGAGCCCTTCGCGGTGAGCGGCGAGCTGCTTGCCGCGCTCAGGGAATCCCCGATCTTTTGCCCTCACCTGCACCTGCCGCTTCAGAGCGGGGATGACGGGATATTGGCCAGGATGAGGCGCGGTTACGGAGCGGACCGGTTCAGAAGGATGCTCGACGGGGTTCGCGCGGCGCTTGGGGACGGCGTTCACATCTCCACGGACTTGATAGTGGGTTTTCCCGGCGAGACGGACGAAGCCTTTGCAAATAGCCTCGACTTTCTGGAGGAAGCCCGCTTCGGGAAGGTTCACGTATTTCCGTTCTCCGGGCGCGAGGGGACGGACGCCGCGCGCATGAGCGGCGGAGTGAGGCCGGATTTGATAAAAGAGCGAGCCGCGCGCGCGGCCGAGCTGTCCGGACGCCTGCTCTCCCGGTACGCGTCGCGCAGTATCGGCTCGCCAGAGGAAATTTTTTGCGAGTTTTCCGAGGCCTTTCGACGGCGCCTGCCGCAGGACGCCGGCGGGGGAGAGTGTCTGTCGGTCGTGTCCGGGTGGACTAAGCGCTACTTGAAGGTCTATGCCCTGTCACCGGGCCGGAATTTAGAGGGAAGGGAAATTATCACGTCACCCAAATCCGAAATCGGCGGTATACTTTTAGGGGAAGGAATTACGCAAGAGGATATTCGAGTTTTTTTAAGCGAGCGTGACATGACGTTTTGACGTTAAGGAGTTCTGTTTTGAAGGAAGATATCGTTATCGGAATCGACCTCGGGACGAGGTACGCTCAGTTGGCAGTAGATATGCCGGGGCGTGGCGTCGAGATCATACGCAACAGATGGGGGAACACGAGAACTTCCTCTATGGTCGCCGTGTCGAGCGACGGACTGGTCGCGGGGGAGGACGCCGCAAAGCTCTCCATCATCGATCCACAGGTGGCGTGGTGGGATATGAAACGTCACCTCGGCACGGATTGGGTCGCCCGCATGGGGGGGAGGACCTATACGCCGGAAGAGCTCCTTGTCCCGATGCTCTGCCTCCTGCGAGAGGACGCCGAGGCGCATCTGCGGACGTTCGTCTCCTCCTGTGTCCTGGCGGTTCCGGCTCATTTCAGTTTCCCGGAGCGCGGCGCGCTGGCGCGAGCCGCTCAGAGCGCCGGATTCGAAAAAATCAGGATAGTGAACGAGCCAACCGCCGCCGCCCTCTCCATAGGCATGGACGGCCGTTTCCTGATCATCGACTTTGGCGCCGGGACGCTCGACCTCTCGCTCGTCGAGGGCGAGAATGGCGTATTTCAGGTGATAGAGAGCAAGGGCAGAAAGGACATCGGGGGCTACGACCTCGATAGACTTCTCGCGGACTGGATGTGCCGGAGGACCGGAATACCGTTCTCCAGGGCGGAAGATCCGAGGGGTTCGCTGATGATGAGGGAAGCAGAGGGGGTAAAGATAGCGTTAAGCGGCGTCGGAAACGTGACCTGGCGAGTTCCTTCTGGGCTGGGAACGCGCGACAGATCGATCGAGATATCGCGGCGCGATTTCGAAATTCTGATCCGGCCGCTGATCGACGAGGTGGTCGGCATGGTCTCCCGAATGTGGAAAAAACACAAACCGCAAAAGCTGCTGGTCGTCGGCGGAAGCGGACGCATACCGCTGCTTCGCGGCGCTTTGGCCGATAAGGTGAAGGATCCCGAACGCCTTCGCTCATCGCCCGAGGACGCGGTCGTCATGGGTACGGCGCTTTACGCGAACCAGGGAACTGAGCGGCTTTTGATTGATGTGCTGAGCCGGAGTCTCGGCGTGATGAACGTCGACGGCGGCGTCGTCCAGATACTCGGCAGGGGAACCCCTCTCCCAGCGGAGGCGAAAAGAGGCTTTACGGCGTACGGCAACGGCAATCTCGAAGTTACGATAGTTCAGGGGGAGGGGAAGGTCAAAAACCTCAACAGGGTTTTACAGACACTCTACGTCGAAAACGTCAAGGACGGCGAAATCGTAGATATCTTCTTTCGGGTCGACGGCGGCGGTCTTCTCCACGTTGAGGTGAAGAGAAAAAGAAAGACGAGCAGGAAGACGATATCGCTCGAGTCTGACGCGTCCGGCGTCTCTTCCTGCGATATTTTGACGGAGCTGCGCGTGAGGGAAGATCGTCTCGCGAGGCTTTCCATCTCTTTTCCCGACAACTTTCAGCAGCGCCTCGAAATGCTGATGACTGAGGTAAGGTCCCTTCGGAACGAGGACAGCGCGCTGCAGTGGCAGGCGCTTGAAGTGATAGACAGGATGATTGCCGAGATAGAGCAGGTGGTCTCGCGGTGAGTTCGAACGTAAACTTCAAAGTTTTGGGCCTCACTGCCGACGCAAGTTGGGATGAGGTGAAGTCGGCGTTCAGGCGCCTTGCCAGAACGTATCATCCCGATATTGCCGGGCCGGAGGGGACAAAGAAGTTCTCTGAGATAACGGAAGCCTATATGACGCTGAAGGAGACTATCGCCGGGGGATCTTCCGTCAGGCGGGCGCGTGAGCGCCACTCGCCGGAGCCTCGGCATACCCAGCCGGCGGAACCCGCCGAGGGAAGGGATTCGATATTCAAATCCTTTTGGAAGAAGCTCTTTGGAGGCGCAAAGAGGGGAAGTCACGAGAAGGAGACGGTAGATTACGACCTTCCGCCGGTTCGGCTGCGTTTCCTCGGCAGCATTATATCGAGGGCGGAGTCCGAGATGCAGACGCTTCTGTCCCGAGGCGCCGAAGTAAAGGTTCGCGGCAGGACGGAAGCCATTCTTCGGAGGCTCGGGAGCAAGCATCCGGGCGTCGTCATGCTGGCCCTGCGAAGCATATCATACAGCGACACCTCAAACGACGTAAGACGGGCCGTCGTCGATCACTTCTCCAGAAACGCGCCGTCGGCGGAGATATTGGAGAGCCTGCTGCGGCTCTTTTCTATGTCGAACATGTCAGTCGATCTCGCACGCGCGCTTGCCTCACACGCGGGGAATTTCTCAAGCGCCGACTCCATGATGGTGCTTAAATGGCTCAGGCGGCAGGACGCGCCGAGGGAGTGCTTCGTACCGTTTCTCTCGCATCCGCTTGACTCCGTGATTGCCGGCGCTCTTAACTGCTGGCCGCAGAATCAAAATCTGCCTGAGACCGTCGACGTATTGGGTCTTCTTAAAAAGAACGAGGAGTCAATCCTGGTTCCGCTCCTGCGCCTGATGAAAAAGGAGAAAGTACCTATGTGGCTCCTGCCCGCGATCAATAAAATAATGTCGGAGCATCAGTCACCTGTGGTAAGGGTGTGGGCGTCTGCTATTGTGCGGGATCAAAAGCTGAGTTAAAATAGGGACATGATGAGTGCGTCCCCATGCAGTAAGATGATGCCGCCGTGACGCGTGTACTCGAGCAAGGGGTTGTGCTGTTTTATTCTCGACCGGCACAAACGAGAGGGGGGGACATGAGATGACCAGCGTTGTTCGACGGGAAAACGAAACAATAGAGGATGCTCTGAAACGATTTAAACGGGAGCTTCGAAAGGTAGGAGTGCTCCGCGAAGCTCGTAAACATGAACATTACGAAAAACCTAGCGAAATAAAAAAACGTAAGAAGGCGGCTTCCGTTCGCAATAAGCATAAGAGGGTGGATTAAACATCTGAGCCTCGTTGATTTTCTGCCATAATTGAAGAGCCGGACTTTGGGGTCCGGCTCTTTCTGTCTAACAGCTGTTGTGAATTTATGTTTGCAGGGTATATAATCCTTGCGTGTTTAGCTTGTGCGCATGGATAAGTCGCTAGTATAGGGGTGATTTTTATTGGCAGCTGGGGCAGATCTTTCGGTAATCGCGGAGGAAGTAATGGATGACGACCTCACGTTGCTGCTCGTGAGGAGCGACAGCCTCCCCAGATTGGGTATTTACAACACCAACACTGACAAGAAGAAGTACGTCCACTTTTCATGGGCAGAGGGGGCGGAACGAAGCCTCAAGATCAAGGTAGGAAGGTCAGTCAAGGAATATTCGATGGAAAGTATAACCGAAAGCGTTTCCGCCCTCATTTCGAAGGGAGAGGCGGCTCTTTCGCTGAAGTCCCTTGAATGGCGCGGCGTCCAGGTTTTGGGCGACATTCTGCATACCACGAAAGCCGCGAGAAGCGAGGCCGATCTGAGCCTTATCGCCGAAAACAAGAGGGAAACCCTCTGGTATGCCTATACGCCAAAAAGGGGCAAGTGGTACATGCGCCCCTGTTTCGTGCCAACCGAAGCCGAAGCCGCCATTCTCGAACAAAATCAAAGAGACGATGTGCCGAAGCCGGGGTTTCTCCTGGAGGAGGGCAATCTGCCGTTCACGATGCGAAACGCCCCGGTGGCGAAGGAAATCATCAACGCCACGCCGGAGCGCTGGAGCGAGTTTCTGCTGCCCATATCGAAGGGAATTTTATTCGGGTTCAGCGACTGGTCGCTTGCCGGCGAACACAATTTCGGGGAGGCTTTCTGGAAATACCTTCCAAACGCGTCGTTTCGTTCGGAGGAGAGCATAAACTCCTTGATCTCAGCCGGACGCCCCTTGATGGCCAAGCTGATCGCTTACCTCCGCCTCTGGCCTATACTTTCAAGAATACAGATGGAATCCGTCCCTGACTCCGCGAAACTCGCCGAGTCACAGCAGCTTAAGAGGCGTGAGCGTTTCGAGATGACCGGGGCGGGGGATCGCCGCTTTAAAACGACCAGGTTCGTGAGCGACGCGGGAGATGTCTCGTTTGGGATAATACCGGAGACGAGGCTTCCCGGGGAGAGCGACAGGGTTCTGAGACTCAGCGGTGAGGACTGGGAGATATGTCTTGAGACTTGTTCGCTCGGCGGCGACAAGGATCCTCAGTATACCGTCAACTCGGTCATCGGCGGGATGGATGTAAAGGATTGGTACGCCTGTATCCGCAGGTTTTGCTAAGGGAGTGGTTCGATGCCTGTTGCGGAGGTTCGCGAAAATTCAGAGGACTTTACGAAAATTGACGACGCTATCGGATGGATAGCGAATAACTGGAAGGATAACAAAACGGTCGCCGTCCTTGCCTCTCAGATGCAGACGCTGGGCAGGAATATGGCGAAACTTCGCGGCGCTTCGGACACAGAGACGCGCAAGAAGGCGCGCCTCGTCTGGCAGAAGGCGGCCGCGCACTTCTGGGAGCTTCTCTGGGCAATAGTGGAGGCAAAGATAGACGCCGGCACTCCGGACAAATTGGAGTTCGACGCACATGAGCGTCTCTTTATCGATTTCGGCCACCTATACTCCGAGTATACCACTCCGAACAGCGCGTTCCAACAGCAGATAGGGCAGCCTTCCGCCGTGGACATGTACCAGTACAACCGCCTGACGGACTATCTGAAGGAAAACTACGCCCTCATCTTTGGCAAGGATTACAGCGGCCCATCCGGCGGAGTTCCGCTCCAGGAGAAGCTGAATCGCTTTGAAAGTGAACTTAAAACAGCTCAGACCAGAAGGCGTCTCGCAATGAACACGCTTTTCAGCGGGACGGATCTGATAGAAAAAGAGGAACTCTGCGCTCTCCTTAAAAACTTGGATGACGGGCTGCGCGACGCTACGGAGTCTGACATGAGGACAAAGAGAGTCCGCGAAGCCGACGGCAAGGAAAGAAATAATATAAAAGAGAACTGTAAAAACTATGAGACCGCCGAACGCACGTTTTGGTATTTGATGGACAGCCTTGAAAAGAAGCTCACGAAGGCAAACGAACCGGAGGAACCGCAGGTTGAGAGCGCCGCCGCGTCTGACGAGCCGGACTCGCCCGTTGACCCGCTTGCCATGTTCGACCCATTTGCCGAGATCGACGCCGTTCCGGTCAAAAAAAACGCGCCGGTACTCCCGGAGACTAAGGCGGAGGGAAACGCGCCGGCGGACGGCGAAGCGAGCTATTGCGGTTCGGCTGACGATCAGCCCGCCCTTACCGTCCAGGATAAGAAAGAGCAGGACGAGGCTATAGACCAGTCGCTCAAGATAATACAGAACGTCCTCTCCCTGCATGACAGGACGAAGTTCTTGGCCGGACTGATCGTCCACGTGACGAACGAGACAGAGCGTTGGAGAACCAGATGCGAGATGGCCAGGAACAAATTCAAGGGCCAGGGCCTCCCGGCCATGAAGCTGGAATTGAGGGAGGGCCTGAATCATAAAAAGGAGTTCATGGCTCTGGCCGCCCACACCGCGAGGCTGGACGAGTCGCCGATCTGTCAGAACAGGAGCGCGCCTGTCTCCCTGCGGCGGGCGGGGGAGATAATGATGGACTTGACGCCGCTCGATCCTGATATGCTGCGCGCGTCCAGAATAAGGATGTACGGGATACCGAGGGTCATACTGGTTCCCGGCCAGGGGCTTGGTGTCTATGACTGGGAGGACAACAGCCTTATAATCCCTATTTTCCCGGCTGTGTCTGACGTGAAGGACTTCTGCTTCGCGCTGGCCGCTTTCAGGTGGGACAACGACGAGGACAGGACGCTGAAGGACACGTACTCGCTCTTAAAGGTCAACAAGGGTAAGGGAATCAGGGCATTGCAGGAGTCGTTCTTCAACGACTACTTCCTGTGGATTTCAAAGGAGCGCAAGGGCTATAAGATACTTCCGCGCGAGGTTGCGAAGTGGTTCAAGACCTTCTTCAAACAGAAAACGGGCGTCCTGAGCGAAGGGAAACCACAGCAAGGTGGCAGGAGATAAGGTATCTTCCCGCCACGCTGCGCGGTTCCTTTAATTAATTAGACAGCACGTCCGAATACATTGCCCGGAGGCGCGGTTTTTCTATTTTGCCGGTCGGGTTTCGCGGCACGTCGCCGAAGATGCAGCGCCGGGGTCGTTTGTAGCGCGGCAGTTCTTCGCAGTGCGCCATGATCTCCTCCTCGTCACAGTCACAGTCGGGCTTGATCGAGACTATCGCTATCGGGACTTCTCCGAGCCTCTTGTGATTGGCCCCTATTACGGCTACGTCCAGCACCTGGCCGAGCTTTCGGATATGATCCTCTATCTGTATCGGGTAGATGTTCTCGCCTCCGCTGATGATGATGTCCTTCTTCCTGTCCACCAGGAAGATGAACCCGTCAGGGTCCACGTACCCCATGTCCCCGGTAAACAGCCAGCCGTCCCGCAGAGCGGCAGCCGTGGCTTCTTCATCGTTGTAGTAGCACTTCATGACGCTTGGCCCGCTCACTATGAGCTCGCCTATTTTCCCTTGCGGCACCGGCTTCCCGTCGTCGTCGACGATATCCGCGAGCCAGCCCTCGCCCGGTTTACCTATCGCGCCTATCTTATGGGTGTTCATAACGCCCAGGTGGACGCAGCCGGGTCCCATTGCCTCGCTCAATCCGTAGTTGGTGTCGTACTGTTGTTCGGGGAAGTATTCCTTCCACCTCGATATGAGCTCGACCGGCACGGGCTGCGCGCCGATGTGCATGAGCCTCCACTGGCCAAGCCTGTAATCGGAGAGTTTCAGTTTGCCGCCTTCGAGCGCCTGCAGAACGTCCTGCGCCCAGGGGACGAGCATGAAGGCTATCGTCACGCCCTCGTCTGAGACGGCTTTCAGGATGGATTCAGGCTTAGGCTCCCTCAGAAGCACCGCGCCGCCGGCGGATATGAGGCTTCCCAACCAGTGCATCATGGAGCCGGTGTGGAAGAGCGGCGCCATGCACAGGAACACGTCATCCCTCGTCTGCCCGTGGTTTCTCTGCTCCGTGAGGCAGACGGAGAGGATGCTCGCGTGGGTTTGAAGTATGGCTTTCGGTTTGCCCATTGTCCCGGAGGTGAAGTATATCGCCGCGTCATCGTCCGGCGCGATGTCGATGCCCGGATTTAGGGAGGAGTGGGAGTCGACGCTCTGGCGGTAGTTCTGCGCGAAACTCGCGTCCTTCGGGACGCCCGGCCCCACGAACACGTGAGTACCGAGGCTCGGCGTCTCTCCCTCGATGTCCCTGATTATGCCGGTGAACTCAGGGCCGAAGAATATCGCGTCGGTGCCCGTCAGCGTCAGACTGTCCCTGACCTCATCTTTTGTGTTTCTGAAGCTCAGCGGCACGACCATAGCCCCGCTCCTGAGTATCCCGAAGTATATAGGGAACCACTCCAGCGCGTTCATCATAAGCATCGCGGCTTTACTGCCGTGCCCGATCCCGCGGCTCAAGCAGAAATTAGCCACGCGGTTTGCCTGGTCGTCGAGATATTTCCACGTCATCTCCCGGCGTCCCGCGCTGTCAGGATAGCTTTCGCTCTCCTCGTAATCCCGCCACGAGACGACCCTGTCTTGAGCCGCTTTGGGGTTTATCTCGACAATCGCGATATCTTGGCCTCTCGACGCGGCGTTTTGTCTCAGAAGATCTGTAATAAGCACTGACTCTCCTCCTATAGCGATAATATTAGGCATCTAACGATAAATCTTTCTTTAATATGACTATCCAATTGTCTCATAATGATGAACCAGAGATGATGGGCCGGCGACTCACTCCGCGAATTGGATCGCTCATACACCTCTGTCCTGAGCTGATTCGCTCGCCCGACATCCATGTCGGTCGCCAATTCGCTGCGTTCGTTCGTCGGTCCGTCATCTCTTTCCTGAGACAATTGTATAGTCATCTTCTTTAATCATTCCGCATCCGACAGCGGGCATACCGCCCTGTCTGCGCCCCTCAGCGTCCTTATCGTGTGGACGAGGAAGATGAGGCATGTGATAGAGCCGCAGATATCCGACACCGGAAAACTGCCCCAAGCCCCGTAGACGCCGAAGCGTTTTGGCAGCGTCATGAGCGGCGCCCAGAGGAATATTCCAAACCGAGCCAGGGAGAGCATAAATCCTTCCTTCCCCTTGCCAAGGCCCTGAAGGAACGAGGCTGTCACGACGGAAATTCCCATCAGCGGCACCCCGATATAAGAGACGCGCAGCGCGCTCGACGCCAGGTTTATCAGCTCTCTGTCGGAGGAGTTAAAGAGCATCGCCATCTTGTCCGCGAAGAGCATGACGGCGATGAAGCTGGTTATGTAAAAGAACGAGGACGCCAGTATGGCGGTCTTGGCCGTTCGTATCACCCTGTCGATCCTGCCCGCCCCGTAGTTGAAGCCGACTATCGGCTGGCAGGCTTCGGCAATGGCGACACCCGGCATGAAAAGCAGCGAGTCCATGCTCATGAATATCCCGGTGGCCGACACTGCCAGGTCGCCGCCGTAAGAGCTCGACGCGTTGTTGATGAACCCGTGTACGAGGACGAAGTTGAGGGTGACGAGGCACGCGGGGGTCCCAACCGTGAAGATTTTGAGCATGGCGGCGGGGTCGGGACGGAGCATGAAGGGCAGGCGGAATTTTATCGCCGCTTTGCTGGTCCGGAAGTACGACAGGCACCACAGCATCGACACGCACTGGCTTATGACGGTGGCAATGGCGGCGCCTGACACGCCCATGTCGAGACCAAGGACAAACCAGGCGTCCAGTACGACGTTCGCTATAGCGCCGAACATCTGGCTGCCCATAGCGTAAAGCGGGCTCCCGCAAGCCCTTATCTGGCTTGAGAGCGAGAAGCTGATCATCCCGAACGGGACGCCCCACAGTATTATCGAGAGGTATTCGGACGCCATCGGGAGGGTGGCGCTGCTCGCCCCGGACAGCCGCAGTATTTTGTCGAAGGAGAGCCAGCCGATGAGCATGAAAGCGGCAGACAGCGCGAAAGCCAGGCTGAAAGCGTTCCCCAATGTCTGCTCGGCGAGCCGTCTATGCTTCTCGCCAAGCTGGATGGATATCCGGGAGGCCGCCCCGATGCCGATCAAAGTCGCGGCGGATGTAAAAAAGAGCATACAGGGGAAGGCGAGCGAGATAGCCGCGATACCGTCCGCGCCGACGACCTGTCCCACAAAAATCCTGTCAACGATGTTGTAAAGGGCGTTTGCCACCATGCCTATCAGGGATGGCCCCGCGAAACGAACGAGGAGGCGGTAGATCGCCTCCTGCTCCATAAAGGCTTTGTCTTGCGTGTTCTTCATAACGTCACTCCTAACGCGGAGCGTATCATATCACTTTTCTGTCTTTTTGTCGTGTCTCGCCATGCCCGACAGCCTGTCCCCGGCAAACTGGAAGAACTGCACCATCAGCACCAGCACTATGACCGTCGCCAGCATGACTTCCGGCATGAAACGCTGGTACCCGTAACGGATAGCGATATCGCCAAGCCCGCCGCCCCCGATCGCGCCCGCCATCGCCGAATACCCTATCAGGCTTATGACGGTAAGCGTAAGCCCCGAGATAATGGCGGGCAGGGCTTCTGGCAGGAGAACCTTCCGTATGATATCGAACGGCGTCGCGCCCATCGAGAGCGCCGCCTCTATTATCCCATCGTCTATCTCGCGCAGGGCCGACTCCACCACCCTGCCCACGAATGGTATCGCTGAAACCGACAGCGGAACAACGGCCGCGTTCGTCCCGATGGATGTGCCGACAAGGAACCTTGTGAACGGTATTATCGCCACCATCAGGATGATGAATGGGATCGACCGGCCGATGTTGACCAAGAGGGAGAGCGCGCCGTAGAGCGGCCTGTTCGTCCCGATGCCGTCCGGTGCCGTTATGGATAGAATCACCCCGAGCGGCAGTCCGAACAAAAAGGATATCGCCGAAGATGCGCCGACCATATACGCGGTGTCGGCCAGCCCCTTAATGAGTAATATCGTTAAATCTTGCGACATATCCAATCACCTCGACTTTGAGATTCATATCCAGCAGGTAGTCGAGCGCTCCGCCTCTGTCCTCCCCTGAAAGCTGTATGATGAGCGTTCCGCATGGGGTGGCCCTGATGTGATCGATGTGCGCGGCCAGAATGTTCACGTCGACGTCGAAGCCGCGGACAAGGTCGGAGATTATGGGCTGAGCCGCGACGCTGCCGAAGAACGAGAGCTGAAGCAGGATGTCCGTCTCCCGGCTGCCGCGCTCGCCGGTGAACTTGAGATCCGCGAAAGAATCGGGAAGCCGCGTCTGCATCACGCTGGTCATAAGCTCCTTTGTGACGCTCTTTAAGGGTGTTGTAAACACCTTCAGGACGGAGCCCTCCTCGACCACCTCGCCGGAGTCGAGCACGGCGACCGAGTCGCATATCTCCTTTATTACGTCCATTTCGTGCGTAATCAGTATGACGGTGAGACCGAGCTTCTCGTTTATGTCGCGAAGGAGTCTCAAAACCGACTTTGTGGTCTGCGGATCCAGCGCTGACGTGGCCTCGTCCGAGAGGAGCAAATCTGGTCTATTTGCCAGCGCTCTGGCGATGCCTACTCTCTGTTTCTGTCCGCCGGACAGTTGAGAGGGGTACTGAGCGAGCTTGTCGTCTATGCCGACCAACAGCGCTATCTCGTTCACCCTGTCCTTTATCTCCTGTTTTGACCAGCGTTCCAGTTCGAGAGGAAACGCGATATTTCCGAAGACGGTCCTGTTCGCCAGCAGATTGAAGGATTGGAAAATCATGCCAATCTTCCTTCGCGCGGCCCGAAGTTTCGCCTCGCCGAGCGCGGTCATCTCGACCTCGTTTATGAACACCCTGCCGGAAGACGGGCGTTCCAAGAGGTTGACACATCTGATCAGCGTGCTCTTTCCGGCGCCGCTGCGGCCGATTATGCCGTAGATCGAGCCGTTTTCTATATCGAGAGAGACATCCCGGAGGGCGTGAAAATCTCTTTTGGCCGTTCCTCCGGGTTCGGTCACCCTGTAAATTTTGTTGACGCAATCGAGCCGTATCATCCCAAAAACAACCTCCGTCGCGGAAAATCGGAAATCACCGCATCGGAATTGCGGTAGTTACACGCTGAAAAGGCCCCTCGCGGGGCCATCGGAGAGAGGGCATTCAAAGTTGACGCCGCCGCGGCGCGTTTTTAGGAAAAGTCTGATTTATTATTAGAGGCATAAAGGGTAAAGATTTAACCCCTTACGGCGTCAAACTTCCCAAACAGCAAATGCCGTTCAGGCGAATTAATCAGCGTTTCCCAGGGTTCAAACGCAAACGGATACGACGTCTCCCGTCCGCACCGTGCCGCCGTTTATAACGCGGCAGAATATTCCCTTTTGCGGCATGATGCAGTCGCCCGTCTTGTGGAATACCTCACATTTGGTGTGGCACTCCTTGCCTATCTGACTCACCTCCAGGAGACAATCGCCCACACTGATTCTGTCCCCCAGTGCTAAGGCGGAGAGATCGAATCCCTCCGTCGTGATGTTCTCGGCGAAGCTCCCCGGAACGAGCTCCGGGAGACGAGCCCTCATCGTCTCTATATCCTCCGAGGCAATCAGGCTCACTTGCCTGTGGGCAAAGCCGCCGTGCGCGTCCCCCTCGATTCCGTATTCCTCTATGAGCCTGCCGCTTCCGACATCATGCTTGATAGTGCCCTTCGAAGGGGATGTGCAGACGGCGATTACCTTGCCCGGCATTGTCTTTTTATCAGTCCGCAACTCTCGACGTCTCCGGGATATAGCGCTCTTCCTCTTCGTATTCCGTACAGGCGTTACAGCAGCCGGCGCAGACCGGCGCTGTCCGCGTTCCGTTCCTGCGGCTGCGGTAGTCGAGTATCGCGGCGCGAAGCGCCTCTTCCGCGAGCAGAGAGCAGTGAAGTTTCTGCGGAGGAAGCCCTCCCAGCTCGCTTGCCACATCCTTGTTCGTTATCCTGAGCGCTTCGTCGATGGTCATGCCCTTGACCATCTCCGTGGCCATTGAACTCGTCGCTATCGCCGCCGCGCATCCGAATGTTTCGAATTTGACGTCCCGTATTATCTCGTTCTCATCCACATCGAGATAAATCTTCATGACATCTCCGCACCTTGGGTTGCCGACCTCACCGATGCCGTTCGCGGCGTCGAGAGATCCGACATTGCGCGGGTTCATGAAATAATCCACGACCTTATCGTTGTACATTTTTCACACCTCCCATTACTGACGTTACCATGTCATATTATATATCTTTCTTCCGTTGTAATCCTTATCCTTTATACGGAGACATTTTCCGCAGCGTCTCGACTATCGGAGGGAACTTCTCCAAAACGTAGTCGATATCATCGCGGGTTGTGTCGATGCCCAGCGTCATACGCACGGAACCGTGAGCCGTCGCGTGATCCAGGCCCATAGCGAGGAGCACGTGGCTTGGCTCCAGACTGCCGGACGTGCAGGCGCTGCCGCTCGATACGCCGATGCCGGCAAAGTCCATCCGAAGCAGCATACCCTCTCCCTCGATGTGTCTTACGCAGACGCTCGCGTGGTAGGGCAGCCGCTCCGTCCTGTGTCCCGTGACAAACGAGTCCGGGATACGGCTCGTTATTCCGTCAAGCAGCAAATCACGGAGAGATGAAACGCGCCCGGCCTCTCCATCTTCGAGAAGCTTGAGCGTGATCCTGGCCCCGGCGCCCATGCCGACAATGCCCGGCACGTTCTCGGTGCCGGAGTACAGGCCAAATTCCTGTCCCCCGCCGTGTACGAGCGGCGTGAGTTTAATGCCTTTACGGATGTAAAGCGCCCCGACGCCCTTGGGGCCGTACATCTTGTGCGAGGACATCGTCAGCATATCGACCGGTATTTTACTCACGTCTATAGGGATATGCCCGACGGCCTGCACGGCGTCCGTGTGGAACAGCACGCCCCTCTCCCGGCATATTTCTCCGAGTTGGGATATGGGGTTTATAGTGCCGACTTCGTTGTTGGCGTACATGACGCTTGCCAGAAGCGTATCGCTCCTTATCGCCGAAGCGAGCGACTCCGGGCTCACCAGGCCGTATTCGTCGACGGGCAGGAAGGTCACGTCGCACCCCTTTTTTGCCAGCCATTTGAACGTGTCCATGACGGCGTGATGTTCCACGGCGGAGGTTATAATGTGCTTTTTAGCCTCACCCGCTCTCCATACCGCGCCCTTTATCGCGAGGTTGTCGGAGACGCTTCCGCCTCCGGTGAATATTATCTCGCCAGGCAAAGCGCCTACGAGCGAAGCCACGCTCGCGCGCGCCTCGTCGACGGCTCTCCGCGCGTCGCGCCCCCACACGTGCAGACTGTTCGGGTTTCCTATGCTCTCCCTGAAATATGGCAGCATAGCGTTTAATACTTCTTCAGCCACCGCGGTGGTGGCAGAGTTGTCAAGATATACTTTACGCGTTTCCACCTCAATCACCTCTATATAAAATCACAACTTCCATTTATTATACAGCAATTCCCAGTAGAATGGTAATAAATACATGAAACTGCGGTCATAATCATACTAACACCATCCGCCGTGATTTGCCAATATCCTGAAATCAATATCCTAAAAACAGCAGAGACCACGGAAACCGCCGGACACATCCGGCGGTTTCCGTGGTCTTGGATCAACGCCAATATGGGATTTACCGGTTAGATTGCGGTTTGCATGTTGATACCAAATTTAGCTCCCCAAACCCGGGCGCTTTTCCCGCATTATGCCGGTAGCGCCTCGTTCCCGGACGTAGCGGGGCGTACATGTTTCGCGCCGTCCGCCAGCTTTTTTCCGATATGATGTGATCGCTTCAGGTTTTCGGCGGCGTCCTTTCCCAGGAGGGAACTTGTGACGAAACGCTGAGGGACGCGGACCGTAAAGACGCTGCCCCTTCCGTATTCGCTCTCCGCCGCGATAGCGCCGCCCATCGCCGTCACTATCGTGTTTGCGGCCGCAAGACTGGTTCCGCGGGTTTTGCCGGGATTTCGGCCGCCGCTTTGAAACAGCCCGCCCATATCCTCGGGGCGTATGCCGATCCCGGTGTCCGCCACGCGGATCGTCAGCCAATCGCCGCCCTCCTTCCTCTCGCACCGGAAAGACAGATCCACGCGTCCCTGTTTAGTGTATTTGAAGGCGTTGTTCAGCAATTTGTTACAAACCAGTTCGATTCTGAGTTCGTCGCCAAAAAGTCTGTTTGGCATATCATGGGCGATATCGACGTTGAATTGAACCGGCCTGTCTCCGAAGCGAATAATGTTCAGCGTCAGGATATCGTTGATAAGGCTGGGCACGTCATATTCGATAGGAGTGACCGCGAATTTCTTCGGTTCGGCTCCGGAAACGCTTAACGTGTCGTTGATTACGTCAAGGAGCGTCATCCCTGCGTTGTGTATTTTCTCGACGCAGTCACGCGTTTCGCTGCCAAGCGCGGGCTCGCTGAAAACATGCTCGGATAGGCGGATGACTGAATTGAGAGGTTTGCGCATATCGCGCCGCATGTTCGCTATCAGCCAGTTTTTGGTCTCATTTTGGCTGTCCGCGGCTTCCTCAAACTCGAAAACCGGCTCTTTGCACCCCTCTATGCCCATGAGCGACTTGGCGAGTTCCCCAGAGAGCATTATCGTGGTCAAAACGCCAAATCCAAGGAAGAAAGCCATCGTATTCAGCAAGTGGAGGGAGACCCGAGCGGACCGATCCTCCAAGAGCTTACCCTCTGCCGGTATTGAACGTAAGCCCATGCCTAAAATGGAAGCGACAAAAACAGCGGTGAAAACTATCATTGCCAGAAATACTTTCCTGCGTACGGACATCATCTTCTTCTCCTCTCTGACACTTGCGTCCTGACCCCAAGGGATCCACTGTTCGGGGAAGGCCGATCCACTTTTTGTTACATTATATTTATGAACTATTTTGCAATCACACACAATATCCGAAATATAGTAATTAAAATCTTAAAAATGAGTTATTTCTGTGGAATGTTCTCCATGGATTTAATTGATAGTTACTCTTACATAATCTCCAACATGGCCTATTTTTGATAACAAAAATCACAAAATACGACCTATTGCGTATTGTCTTTTTTAAAAGAGGGTATATCATCGAAGATGTTGTTTAATTTTCAATATTTGCAAATTTTTGTTCCGTGATTTACGCTGTTATTGATGGAAAGCGGCACTCGGTTATACAAAGGGGGGCTTTCAGACGAGCGACCTTACATTTAACAGAAGAGCGGCAATTCCCTCAGAGAAAATGGACTTTCTCGATCGTCCTAGAATAAACGCGCTTTTTTCTGATGCCATGCAAAAACCGCTGGTCATTATTTCCGCCGGCGCCGGATATGGCAAGACTGTGGCCGTCTATTCATTCCTTCAGGGCTATGACGCCACTACGATTTGGCTTCAGCTCTCGGAGCGCGATAACCTCGTCACGCGATTTTGGGAGAATTTCACGCACACTATCTCTATGCGCAACGAGCGCTTCGCGGAGCGCCTGCTGATGCTCGGGTTCCCGGAAACGGAGGATCAGTTCGAAAAGTACGTTTCGTTGATCGAGAATGAAATCCTGCCGCCCAAGAAACGGGTGATGGTGTTCGATGATTTTCACCTCATACAGGAAAAATCGGTACTTCAGTTTATGGAGAACGCCCTCAAGTCCTCGTTCCCGAATATAACGGCGATACTTATTTCGCGGACAGATCCTGATATCAACACGGTCAGAATGTTGTCGCAGGGGATGGTGTTTACAGTCAACGAAGATGACCTGCGCTTGACGGAGGGCGAGACCGCGCAGTATTTTCAATTGCTGGGCATTTCACTGCCGCCGCAAAGCATCGCGGATATTTACGGCGACACGAGGGGGTGGATGTTCGCGGTAAACCTGATTGGCCTCTCTCTCAAAAAATCCCCGTCGCAGGAGAAAAACGCGCGAATCGCCATGAAGATGAACGTCTTCAAGATGATAGAAACCGAAGTGTTTCTCGTTATTTCGGACAGGCTGCGGAGATTTTTGGTCCGGTTGTCGCTGATAGACCATCTTTCGGCGGAATTGGTTTTAATTCTTGCGGACGGAGATAAAAGCCTGGTCGACGAACTGGAAAAGATCAATTCTTTCGTGCGGCTCGACACCTATTTGCACGCGTATCTCATACATAACCTGTTTCTTGACTATCTGCGCCAAAAACAGGACGTCCTGACCGAGGAGGAAAAAAGGGACGTCTATTTGAAGGCGGCCGGTTGGTGCGACGTAAACGATTATAAAATGGACGCTATTTCGTACTATGACAAGGCTGGTGAATACGAAGCGATCGTCGGCATCGTGCATGATTTCCCGATACAGTTTCCCTTTGACCAGGCGAAGTTCATCTTGGACATTTATAACAGGGCCCCGGCGCATTTGATGGAGGGCTTCGCGCGGTATCACCGCCAGTACTCGACGCTGCTTTTGAGCCTCGGCCTTTATGAGGAAGCATTGGAGGACGTCAAAGGACGCATTGAAAAATATTCGTCCCTGCCTAGTTCAGACCTCAACAACCGCATCCTTTGCGGCGCGTACGCATCACTTGGCATCGCGGACTATCTAATGGTACCCTACACGGATCGCTACGATTTCTACCTCCCGCTCGAAAAGGCGGATCATTACTTTAGGATGAGCACGGATACGGAATCCGGCCCGGTTATAAAGGTAACGCTGAGCGCCTTGGTTTCCAAGGTCGGTACGGCTCGGAGCGGCGCGATGGAAGAATATCTGGACGCCGTGACACGCCTTGTACCGCTGATGGCCAATGTTTTAAACGGATGCATGTACGGGCTGGACGATTTGGCCAGAGGGGAACTGCTATTTTACAAAAGTGATTTGAAAAATTCCGTTAAATTCCTGAAACAATCATCTCATAAGGCGGAAGAGCGAAATCAGCATGAGGTGAAAAACAGGGCGTTGTTTTACCTCCTCCGTATCGCCGCGGCGAACGGTGATTATGAGGAAATACAGGCCATATTGAAAAACTTGGAAGCGCAGCTCGAGATAAAGGAATACTACGCGCGTTTCAAGACATTTGACATCGTGACGAGTTGGTTTTACGCGCTTATCAACCAGCCGGGCCAAATCGCGCATTGGATACTGAGCGGCAATTTTGGGAAGGGTTCTCTCGGAGCGTTCAAGGCGGATTTCGTGGACTTCGTGAGGGCGAAATTCTACTATTCGGCAAAACGATACCATGAGCTGCTCTCTTTTATCGAAAGCAAGCCGGCTTTTACCGATGTTCTGTTCGGAAAATTGGAGACAAAATTGCTTGCGGCGGCGTGCCAGTATCAGCTTAAAAACAGGGACGCGTCGATGGCGGCGTTCCAAGAGGCTTACGAACTCTCGTCTACAAACAACCTGACAATGCCGTTCATAGAGTTGGGCAAGGATATGCGCACTCTCACCAGGGCGGCCATGCGGGATGGGGGCGGCGGCATCCCCGTTCAATGGCTTGAAATGATTCACAGGAAGTCGGCCACTTACTCTAAGCGGCGGCTCCTTATATTGTCGGAGTATAAAAAAGCACACAATATAAAGGATGACGTGTGGCTCTCCACAAGGGAAATGGAAATCCTTCAAGATCTGTACGAGGGCCTCTCCCGCTCGGAAATCGCGGCGAACCGCGATCTGTCAATTTCAACGGTGAAAATGATGTTGAACACACTCTACGCGAAACTTGGCGCCAACAGCCTGGCGGACGTAATAAGGATCGCTATAAGCCGAAATTTGATAAAAACATGATATGACTATCCAAATTGTCTTATAATGATGAACCCGAGATGACGGGCCGGCGACTCACTCCGCGAATTGGACCGCTCATACACCTCTGTCCTGAGCTGATTCGCTCGCCCGACATCCATGTCGGACGCCA
>JAISYM010000115.1 GCA_031269875.1 Synergistaceae bacterium
TAAGCGCGACGGTCTAAATTACTCAAGAAACAAGTGCTGGCAAAGGAAAACAGTAAAAAACAGAAATTGCTTCCGTTTATACGATACTATTTTTAGAGGTTGCATTTATCCATCAAAAGCTGCCTTTTCTTTTTCAAATCGTTTTTCTGTATTCGCTTTATCTCGATTTGCACTATTAAATGCAGCCCTATTCTTTCCGGTTGCATTTACCTCCTAAAAATTGCAGTTAGTTTTTCAATCAACCTGATATTCATAATCTTCTTTCGCGGAGGCCAATTCCGATAACTTCCCATCAGAATTGAATTTGATTATAATGCAACATTGAACCTTTGGATTATATTTACGCGAACGGAGGGCTTATATGTACGAGCTTAAACAGGTTGGAGAGAGCACATATTACATAAATTGCCCGTCCAAGATAGGGGTATGCGTTTATGACGGCGGCAAGGCCTGCTTTGTCGACAGCGGCATGGAGAGCGGGCATGGCGGACAGGCGCTTGAAATTATACGGGAACGCGGCTGGACGCTCGAAATGATAATAAACACACACTCTCACGCCGACCACGTCGGCGGCAACAAGTTTCTTCAGGAGGCGGCAGGCTGTCCGGCATACGCCGCGGGCGCTGACGCGGCGATAATAAGGCACTCCATATTAAACACGTCTCTCCTCTACGGCGGATATCCGCCGGAGGTTATGAAGGAGAAGCTGCTTTACTCCGGCGACAGCGACGTTATGGAACTCGACGATTCGATTCTGCCGCCGGGGGTAAAGACGGCGCGCCTTGACGGGCACTCGTTCGCCATGACGGGCGTGCGGAGTCCAGACGGCGTGTGGTTTCTGGCGGATGCGCTCGCAAGCGAGTCCATGCTCGAAAAGTATCATATACCATTCATACGCAACGTCGCAAAGCACCTCGAAACACTCTCGGCGCTCGAAAAACTGGATGGCCGTCTCTTTATCCCGTCGCACGGGCGTCCGCTCGTCGAGACAGGCCCGCTCGCCGATGTCAACCGGCGCAAAATATTGGAGATCGCCAGAAAAATTCAGGATATCTGCGCCGCGCCGGCGCACTTTGAGGATATTCTAAAAAAACTGTTCGACTCCTACGGCCTCAAAATGGATATCAGGCAGTACATGCTGACGGGCAGCACTATCAGGTCGTTTCTGTCATACCTCGCCGATACGGGGGCTATCGCGCCCTGCGCGGAAGAAAATACGCTACTATGGAAAGCCGTGTGACGCCGCCAAGACGCTTTTTTTTCATGTCACGCTTATAAACGAATAGAGCCAGGAGGCGCGCGCGGCTAAATTTGAATCTGGCGGTGGCGCATTAGTTGCCCATGCGAGAAATTTGTCCTTGGGGAGAGTTGCGGCTTTTTGGAGAATGTCGTGTTCCGCCGTGCTCAGGCGGCCCACTATGACCGCGCTTCCGGATGTTTGAGCCTCCTCCGCGCAGTTACGGCACATGAAGCCGTCCGATGTCATTTGGAACAGGGCGTCCCCTTCGGAACCCAGTTTTGCGCCGCAGGATGAGCAGGCGTCCAGAGGGGGGGCGAGGCCCCAGAGATTTCCCCAGCGCCACGCGAAACGTATGTCCAAAAGCGCTGGATAAAGCCCCGACGACAGGTTTTTCATGCTGCCCCACAGGAGGCTGAGCAAGCTGTCGGCCTGAGTTCCCGGTATCAAGCGCGAGGCAAGTTCGCCGCACCACTTAACGGCAGTGCGAAGCGTCTTGGGCGAGCCTCGCATAGCCCAGAAATCCTCCCTCACGTCGACTCCCTTCAGGTAAAGCCGCCTGGGGCTCTGATAGAGGCGAAACTCGCCCCACATCATGGGCTCCGTACCTGCGCCGAACCGGTTTTTTGCGCCTGTACCGGGCGCTGACACCCATGTCGCGCCGAGTTTGTTCAAAAATAAAAGTAATTCCTGCGACTTGCCCGTCTCCTTCCTGCGCAAGACAAGGCCGCTCGCCGCGTGTTCCCCGTGCATGAGAGAGGCTGGTTCGCCGAAAGTACCCAAACGGATGAGGGGCGCGCCGCCGTACCCCAACCGCGCCCGGTCAGCCCGGGCAAAATCCTGGCCGGTCATCGGCGGCGATAGCCCGCCCTCTCTATCCCCAGGGCGGTCTTGCGCCAATTTGGCTTGACCTTGACCCACAGCTGCAGGAATATCGGATAGCCAAAGCGCCGCTCCATCTCCAGCCTTGCGGCCGTCCCGACCGACTTGAGCTTCGAGCCCTTCTCGCCGATTAAGATAGCCTTCTGTCCGGGGCGCTCAACTATTATGTCGGCCCGGATCTCCCCGCGCTTCATTTCCGGGTACTCATCCGGGCTTTTAAATTCCTCCACAATCACCGCGACGCTGTGCGGCACTTCCTGTTCCGTCACCTCGAAGATCTTCTCCCTGATGATCTCCTCCGCAAGGAAACGCTCCGTGGTGTCCATCAGAACGTCGTCCGGGTAGATAGCCTCCCCTTCAGGAAGGAGTTTCGCGAGTTCGTCCATGAGAACGTCCAGGTTCGTCCCTTCCTTCGCGGATACCGGTATGACGGACGCCGCCGTTAACCGTTCTTTTATAGGAGCGATGAAACGCCAGAAGCGCTCCTCCCCCTCCACGCCGCGGCAGAGGTCTGTCTTGTTCGCGACGATCAGTATCGGGAGATTGCTCCCGGCGATAAGGTCGAGTATCGACTCTCCGGCTGGATCGAGCGGTTTACCGGCCTCGACCACGAAACAGATGGCGTCCACCGAACTCATGGCCTCCAGGGCCTCCCGCATCATAAACTCGCCAAGAGCGTGTTTTGGTTTATGCAGGCCCGGCGTATCGACTATCACAATCTGACAATCATCCGTCGTAAGTATGCACCGGGACGCGTTGCGCGTCGTCTGCGGTTTGCTGGAAACCGCCGCCACTTTTTCCTTCAAAAGCGCGTTTATGATGGATGATTTTCCCACGTTCGGCCGTCCGGCGAACGTCACGTAACCTGATTTGAATTTTTGGGGTTCTTGCATTTTTCCCTTCCTTATTTTCCTCGTAAAATATCGTCGTCCTCAAGTTTGAAGCGATGCGGCAGCAGCAAATTGAGAGGTATGGAGATCAATCTGCCGTGTTTTAGCAGGATAACGTCCAGATCGGGGTTGAACTCCGCCAGAAACTGCCTGCAGGCGCCGCACGGAGAGCAGAAAGAGACGCCGTCTCCCGCAATAGCTATGGCAAGCGGATAAATCCGGCCGGACGATACAGCGTTCCCCATCGCTATCCTCTCGGCGCAGAGAGTGATACCGTAGCTCGCGTTTTCTACGTTGCAGCCGCCTATCACAGCTCCGTCGTCCATCAACAGCGCCGCGCCCACAAAGAAGCACGAGTACGGCGCGTAGGCCATCGTCCTGTAATTTTCAGCCACTTCCATGAGCCGCTCAGGGGTTGCGCCCAGTCTGAGCCAATAGTTATCCGCGTCCGGTTCCGCCAAGGCGTCAACCTCCGATTTTCGGTTTTTTTGGGTCAACCCGTTAATTTTCGCCCTCTTCATGGTTCTTTCCGCCGTCCATACGTTCCATCCTGACCTGAAGTACGCGGTGTTCCTCGACTTCGACAGCGCTTATCTTCCACGGGCCAAAACAGACGGATTGCCCCTCTTTGGGGAAATCGCCGATTATCGTAAGCAACATACCCGCGACTGTGTCGACGTCGTCGAACTCAAAGGAGTAACCCAGCGTCTCAGATAAGTCCTCCAGATTCACGTATCCCTGCACGAGATAAGAACCACCGCCTTCATCCAGCACATCCGGCGTTTCGTCGTCGTACTCGTCCTGTATATCCCCCACTATCTCCTCGATGAGATCTTCTAAGGTGACAAGACCGGCGGTACCGCCGTATTCGTCGACGACTATCGCTATATGGATCTGTGATTTTTTCATCAGCTCGAAGGCCTCGTCGGTCTTGACCGTCTCCGGAATGAAAAGCGGCTTCCGCAGCAGGTCCTCCACCGTCTCGCCCTTCATGCCGCGGGAGAGAGGGCCCAACAGATCCTTCGCGTATAACATACCGGTTATCTTGTCCAGCTCCGTCTGATATACCGGAACCCGCGAGTGTCCGGTCTCCAGGAAGATGGCCGACGCGTCCTCCACCGTGGTATCAAAGGTCACTGTTCTCATGTCCGTACGAGGCACCATGACCTCCGAGACCCTGGTCTCCTCAAAGGCTATGACACCGTGTATCATTTTGCGCTCATCCTCTTCTAGCGCCCCCGACGCGCCGCTTTCCCGGATCATCATCTCGAAGTCGGCGCGGGTGATGAAAGACCTTTTCGCGTCAAGTTTGAGGCCTAGCAGTTTCCCAATGCACCAGATCAGACCGTGAATGACGTATATCACGGGTGACAGTACGAAATAGACAGCGGACAAAATAGGCAGGGACAGGTTGAGCACCTGCTCTTTGTAACCGATGGATATAACCTTGGGGAGAATTTCGCAGAAGACCACAATGATCGCCGTCATCACGGTGACGGCTATTATCGGCCCATTTTGGCCGAACAAACTCACCGACACTGTTGTAGCCAGCGAAGCCGCCGCGATGTTGACGATATTATTGCCGACGAGCGTCGCCGTCAGCGCCTTTTGGATGTTTTCCGCAAGCCACGCGAAACCCTTTTTCCTCTGCGGATAGGTGTTTTCGAGGGACTTCAATTTTATTTTTCCTGCTGCGGTTATCGCTGTCTCCGTCGCGCTGAAATAGAACGAGATAAAGAGAAACACCAGCAGCAGGCCAATACTTTCTACCAAATCAGAACTCACTCCGCCATCAATCCTCCTTGTTTGTTACCGAAGCATGACGAAATTTCACAAGATATCCACCGAGAAGCGCATCCTGTATGCGCCACATCTCCCGCTCCCGCTCATCTGAGTCGTGGTCAAACCCAAGGAGGTGGAGTGCCCCATGAATTATCACGAGTACAGTTTCGTTATTATAGTCTATTTTCCTCTCTTCCGCGCTATTAAATACGTATTCCGGCGACACAACGATATCGCCCAGGGGAAGAATTTCCCAGCCGAGAGGCGGATTGAAGGCGCCGTCGGTCTCCCACAATGGAAAGGAGAGCACGTCCGTCTCCTGGTCGACGCCGCGGTACTTTGCGTTCAGCTCCCGGATGCTAGCGGGCGTTACGAACGACAGCGCGGCCGAAAGCTCACGGCATCCATCCGGAGCGAATTTAACCGCAAAGGCCCCAAGTTCGCGCGAGAGCAGAGCGCAGTCGATCTCTGGCTTACGCGCGCCGGCCACCTCAAGCCGCAGGAGCATTGTTAACGGCGCGTTCGACCGGCTCTTTCTGTGCTTTGTGTTCCCTGTCTGCTTTCTTCTGCTCCTCTTCTTTCTCCGGGCCGGCAATCGGTTTTATCTCGCGGGAGTGATACATCGACATCAGCACTTCGACGAATGCCGTCTTTATCGCGTTCAGCTCTTTTAAGGTAAAATCAACTCCTATGAACTGCCCGCTCGCCATCTTGGAATCCATCACGCTTTCGACGAGCTTCTCGACGTCCGGTCTGCCGTCAAGCGGCTTGTCAAGGCTCTTCAATGCGGCCTCTACGGAGTCCGATAGCATTAAAAGCGCGGTCTCCCTCGACTGCGGTATCGGTCCGGGGTAAGTAAAATCCGCCTTGTCTATCCCGCTGCCGTCGCCGCCCTGTTCTTTATCCGCCGCTATGGCCTTGTTGTAGAAGTAGCCCAGAAAAGTCCGCCCGTGATGCTCCTCGATGAAGCGCTTTATCCCCTCCGGCAGTTTGTACTCGTCTGCCATCTCCATTCCGTCCTTGACGTGCTGGAGGATGATGCGCGCGGAGTCCTTTGGCGCGAGCCTGTCGTGTATATTGTCGCCGAAAGATTGGTTCTCCACGAAGTAATGGGGGCGCTTCAGCTTCCCTATGTCGTGGTAGTAAGCGCCGGTCCTGACGAGAAGGCCGTTCATGCCGAGTCTGTCCGCGACCGCCTCGCCGAGCGTGCCGACAGTTATCGTGTGGTGGTACGTCCCTGGCGCTTCCAACTGCAGGCGTTTTAAGAGCGGCTGAGACGGATGGCTCATTTCCAAGAGACGCAGAGGGGAGAGTATCTCGAAAACAGACTCCCAAAGCGGCAAAATTGCCACGACAATACTGCTCCAGAACGCGCAGAGCAGTAAATATACTGCCAGAACGCCAACGCCGACGGGCAGTCCGAAACCCCACCGCACAAACATAGAGGCGGCCGAGAGAAAGAACCCCAGGCTGAATATATTGCGCCAGATCATTATCCGGCTGGAAGCCTCCTTAATAAACATAAAGCTCGCGCCGGACGCCACCCCGCAGATAATACAGCCCACCGCCACCACATACGTCATTCCGGGAAAAGCCAGAAGATAGCCCAGGAGGGAACCGCCAAGCGCCGCGTGAAACGCGAAAGCCGGCTGGATAGTCAGAAACAGCCATCCCGTCAAAGCGAGGACCGAAAGCGAATCGAAGCCCCACGCGGCGAACAATCTCTGGCCGCCCCAGTCTATGATGAGCAGAACAGCCACATAAGTCCACTCAGTAGCGTTCAGCGCGACGCCCAGCTTGTCGGCGATCCATGTCAGCCACGTCGACCACACGAAAACGGCCAGCACCACGAATACGAGGTGTTTCCACGGTACAGCCGCGTCAGGATAGCCCTGTGTCCTGAGTATCTTGGCTATCTCCGGCGTCACAACCTGCCCGATATCGACAATCACGCCTCCGAGCCTTATTTCTCTTACAACCGGGGATATGCCGTCGCTCACCTCGCTCCTCAGCCTATCCGCCATTTCCGGATCAACCACGACGGTTGGCGTGAGCATGGAGTCCAGCAGCTGATAGGCAAGGTTCTTGTCGGCCTGCGTCAGATCGGACCGCTTCAGACTATCCCAAATCCTGGCGGACTGCTCCGTGTCGCTGACTGACTTATCGAAATTCCCTTCCGCTATCCCAGCGACGGCGGACAGAATATTCGCCCTGTTTTCAGGCGGGAGGCCGTTCACGAGTTCTATGAGCTGAGGCTGGGCAAAATCGATATTGCCGTCATTCCTGAGAGCGGAGATCCTTCCCTCCACGAGCGCCGTCGCGGCGGAGTCCCTGACCCTTACGTCGACAATCTGCGCGCCGGCCCTGTTTTTCTGGTCCGCCGTAGCCTCATCGTCGAGATACCGGGCCGAACTCTGCGCAAGGTACGTGCGCGGAGAGGGATAGCCCACCCTGTAGCTGTCGTTTCTGTCGATGAAGAACCATCCCAAGATGACGATCATAAAGGACGACGCCACAAGAGATAGCTGAAAGAGCCGGCACGTCACACGGTTGTCCCGTGGGCGCTTGTCTGTATTGCGGAATACTCTCCCTCCCGGCCCCTCAAGAAACGAGAGCTTTGGCATCCTGGCCATTTCCGCCGTACTTTCCGAACGCCGCTCCGGCCTCGTATACCTCGTAGGCCTTTACTATCCTCTGCACAATATCGTGTCTCACGACGTCGGAGTTCGAAAGGCGGCAGAACGCTATGCCCTTTATGTCCGCAAGTATTCTCTCAACGACGCGAAGGCCTGATTCCTTGCCGCTCGGCAGATCGACCTGAGTCACATCTCCGGTGAGCACCGCCTTTGAACCGATCCCCAGCCGGGTCAGGAACATTTTCATCTGCTCCTTCGTTGTGTTCTGAGCCTCATCTAAGATGACGAAGCTGTTGTTGAGCGTGCGCCCCCTCATGTATGCCAGAGGCGCAATCTCAATCACTCCTTTTTCGACGTATCGGCTGAATTTTTCCGGCGGCAGCATATCGTAAAAGGCGTCGTAAAGCGGCCTGATATAAGGCTCTATCTTTTCCATGAGGTCTCCGGGGAGGTAGCCGAGTCTCTCGCCCGCCTCAACGACCGGCCTCACCAGGACTATCCTGTTTATTAGAGCGGACTTGAGGGCCGCCACGGCCATCGCTACGGCGAGGTATGTCTTGCCGGTCCCGGCCGGGCCGATGGCGAAGACGACGTCATTTTCGTTTATCGCGTCTAAGTACTCCTTCTGCCCGTGCGTGTATGGCCGGATTATATTGCCTCTGCTACTCACGCATATCGCCCTATCCAAGAGCGGCAGAAGATCGGGCCTCTCTCCTGACGCAAGCAGGTCAAGCGCGCAGCGTATCTCCACGACCGACGGCCTGTTCCCCCGGCGGACCATCTCGGCGAACTGGCCCAAGAGATCGGCCAAGGCCGCCGCGAGCACCGGGTCGTCGTCTGGTATGATAATATCGCTTCCCCTCACCACAAGGCGGAGGCCAAGACGTTCCTCGACAGACAATAAAATCTCATCCCTTGTTCCAAGAAGCCGCGACAGTATCTCCTCCGACGGCACCGATACCGTTAAAGAGCTGTTCACGGCGTCAAGCCCGAACGACCTCTCTCACCTCCGGGACACTCCTCTGAATAACGCCCTCGACCATGTTTCTGATCGTAGCCGCCGCTCCGGGGCAGCCGTTGCAGACACCGGTCAGCTCCACCTTGAGAACCCCGCTCGCGTCGTCAAACCCCAAAAACTCTATGCCTCCGCCGTGAGACTCTATTACGGGCCGCACATCCGACTCTATTACTTTTTCGATCCTTGCTGAAACTTCAGACATTTACGCTTCCTCCTCTTAGTTTTAGTTTCTCCTTGGCTTTAAGCCACATGACATCCAGTTCGTCGAGACCGAGTTCGTCCATTTCGACGTTCATCTCCGCGGCTTGGCGCTCCACTTCACGGAAGCGCTCGGCAAATTTCCCGTTCGCGCCCTGAAGAGCGCTTTCAGGATCGATGCCCAAATGCCTCGCCAGGTTCACCAGCGCGAAGAACATATCCCCAAGCTCCTCTTTCATCGCCGCGGCGTCTTGCGATTCCACCTCGGCCCGGAACTCATCCAGCTCCTCGATGACCTTGGCGCGCACCGGCGACGTATCCCCGGCCTTCCAGTCAAAACCACATTTCGCGGCGCGCTCCTGCATCCGAAAGGCCCGCAAAAGCGCAGGAAGCCCGCGCGGGATACCGGCCATCGCCGACGAATCAGCCTCCCGCCGCTTTCTCTCGCCGGACTTGATTTTTTCCCAATTGCGGCTGACTTCCGACGAGTCGTTTACGACGACGTTAGAAAATACGTGCGGGTGCCTCGACACGAGCTTTTTACATATCGCCCGCGTCACGTCCCCTATGCCGAACAGCCCCATCTCCCCCGCTATTTCAGAGATAAAGACAACCTGCAGCAGAAGGTCGCCGCACTCCTCGCACACGTCCGCCGGGGTTCCTTCCGCTATAGCCTCGACCAATTCATGGGATTCTTCCAGGATATATCTGCGCAGACTGTCTAATGTCTGCTCTGCGTCCCACGGACAGCCTCCGGGGGCGCGAAGCCTTTTCATTATCTTAAGCAAATCCTCGAACGTACCGGACTCAAAATCAGTCAAACGCACAACTCCTTCGGCATCATCGTCTATATCGGGTATATTTTACCATAAAAACATTTAAGAACGCTCGACGAGGCTGTAAAAAAATGGGCTTGACAGTCGATTGGCAATATGCTATTTTTAATTCATACTAAAGATATATGAAAAATGTATTTTTAAAAATGACCGTACTGAGGGGGGATTATTATACGCAATACATAATAATTAAGCGCTCTATCGAAAAGAAATTGAATTTTCAATTACCGTGCCGCATGACACAAAAAACAAGAAAGGACTGTTCGCTAATGAAAAAAATCATCTCAATCCTGGTTCTAGCGCTGCTCTCTCTGTCGTTTTTCTTCGTCCATAACTCGGATGCAAGTGACTCATCCTCGAAAAAGGGCACGCCGGAAAAAACGACCTTCGCGTTGGGTCACCTGAACTCAACCGCTCACCTTCTCGCTTTTGTCGCCGCCGAGGAGGGCTTTTTTAAAGAAGAAGGGCTGACGGTTGCGTTGACGCAATTCGCCAGCGCCGGCGAGCTTGTCGCCGGCCTCGAGGGGGGGCAGCTTGACGCCGCGTTTATCGGTTCCGTCCCGACCATTACCAATCAAGCGGCGAAGCATGACATCACGATCTTCGGCGGCGCCATGACCAACGGCCACGGCTATGTCATCAAATCAAACTTGGTGCCCGCGGGATTTAAGGAAGGAGATATCACGATTCTGAAAGGGCGCAGCGTCGCTTCTGTCAAAAACAGCGTCCAAGATTATGAACTGCTTGTTCTTCTGAAAAAGACTGGACTTGAAATCGGTACGGGCGCCGATAAGGTCAACGTCGTCTATTTTGACAGCCAGAAGGATGCCTATAACGCGCTCGCGGGTAATGAGATCGACGCCGTTTCGGTTTACTCGCCGTACGCGTCCGTTGCCAAGGCGGCGGGGCACACCGTTGTATATTATTGCAATGAAGTGGAGGAATTCCACGATCAGCCATGCTGCCGCCAAGTAGCGCTGACTGCAGCGCTTGCCAAAAACCCGAATACCTATATCGCCTTTGAGCGCGCGTTGATCAAGGCGTACAAATTCACGCAGGATCAACGTGAAAAGACCGTCGCCGACGTCTCGAAGTACATTACCATCGATAAATCCCAAATTGAATACGAGGTATACGGCGGCCACGCGAAATCAGTGCCTGATCCTGACAAAAAAGCTACCACAACGCTTAAAAAAGGCGTCGTCGAGTTTGGGTATACGCAAGGCGTGGATTATGACATCGAAAAGCTCTATAACACCGGCATTTACCGGACCGCGTTAGAGCAGATCATCGCGGAAAACCCGAATGAAAGAATTTACAAAGAGCTGAAAACACATTTTGATTCCGCCAATTGATTCCACTTTAACCCAAAAATCGGGAACCCGCACTACTCTGGATTCCCGATTTTTGAAATATGTCGCCGACACGCGGCGGGGAGGTCCGCTTTGAGCAAGATTGAAATAAAAAACCTACACGCGGAATATCCGGACAAAGACGGCAAATTCCTGGTCTTAAAGGATATTTCGTTCAGTGTCGGCGGCGGCGAGTTTGTCTCCATCATCGGTTCGAGCGGGTGCGGAAAAAGCACACTGCTTGGCGTGCTGCAGGGAATTATTTTCCCGTCTTCCGGCCGCGCTTTCATTGACGGCCAGTCGATAACCGGCCCGGGGACAAACCGCGCCGTGGTCTTTCAGCATTATTCCCTCTTTCCGTGGATGACTGTACATAAAAATATCGTCTTTGGCTTAAAGCAGACCAAAAAGAATTTACAGCGAAGCGAACGCTCCGCCGTCGCGAACTTTTTTTTGAAAAAAGTAGGGCTCTCCGGGTTCGAGCACAAGTATCCATTTCAATTGTCCGGCGGTATGCAGCAGCGCGCCGCTATCGCCCGCGCTTTAGCTATGGACACCGACATTCTTTTGATGGATGAGCCCTTCGGCGCGATTGACGCGAAAAACCGCTCCAAGATGCAGGACCTGCTGCTTTCACTGTGGGAGGGAGACGAACCTTCAAAAAAGAAAACCGTTGTCTTTATCACGCACGATATTGACGAGGCCATTTT
>JAISYM010000047.1 GCA_031269875.1 Synergistaceae bacterium
CTCGGTGTTCCCTGAAAAGGACGGCGAGCCCGAGCCGGACGCCGATGAGCCGTTCGTCGCCTTCTGGCGGGGTGTGGCCGACGTGATGGGCGGCGAGTGGGCTCAGAACAGGAGTGATAAAGATGACAACAATTATTAGTAAGCAGACAGATTCTTTTCTGGATGAACTAATGAACACAAAAAAGACAAGGGATATGGTGGAAGAAATCAACGACGCCGTATATAACCTCCTAGGCGATATCGCCGCTGATTGCTACCGGAAGGGCTTGAAAGACGGGATCGAAATCGGGACGGATGTGACGAGGGGTGAGTGGAATGAGTAGCAGCGACCGGGCGGCGGCAATCTTTTTTGTCGCGCTTGCGTTTTCCGTCGTCTCGTTTTGGCTCATTGCAAGCCAGAAATCAAGGGAGGATAAAAACATCGCCTATGCAGGGCTGGGCGTCGGCGCGGCGTTTGCCTTCCTGATTGCATGGATCGCCTCCCTGTGACGTCGCGTTATGAGAGCCGTAAGCATTGAGGACTTGCGCGAGACGATCGTCGGGATGGGAGGGGACGACTCCCCTAGAAACAAGAACAGGCAAAGGGAGATCAGCGCCGTAGTCGAGTCCCTGAGAGAAGATATTTTGGCGGCGTTATACAGGGGCGTCACGTGGACGGCGCTCGCCGCCACCCTTTCCGAGAAGCTGGGGTACAAGATTCACCGCGACGCGATACGGACGAGAGTTACGAGGATGACAAAGCCGCCAAAGCCGCGCGAAAAGAAGCCCGGCGCGCCCGCGTCGGCTCCTCCCCAAAAATTGCAGCAGGGCAAGGGCCATTTCGTCATTGCCGCCGTGACGCCGGACGGCAAGCTTTATCAGCTCGAACATCAGGCGAAAATAAACGAGCGTCCGGGCGGCGGGTACAGGATATACGAGTCGGACGCGGACGGGGAGCTATGCGAGTACAAAGCGGCCGACTTCCCCTGTTCAATAAGGAGCAAAGACGCAGCGGTAAAACAATTTAAGGCTTGGGCCAAGGGCAGGGGGTATGAAATCTATGGCGGAGCGTGAGAAGGACGTAAAAGATAAGATATTGACGACTGTCAATACGCTTTTCAAGGATCAGGTTGTCGAATTGCGCGTGCTTTTCACCTCAAAGCGGGTTGATTCGGGTTATTTTGACAACATGAACCTACTGACCGAAGCGGCGATTACTTATGACCGGATGCGAGATGTAAAAGGCATTTATGTCACACTAAACCCCGTGCAGCCCGAAATACTTCACCGGGCAAAGAACAGGGTATTACAACGGGCTGGGGCGGGCACGACTACGACCGACAAGGATATACTGGAGCGCCGTTTGATCTTGATAGACGTAGACGGCGCGAACAGGCCCGCTGGTATTTCGGCGACGGGGAGCGAGCTATGCAAGTCAAAAGATAAGGTTTCTGCCATTGGACGGTTTCTCGCGAATAAAGGGTTTCCTGATCCATTCTCCGGAATGTCGGGCAACGGCTATCATCTGCTGTATCCTATCCGCCTTCCAAATGACGACGAAAGCAGGGATCTGATCAAGCGGAGCCTGGAGGCGCTGTCGTTCATATTCGACGACGAGGATACAAAAATCGACACGAGCGTATTCAACGCTGCCCGCATCACAAAGCTCTACGGCACGATAGCGAGAAAAGGCGACGACACGGCTGAACGCCCGCATAGGCGAGCTGCGTTTTTCGGATTGACGGAATTTAGCAAAACATGCCAGTCAGAGCCGAACAACTCAGAGAACTAGCGGCGCTGTTGCCGGTAGAGCCGAAACGGAACACCAGACGATCTCACCAGAACTTTCCCGGTGAGATCAACGTCCCCGAGTGGGTGTCCGCGCATCTACACGGCATCGACATTGTAAGAGAGAAGCCCTGGGGGGGTGGCACAGCCTACGTGCTGTCCGAATGCCCGTTCGACTCGTCACATGCCGCGCCTGACTCGTGCATCATTCAATTCGCAAGTGGCGCGGTAGCCTTCAAGTGCTTGCACGACTCCTGCCAAAGACACGATTGGCATACGCTGCGGGAGAGGTTCGACCCGAAAGAGGCGCGGCATGGGAAACAGCCGCAAATGCCTTACGACGACGCGCCATTGGGCGACGCGCCGCCGGACAGCCCGTATTACGACGAGGAAATAGGGAAGTGGGTGCATACCATTGAAGGACATAGCGGCGATGCATCTGCTGAAAAACAGATTGATGTGAATGATCTATACACGGTCGTCGAGGATGATTCGATCCCCATTGAACACATTGGCGGAATTTTCCCCAGAGGTGATATAACCGTGCTTTTTGGAAAAAGTGGGTGCGGAAAGACGATTTGGCTCGATTGTTTTACACGCCAGCTTTCTACAGGCGGTGAAATAATGGACGGCTTCCGAAAGGATGAGCCGCCAAGGAAGATCATTTTTTTCGAGGTGGACGCCCCGCTAAAACTATTCGCTACGAGGAAATACGTTTATCGATGGGGCGGCAACAACGACAACTTGAAACATGTCTTTGGGCGTGAGCTTAAGCAAAGAGGGATTTGGCTCGATTTGGCAACTGATGAGGGATATGAGCTTATTCAAAGAGTTGCGGAAGCCGAACGCCCTGACATGATGATCTTCGATACCTTGCAGGGGTTCCATACAAAAGATGAAAACAAGGCAAACGAGATGAAACCCTTGTTTATGAGATTTGTCCAGCTTGCGACGAATTACGATTGCGCGATTGTTGTCATTCATCACGCACGGAAAAGCGGGACGAAGTTCAAGACTGAACGCCTTTCTGACGAGGACGCGCAAGGCTCGAATATCTTCCTCCGAGAAGCGGGGGCGGTCATTGTACTGGAGAAATTGACGCTTGCCGAAAAAACAAAACATGTTTTTTCACTGAAAAAGGCCTGGGCGAAGCCTACGAAAGACGATTGGTTTGGTTTTGAGTTCAAAGAGGAGGGGTTTTATCAAAAATACACGAGGCTGGCCTTTGAACTGTTCCCAGAAACCGGCGAGACGAAAACGAGCATACTGAAACGAGTCATCATGAATAAGGATGGATGGTTTTCTTCGGGTGACATTATGCACGCCGTACCCAACGTAAGCCAATCTTACGCCAAGAAAATACTAAGTGAAATGGTTGAGGCGTCCTTGCTTGAAGTGGATGGTAAAGGTAAAAACACAAGATACAAGGTTATTCTGGCAGGCTCCCTCGCGCGCGCGCGCGTAGACCCTGATTTTGGTAGACAAAAAATCGTAGATACAGAAGGAGAGAGCATGTAGAAGTATTTTTTTTCGTCTACCAATGTAGACGAAAGTAGACGAAAAACAAAAACCAGATTCGCCCACTTTCGTCTACTGTTTTACCACCGAGTAGACGAAAAAAACAGGCTTTAAAGCCTTGTTATTACTGAGTTTGTCGAATATTCGTCTACTAGAATCAGGGTATACGCGAGGGACTAAAAAAAGAGGAGTGATAAAAATGACGTTCGAGGAGATTTGCGAAAAGCGGCCGGAGATCAGGGCTATCATCAAGGATATGGGTGACCAGGCGGCTAAATCCGGCTATCACGGCGCGTATTCTGAGGGGAAGAGCATCCTAAGCTATCTGGTAGGCCACTTCGCGCATGAGCCGGAGTTAAAAACCATACAAGCCTACGATACTGTTATTGAACAGTTAATCGAAGCTTGTGAACGAGGTGCTGAGATTTTCGAAGAGGATTCTGATTATTGGGAAACCATCAAGAGGGTTATGGGGATACAAATAGTCTGACGTTCTAGACGGAAAAATTTGACCAATGATGTCCGCGAATGTCCGCGATATTTTTTGGGGGTGTTATCAAAAAACCTTCCTGATAGGGGTGGTAAAATGCGCGCGAGAAGCGTGAAAGCTTGCGGCTCTAAGGAAATCTCGCGCGCATGGCATGTGTAGGTGAAAAAGCCAGACAGAATCTAAGTCTACAAGTCTCGCGCGCATCTTTTCCCCCCCACCAGGAGGGTTTTTTGAAAAACAACGCCCGCGAAAATATATTGGTCAAAGTTTTGGCCGGAGGAAGGAGCAAGAAAAATGAAGGGTAATAGCGAAGCAATAAGGCTAGTGAGATTGGTTGATAATGTTGCGTCTATTCTAAAGGACGAGCTGTTGCGCGATATCGGGGATGAAAACAGGGGGCATGACATATTTATATTCGTAGAGGGCAGAGGGGCAGATTTTCAACTAACCTCATTTTCTGATAGCTCGGGAGGAACAGATGTCAGCGTGAGAATACCCATAAACGAAGGCATTCCCTTAGAGGAGTTCCTGCAAAAATTCCTAGAAAGCTATGCGTGGAGATAGTTAGCGCACAGCAAAAACAAGGAGGAATAACAATGTTTGACAGCAGCATCGAAGACGAGATCAGGGAAAAAGCATCTATGGACGGGCGTTTTGCTGTGGCATACGCCCTGTTGGAAGTGGCCAAACAGTTAAATAGGCTGGGGTTCAACGACGAGTCGGTGGCTTCCTCAGACAGGGCTTACGATAATTAGATGCGCCCCGATGATGCCCAGCTCACCGGCTATAAGCTGCTCGACGACCTGGAGCGCGTAATCCGGCTCATACTGCTCTACCCACAGGGGTTGTCTATCCTCCTTGGCTATGTGTCCCCGCCGTCGTCCCTGGAACTCCTGTCCGCGTTTCCACCGAAAGCGTTCGACAGCCTGGGCATACATTGCAGCCAGCGGCCATACGAGGAGCGGATTACAGAGATGTCGGCATGGATCGACGACGTGATCAGGCAGTCCGGCGGGTGGGAGCATATTTGCCAGAGCGTCCGGGACTGGAAGCGAATGCACCTCGGCGACTGGGATATGATGGCGGATCATATTAGGGCGGTCAGGCCAAGGCAGAGGTGGCTGAATAGAACGGCGTTACAGCAACTCGCCGACGTTTACAGGGTGGACTGTCGGACAATACAGCGGAAACGCCGCGCATTTCCGGGGATATTGGCTGAGTTCATTTTGTTCGGGCAAAGAGGTGATGCTGATGAAGGTTGTAATTAACACTCACTACGGCGGGTTTGCACTTTCGAAGAAGTGTCTGAAACTCATTGAGGAATTGTCGGGGAAAAAACCTCCTTCTTACTTGAATATAGAGCGTCACGATCCCTTTCTCATAGAAGCGATAGAGACATTGGGCGCAGATATTTGCGCCGGACCCTATTCACGTCTGGCAATTGTGGAAATACCGGACGACGTTGATTATGTCATCGAGGAATACGACGGCATGGAGCTGGTGGCAGAGCGTCACCGCACGTGGTGATAATGATGTAGTGTCGCCCCATTGGTATCTGAACTGTCGTCCCATTGGCCCTCCCATTGGTATATTTGACATGTATAATGGTATCGTGGTCTTAACGGGCGCCCAAAGCAAGGGGCGCCCATTTTTTATGCCTTGACGAAAGGAGGCGAGGGCAGATGAACGCAAGGCAAAAAAGATTTGTTGACGAGTACCTTGTTGACCTGAATGCCACTCAAGCCGCTATTAGGGCGGGGTACGTCGAGAAGACGGCCAAATCGATAGGGCAAGAAAACCTGACTAAACCTGACATCAAAAATGCTATCGCCGCCGCCCTCGCCGAACGCTCCAAGCGCACGGGGGTCACTGCTGACCGCGTTGTTCAGGAACTGGCCCGTATCGCCTTTGTGGACACGAGACAGATATTCGAGTGGGGGCCTAACGGTGTAACCTTGCGCCCGTCTGACGAGCTGACCGACGACGAGGCGGCCATTGTGGCCGAAGTGTCCGAGACGCGGAGCGCAGTCGGCGGCAGTATCAAGGCCAAGCGCTTCGACAAGCTCAAAGCGCTCGAACTCTTGGGCCGTCATCTCGGCATGTTCAACGATAAAGTGGACCTCAAGCACTCCGGCAGCGTCACCCACACCAACATTTTTGACCCTGAGACGCGGGCGCTGATACTGGCGTCAATCGAAAAAGATGACAGACGAGCAGATAGCCGCGAAGAGAGCTGAGCAGTGGGCGCACGATCCTTGGCTGTTCGTCCGGGACGCCTGTCTCACGCAGGACGAGGCTGACGAGGGGAAGATAAAGCGCTTCCCCGACCTGCCCTACCTGCGGCATATATGCGGGGTGTGGCAGTCTCATAAGATGCTGGCTGTTCCGAAGTCGCGCCGCATGATGCTGACGTGGCTCATGCTGGCGCTGCACCTGCACCTGGCACTCTTTACGCCCCGGTCGGCCATATTCGTCCAGTCGAAGAAGGCGGAGGACTCGGATTACCTCATACGGGAGAACCGGATGCTGTTTATCTACAACAATCTGCCGGAGTGGCTTAAATCCTTCGGGCTCCCGACCGTGACGAGCAAGGAGTTCCTAGTCTCGTTCTCGAATGGCTCATCCGTGCGTGCCGTGTCTCAGGGCGCGGATCAGCTTAGGCAGTACACGGCGACGGCGGTCATGTGCGACGAGATAGCTTTCTGGGAGAGGGGGCGCGACACATGGAGAGCACTCAGGCCAATAGTACAGGGCGGCGGGCGCTTGACTCTCATATCGTCAGCGCATCCCGGATTTTTTGAGGCGGTGGTTAAAGGTGAACTCAGAGACAACGCCGCCCGGGGTCGTTGAGTACGACACCCCGGACGGCTTCCACGTGCTGCGGGTGCATTACACGGCAGACCCGGCCAAGCGCTCCGA
>JAISYM010000111.1 GCA_031269875.1 Synergistaceae bacterium
CGGCAATATTTACGTCTTGGCGAAATCAGAAAAATTTTAGGAAACACGAAAAAAGGCTAATTCACAACAATTTTCAATCAATTTTAAAATCATGTAATCCTTTGCATTGCAACATATTACATGATATTTTTCTCCCTCCTTACTGACAAAGTCAGGTTATTATATTAAAATATTTCCGTTTGTCCATAAGGGATTGGAAAAATTTTAAACTCTCCCACGCCCAATATGAAATGACGGACAGAGCGGCGGGCCGGCCGCGTGATGGTACATCCAATGCCGTTTAAGCGAATTAATCAGCGCTTCTTTAAATCACGCTGATCCCGGAATCCCCCATACATATTGCTTCAGCGAGGTTAGTATGTCAAAATTGCCGTATCTTTAAGATCACTCACATAAGGAGCCGGTCTCGATGAATGCAGGACAACTCGCGGAAATGGCGGCGCGTCTCTGCGGCGAACGATCAGGAGGAAATTACGTGCCGGATGACGCAGCCATAACTCACGACGCGGCGGGACTCCGTATGTTCGACGCGCCGATCGTGGGGGTGGCTTCCGCAGGGGACGAATACTTCACGGAGTTCAGGCAAAAGAACATTATCGGAGAGCACTTCGCGACTCCCGGCGAATGGCTTCGATCGGCGCGAAGCGTCGTCTCCATGTTTTTTCCGAAAACAGCCCGGGTAAAGGACAGTTGCGCGAGTTCTCTCAAATGGCCGTCCGCCGAATGGCTGCACGCGCGTATTGAAGGGCAGGCATTCATCAACGAAACGATGGAAAGAGCGAAGGCCGCGATCGAGGCGGAAGGATACGAGGCAGTCATACCCTCGCAGGATCGCCGCTTCTTCTCCGTCTCGGCAAAGGCCAGAGATGAACTCCCCGGAGTCAATTTCTCCAGCTCATGGTCGGAACGTCACGTCGCTTTCGTCTGCGGGCTCGGAACGTTCGGACTCTCGAAAGGGCTCATCACCAGAAGCGGAGTAGCCGGACGATTCGGCAGCATAGTCACGTCGCTCGATCTTCCCCCGACGCCGCGCGGATACGACGGGGTTTACGACTGGTGTACGATGTGCGGCGCTTGCGCTCGAAACTGCCCCGCAAACGCGATTTCTCCTGACGAGGGAAAGAATCATTTCCCCTGCTCCGCGTTTCTCGACGAAACGCGGAAGAGATTCGCTCCCCGCTACGGCTGCGGCAAATGTCAGGTCAAAGTACCGTGCCAAGATCATCCGCCGTCTATCGCCTGAGACGGGACGATTCGCCGGTAAACTGTATTCATATTGACACGCCTATACCGGAGTGGTAACTTATTAAAAATTAAAATAAGGAGGTTTTCATCATGGTGGACTTGTCCAAACTCGACAAATGGGCGCTGGGCAAATGTTTCGATCACAGCGTTCTTCCCAAAAACACCAACGAAGATGATATCCGCAAGGGCTGCGAGGAGGCGAGGAGGTACAATTGCGCCGCGTTTTACTCTGCGACTCCTTACTGGACTCCGGTGGTTGTCGAAGCGCTTGAAGGCAGCGACGTGCTTCCGGCGACTGGAATAGACTTCCCGTTCGGAGCGAATCCAGGCGTCATAAAAGCGCACGAGACGGAACTCGCCGTCAAACTCGGCTGCAAGGCGGTCGACGTCGTTATCAACGTCGGCGCTCTCCGCGACAAAAAACACGGCGTTGTGCTCCAGGAACTGAAAGATTTCAAAGCCGCGGCCGGCGCGGCAATTACCAAGTGCATTCTCGACGTCAATTTCCTGAAGGACGAGGAGATAGTCGCTGGCTGCAAGCTGATAGCCGAAGCCGGCATTGACTACGCCAAAACCTCGACCGGGCAGTTCGAGGGACCTACGATGGAGCAGTTTCTGCTCATGAAAAAAACGCTGGCCGGGACCGATATCAAACTCAAGGTCGCCGGAGTTAAATTCCCGCGGCCGCAGAACGCCTACGCGTTTCTCCTCGCGGGAGCGGATCTCATAGGGACGCGCGCCGCGGTCGCCATCATAGAGGCGCTCGGCCAGATGAGGGAGATAGGACTGGTACCGCCGTACAAAGGCTGATTCAGATACGGGACCGGTTCAAATAAACCACATCGACGAGAGGAGCTGTACGTGATGGGCAAATATGTAATGGGCATAGACGTCGGTACCACAGGCTCAAAGGCTATGGTCTTAGACCTCGCCGGAAACATCGCAGGCAAAGGCTACAGGGAGTATAAACTCAACGAGCCGAAACCCAATTGGGTCGAGGTGGGCGCGAAATTTCTGATAGACATCACGTTCGAGGCCGTTAAAGACGCGATAGCTGACTCCAAAGCGGACCCCAAAGATATAGAATCCGTAAGCTTTTCCGTCAACCGCTCCAGTTTTTGTCTCGTGGACAAGGATTTGAACGTGATAGACGACAAGATGATAATATGGCTCGACTCCCGCGCGGAGAGCGTGATGGAGGAGATTAACTCCAAAATCTCCGCGGAGCGCCGCAACGAAATAACCGGAATGCCGGGTTACAACATCTTCGCGGCGGCTAAATACTACTGGATCAAGAAGAACGAACCCGAAACATACGCGAAAACGAAATACTTCGCCTCTGTGGACAGCCTCATAATGCACGCTTTCGGTTCCGACGGGTTTGTCGCCGAAATATCCAACGGAACCGTCACCGGGCTGATGGATGTCCGCACTCTCGATTGGAACAGGGAACTCGCCGAAAAGCTCGGTTTCAGCCTCGATAAATTTCCGCCGCTGTGCAAACCCGCCGAAATTGTCGGCACGATCAAAGCGGACGCGGCAGAGAAGACCGGGCTCGCCGTCGGCACAAAAATAGTGGCCGGCTCCGGCGACCAGCAGCTTGCGGCGATGGGCGCCGGCGTCATAAAGGACGGCGCGGTGTCGCTTACTATAGGGACGTTCGGCCTGCTCGCCATAGGTCTTGCCAAGCCGGACTTCGCCGCGCTGAAGGGCCTGATGATACCGTCGTCTCCGACGCTGGGCGTGTTCGAAGTCGAAGGGCCGCAGGTCTCCGGGGCCACGTGCTATCGCTGGTGCCGCGACACGCTCTGTCCGGAAGAAGCCGCGGAGGGCGAAAAGAGCGGTATCGACCCATATGTTCTGATGGACGAAAGATATCTCCAAAAATCCGTTCCCGGAAGCAACGGCGTCCTGTTTTACTCCGCTCTCTTCGGTTCCGGCTATCCGACGTGGGATACCAACGCGACCGGCATGTTCCTCGGGCTGAGAAACACTCACTCCAAGGCCGACATCGTGCGCTCCGTCGTCGAGGGAATATCGCTGGAGGCGCGCCATATACTGGAATCGGTACTGGCGGCCGGAGTGGAGATGGACGACGTCATAACGATAACGGGCGGAGTCTCGAAGTCAAAGACGTGGAGCCAGATACTGGCCGACATAATGGGGCGCAAGATTCGCACGCTGGCAGTCCCGGACGCGGCGGTATTGGGCGCAGCCGGACTCGCGGCGATAGGCGCGGGGCTCCTCGAAAGCCCTGAGGAGTTCGTCTCACGCATGGTTCGGTTCGGCGAGATCTACGAGCCGATAGAGGAGAACGTCGCTATATACAACAAGAGTTTCGAAGCTTACAAGGCGGCGTACCTCGGCCTCAAGGAAAAGGACGTTTTCACGAAACTGGCCGAACTGCGTCCGCGCTGATCCTGATACTGTCAATATTTACACCTATAGAAAGGACGATGGCGATGAAATACAGAAAATTCGGAAACAGCGGGATCGACGTCTCAGTGATAGGACTTGGCACATGGCCTCTGGGCAGCGACTTTTTCGGGGCAGTCGAGGAACATAAGGGCATCGACACCATTCACAAGGCGCTCGATCTCGGAGTGAATCTCATTGACACGTCGCCAGCCTACGGCCGGGCTTACGAGGCCGAAATAACGGTGGGCAAGGCGATTAAAGGCCGCCGCGACAAGGCGGTGTTATCGACAAAATTCGGCGTTCACCGGGTGTTGGGCACAGGCGACTACAAAATCCCGGGCGAATACACGCGGTGCCTCTCCCCGGCAGTCGCCTCATCAGAGCTTGAAAACTCGCTCAAACGCCTCGGCGCCGACTATATCGATATATACTTCATACACTGGCCCGACCTGAACTTCGGCAACGACGGCGCGCTCGAACTGCTCGCCAAATGGAAAAAAGAGGGCAAGATCCGCGCTGGAGCGGTCTCGAATTTCAGCGTCGAACAGACGAAACACGCCGTCGAAAAAGCGGGAATAAGCGGCATTCAGCCTCCAGCATCCATCTTCGACCGCTCCAACTTCGACAACGGCGTCATTCCGTACGCCAAAGACGCGGGCCTTGGAATAATGACCTACGGTTCGCTGGGCGGCGGCATTTTGACCGGGGTTTTCAAGGAACCGCCAAAGGTTACGGACAAAGAGCTGCGCGTTTTCTTCTACAACTTCTTCGGGGATAAGAAGTGGGCGAAGTGCGGCAGGGTAATAGACACGCTCCGTGAAATAGCCGGAGCCCGAGGCGTATCGGTGGCTGAAGTCTCGATCAACTGGGTGCTCGCGCAACCCGGAGTTTCGACGGCTTTGATAGGTACGACCAAGCCGGAAAACCTGGAGAAAAACGCCCGCGCCGCCGATTGGGAGCTGACTTCGGAAGAATTGAAGAAAATCGACGACAGTTACGCCGCGAACATGGCGTGACGCCGGCGATCGGGTAGGAGGCCGCTCATTAATTGAACGGCCGTCCTCCCACACCACCGTACGTACGGACCCGTATACGGCGGTTCAACAGCTTGAGTGCAGTGCCTCGTACCTCTTGGAGCAGTA
>JAISYM010000025.1 GCA_031269875.1 Synergistaceae bacterium
TCCGGTGTTGATGCCACTCTCGTCAAGAAAAACAAGCTTGGTTGCGTCCATGCCGGACTGAACGCTTTCCCACACCTCGCGCCTGGCTTTTACGTCAGTCCGGTTTTGTTCGGCTGCGCGCAGAGTTTTTTTTAAAACGATACCCGAGCTTCTTGTTCACCGTTCTGCACAGCGCCGAAACGCATACAGGCAACCCCAGTCCCTCGATAAGTTCCCGCAGCGTGATATCGGGCCGTTCGTCGATCCGCTGCGCTGTCTGTTCAAGCTGTTCCGCTGAGAGCGCCGGTTTCCTGCCGCTTGGGTTAGGCCTGGCTTCATAGCTGCCTGTCTCCCGATAAAGCGCCCATAGTTTAGTGACAGTGCTTTTGTTTACCTCTTTTTCGGCAGCAATTTTATCTTCCGTGTCGCCTCTCAGTTTCGCTTCGACAATCCGTCGCTCATGGACATCGAACACTTATAGAAGTTTTTTAGCAAGCATATAAAAATACTATAACTAGCATAAAATATTTATATTTTTATAATACAATAATTTTGTTTATAATTACGCTTATATCACAATTATCATCTGATTTGAATAAAAATATATAAATCATAACGGAGAAAACACTGGATTGTCTTCGTTCCGCGCATATGTTAGTTTTGTCATTTTTCAGCATCATTAACGTCTTAGAAGAAACGGAGGCGATAACTGTTTTTTGTGCAACAATCAAGACAAAGCACAGGCAAAGTACACTAGTTTCTTAACCGACATTTTTACTGACAAGGGGGAACTTATCGATGAACAAAAAAACGCTCACAGCCGCGCTTCTCCTTCTGGTTATTTTTGCCGCATTTGCCGCGCCCGCCTCGTTTGCCGCGGACGCGCCCAAAAAGGTTATCAACTATGCGAACGGGGACGCCCCGCCAGTGCTGGATCCTATTATGAACTACTACCTCAAAGGCTCTTATCTTTTCTACAACCTTTACGACGGTCTCGCCCGTACCAGCAAGGAAGGAATTCCTGAATTGGGGTACGCCGAGTCGTACAAGGTAAGCGACGATGGGCTCACATGGACGTTCAAGATTCGTAAGGGCTCGAAGTTCTCAGACGGCTCGCCGCTCACGGCCCGCGACTGGGAGGAGTCCTTCAAACACCGCCTGTCCCCGGAAGTCGCTTCCCCTGGCGTAAGCCTCAGTCTCTTTGTGAAGGGCGCCGAGGCTTACAATCAGGGCAAGGGTAAGGTTGATGACGTCGGCATGAAGGCGTTGGACGACAACACGCTCGAGATCAAACTGGAGAACCCTACGCCGTTTTTTCTCGACGTCGTCTGCTATTACATACCGTATAAGATGGAGCTGGTAAAAAAGGATCCCGAGTGGTTCAAAAAGCCCGCCACATACGTCGGCAACGGAGCCTTCCGCGTCAAGAGCCTGAACCCGCAGACCGGTTTGGTGCTGGAGAAAAACCCGCACTACTACGACGCCGCCAACGTGAAGATCGACATCGTGAACTACAACTTCATAGCTGATGACGCCATAGCCCTTGAAGCTTACAGGAAGGGCGAGCTCAACGTCAACGACTCCGTCAACGCGGAAGGGATAAAGGCTTTCAAAGATTCGAAGGAGCTCGCCATATACCCCAGGATCAACACTGCATATATCTCACTCCAGACTGGCAATATCAAAGACGCGCGTATACGCCGGGCAATGTCGCTCGCTCTTGATCGTGAGGCTCTTATCAAAGGCGTCCTTGGGATGCCATACATCCCAGCGCAGGGACTGGTACCATTTGGCATACACTGGGGCAATAAGGAGTTCCGCGAGGTGGCCGGCAACCTTATAAAGGAGGACATCGCGGAAGCTAAGAAGCTTTTGGCCGAAGCGGGCTACCCGGACGGCAAGGGGCTGCCGACGTTCCGCATCATCACGATGAACAACCAAGAGGACACGGACAGCGCACAAGCGTGGCAGTCCATGTGGAAGCAGATCGGCATACAGAGTGAGATCACTGCCTATGAGTCCTCCGTCTACTGGGATCTCATCGACCCGGGCGAGTGGGAAGCCGCACGCGACGGTTGGACTGGCGACTACGACGACCCAAGGACAAACCTCTTCCTCTGGATGGCCTACAGGGAAGGCCCTGAGAAGGACGTGCGCTGGTACGACTCCCCCAACGCGAAGGAGTTCGACCGCCTTATGAGGCTGGCCGACACCGAACTCGATTATGAGAAGCGTATGAATCTTTTCAAGGAAGCCGAGCGCGTGATTCTTGAGGACATGCCGATAATACCGGTCTTACACGCTGTCGAGCCTATCCTGATCAAACCGGAAGTAAAGGGTATAGTGAAGAGCAACATCGGCAACATTTACTTCCGTTATGCAGACATAACGCGCTAAATTACCCATCTCCTTCAGGACAACTTCGCGGATGCGCTATATGATGACATCTGACAGCCATTCGCGAGGTTATATCTCTAGCATGCCGTCAAAAACGTGAAGGAGGGATTCTCGTGGCAAAATACATATTAAAGCGCGTTTTTGCGGCGGCAATTTCAATGCTGATACTGATAACTGCGACGTTTTTCCTGATGCACGCTGTGCCGGGCAGCCCGTTTAACCCAGGCGAGCAGAAGAACGTGCCGCCAAAGGTGCTGGAAAACCTCCGCTCGAAATACGGGCTGGACCTCCCGGTCTGGAAGCAGTACTTGAATTACATGGGCAACTTAGCGCACGGGAACCTCGGCTACTCGTTCAAAAAACTCAACTACACCGTCAACGAACTGATCGTCGGCGGATTCCCAGCTTCGGCGATCGTCGGCGCGCTGGCGATCGCGGCGGTCCTGGCGGTCGGCATCCCTCTCGGCATAACGTCGGCCCTGAAGCGCGGGGGTTGGCTGGACTGGCTCTCTATGATCCTGGCCACCGTCGGCATATCGATGCCCATATTCATCATCGCCATCCTTTTAATGTACATATTTTCCATGAAGCTCCAGATACTGCCGATCTACGGTTACGGCACGGCGAGCCACCTCGTCATACCGGTCGTCTGCCTCGCTTTCTCGCCCATCGCCTACATCACGAGGCTCATGCGCTCGTCGATGCTGGAGGTGTCGCGCCAGGATTACATCCGCTCCGCCCGCGCGAGGGGCGTCTCGGAGTTCATGGTGATAGCGAAGCACGGCGTGCGCAGCTCGATCCTGCCGGTCGTGACGTACATAGGCCCGCTCATAGCCGTCCTCCTCACGGGGAGCTTCGTGGTCGAGCGTCTCTTCATGATCCCCGGCCTCGGGCGTTATTTCGTGACGGCCGTTTCAGAGCGCGACTACTCGGTAATACTGGGGATAACCATATTTTACGGGGCCTTCATAATGCTGTGCACGCTCTTGGTGGACATCGCTTACGCCGTGATAGACCCGCGCGTGAAGTTCACGGATTAGGGTGGGGGTGGCTATGGTGAAAAAGATGGCCGGCATACCGGGCGACGAGGCGATGTACCTCACGGAGGATGAAATAGCGCGCCTGCCCGATGAACTCTTTGAGCGCCTGCCGGACGACGAGAAACAGACCGACGTAATAAACCGCCCGAGCGTCTCCTACTGGGAGAACGCGCGGGCAAAACTCCGGGCCGACCCGCTCGCTATGGCCGGCTTCGTCGTTATTGCCCTGATGATGGCCTTAGCGGTATTCGGTCCCATGATACGGCCATACACCTACGACGAGCAGAATTACTCCGTGATCAACAAGACGCCCGATGCCGATCACTGGTTCGGTACGGACAAGTTCGGCCGCGATCTGTTCGTGCGCGTGGCCTA
>JAISYM010000083.1 GCA_031269875.1 Synergistaceae bacterium
GTGTTATATAACACTACATTTTTAGAGGTTTCAATGTCGTTTATCCGGGCATAAAACCTTAAACACGATGATGTAGTGTTGAATTTGCTCTCATTTTAGGTTAAATTAAAATAGCCTCAATGCCTTTATTTTTTCTCAAATCCGACAGACTGCAAGGTTAGCTATGATTTACCGTTCTTTTCTTATGGTGGTTTTCGGTATCCAGCAAAACGCCAGACAGTACTGTTGTACTCTGAGAAAATAGATACTCACCATCCCACGCGATATCTTGAATTTTTGTGTCATAGGATTCCGCGTCCGCGCACGGCGGACGCAAACCGGCCGAGACAAGTCTGCGGGACATTGAAGCGAGCCAACCAGTGTTCCGATATGCCGTGGTCATACTTTTTGCCCCCAAAAAATCGTCCCGGCAATGTATAATTGACGGACGAACCACCCACGCGGAAGAAGGAGCCCGATAAAATCATGGAGAACGAAACATCCCTATGGATCAACGGAAGAATATACACGGCGCGCGCCGATGTCCCGTCGGCCCCCGCGCTGGTCGTTCGGAACGGGGAAATAGCCTACGCGGGCGACGCCGAGACGTCCGCGCGGGTTGCCGGGAATCATGCCCGCGTCGTAAACCTGGACGGCGCCTGTATGTTGCCGGGGCTGAACGACGCCCACCTGCATTTCCTCAGTACCGGCCTCGCTGCCATGCGGCTCGATGCCCACTGGAAACCGAAGGACGAGATACTCGCCGCCGTCCGCGAGGCGGCCCTTCGGGCAAAACCCGGTGAGTGGATAATGGGGTGGGGTTGGAACCAGGAGGTCTGGAATCCGGCGGAGATGCCGACGCGCCAGGAACTCGACGCCGTGTCCCCCGACGCGCCGGCCGCGCTCACTCGCACCTGCGGGCACATGCTGTGGGTCAACAGCAGGGCGCTCGGCCTCGCCGGAATTGACAGAAACACCCCCGACCCGTTCGGCGGCGAATATCTGCGCGACGGCGACGGCAGTCCCACCGGCGTGATGAGCGACACCGCGATGGGCCCGATATACGCGGTCATGGATGAGCCGGATGCCGAAAAGAAGAAAAAGGCGCTGAAACTCGCCCAGGCGAGGCTCTTCGAGTACGGCGTCACGTCGGTCTCGGACGCGGGAGAAGATGAGGGCGACATCAATCTGATCGAATCATTATACGCCGAAGGGACGCTCAAAATACGAATCGACGCTATGTTCAAGCCCCGCGACGCGTCCCTCGGCGAAATGCTCGACGAATCGAAAAGAATCTTCGCGCGCGGCCCCCAAACGGGGCTTTGCGGCGGCAGACTGCGTAGGGCGGCTTTCAAATTGCTCGCCGACGGTTCTTTCGGCGCGCGCAGCGCGTGGATGTTGGACGATTACAGCGATCAGCCGGGACACAGGGGCAAGGGAATATTCACGGACGAGGAACTGTACACGCTCGTCCGCGAGGCTTTCAACGCCGGGTTTCAGGTGAGCGTGCACGCCATAGGCGACGCGGCGAACCGCCAGGTCTTGGACGCATACGAGCATGTCATGAAGTCTCATCCCGGACGCGGCCGCCGTTTGCGTGTGGAACACGCGGCGGCCCTCTCGTCCCCAGATATCGGCAGATTCGCCAAATTGGGCGTGATCCCCTCGATGCAGACCGTCCACGCCGAATCTGACCGCGAGATGGCCCGCGCGCGGCTGGGCGCGAGGTGCGAGTTCACCTACGCGTGGAGGAAGCTCCTAGCGACCGGCGTCAAAATTCCGAACGGCACCGACTCCCCGGTGGAGCCCGCCGACCCATGGCGCGCGCTCCACTCAGCCGTCACCGGCGCGGGATTCCACCCCGAAGAGCGCATGACGCGCGATGAGGCGCTGATGAGCTATACCGCGTGGCCCGCCTACGCGCAGTTCGAGGAGAAAGCGAAAGGCACGCTCGCCCCCGGACAGGCCGCCGACTTCACGATCATCGACAATGATTTCATGACCTGTCCCGAGGACGAAATCCGCAATATCAAGACGCTTGAGACGGTGGTTGGGGGAGAGACCGTGTTCAGACGCCGTTCATGACGGCAGCGTATCTTCAAAGCGCGTCAGGAGAGCGATGCGTCTATTATTTCGGCGGCTTTGTCATAGTCGAACATCAGGACGTGATTCTCGATGTCCGACAGGGTTTTTCTAGCGCGCTCGCTCAAAGGCAGCGCCGAGTATTCGATTATCAGCCTGTTCGCCGCGGCGATGTCCATGCCGGCCAGCGCCGAACGCAGCGTCTCGATCTGGGGCTGCGTCAAATCCTCGCCCTGCGGCGTCTGCCTGCCCGCCGCCCGCCGCCCGAGCGATTTCCGTATGTCCTCCGCCAGGTCGCGCAAGGCCGCCAGAAACGCTCCGTTTACCCTCGCGATCATGCCCGTGTCCGCAAACTGCGCCGCCGCCTCCATGCGCCCCGCGAAATCGCCGAATCCCGTCGCCCCGATATTGCGTGAAGCTCCCTTCAGCGAGTGCGCCAGGGTCATGTACATATCGAGATCGCCGTCCGCAGCGCACCGCTCTATTTGCTCCGCCTTTTCGTCGGCGTCCGCGCAAAAAACCGCGAGCACGTCCAGATACGCCGCGACCGAGCCTCCGGTATTTCTCAGCCCCGTTTCCATCGACACACCCGGTATCTCAAACATCTCCGCGTGGTCCGTCGCCGCGGATATATCGGGAGCGTCGCTTTCCGCGTCGTGCCGTTTCTTCTCCGGAAGCCATTTTCGCAAGATGGCGTCCAATCTTTGCAGGTCGATGGGTTTGGCGAGAAAATCGTTCATGCCGCTCTTCAAAAAAATTTCGCGCTGCCCGGAAACCGCGTTGGCGGTCAGCGCTATTATCGGCAAAGTCCGGTAATATTCGCTGTCCGGGTCGATGGAGCGTATGAGGGACGCCGCCTCGACGCCGTCCATGCCGGGCATCATGTGATCCATGAAAATGACGTCATAACGGTTCGCGTGCGCGAGATTGACGGCTTCCGGTCCGCTCAGGCAGGTGTGCGCCTCCAGGCCGTAGAGCGACATCAGCTCCTTTGACACGCGAAGGTTCGTCGAAATATCGTCGACTATCAATACTTTCGCTTCGGGGGCTTTAAAGCTCAGGCGGCGCGTTTTAAGCGTGGACGCTCCCTCGTCCGTGCGCCCGTTTAACGCGTTGGCGGCGTTAACGCAGAACATGGGCATTGTGACGCTGTGGATGTCGCTGTACGACGAAACGTCGTCCATATCGACCATGTTCACGAGTATTGTACGAGACAGGCTTTTTCCTATGTGAAGCATGCTGTCGGCAATGTACTTCGAAGGGACGAACGCGTAATCATACCGGTCGCCTTCCAATTTTTTCATGAAATCCCGCAAGTTTTGAGCCGATTCCATAGTCACTCCTAGGTTTGTCAGCGCGTAAGAGAGCGAGTCGAGGTAAACCGGCCTCTCCTCAAAAATCAGCACCCGGCGTTTCGCGGCGTCAACCACCGACGCGATTTTTTTATCGCAGTCATCGAGGCGCCGCTGGATTATCGTCGCGGTAAACGTCGAGCCGTGCCCATACTCGCTCTCCACCGAAATCTCCCCGCCCATCGCGCGGCAAAGTCTGCGCGTTATGGCAAGGCCGAGCCCCGTCCCCTCCACTTCTCTCATGCCGGTGTTCTCAATACGCACGAAGTCTCCGAAAAGCCTGTCGATATCCGCCGGCTTTATTCCCATGCCGCTGTCCCGGACTATAAACGTCAGGCGGATATCTCCGCCTCCCGCGTCCTCGAATCTCACGTCCAGCGATATATGCCCCGAAGAAGTGTACTTGACCGCGTTGCTCAGAAGGTTCATCAAAATCTGCTTCGTGTGTATCTCGTCGCCGGCCAGTTGCTCCGGGATATTGCTGTCCGCCTTCACGGAAAAGGCGAGCGGCTTCTCCAGCATCCGCACTCGGGTCAGATTCACGACGTCGCATATCATGGGCGCGAAATAGTATCTTTCGGATACGACGTGCATTTGTCCGGCCTCGATTTTGGAGAAGTCCAGAACATCGTTGATGATCACGAGCAGGTTGTTGCCGGCTTGCTGAATGATGGAAATATATTCGAACATGCCGCGGGGGATATCCTTGTGCGAGATGAGTTCGCACATCCCGATGATCGTATTCAGCGGCGTGCGCATCTCGTGGCTCATTCGCGCCAGAAAGGACGATTTGGCCTCATTAGCGTAATCGGCTTCTCTCTTGGCGTCCATAAGTTCCGTTATATCATGGAAAAATGCCATAAACCCCCTGGGTTCGCCGTTTTCGTCCATCGTCTGCGCAATCTGCACGCTGTAGACGCTCTCG
>JAISYM010000112.1 GCA_031269875.1 Synergistaceae bacterium
ATCGGCCGGGACGTGGACGGAGCCAACATAAGCGGCCTCATCGTGGAAAATAAAATCGACTCGCAGGGCATCTCGGTCGACGAGAATCTGGGCACCGGAAGGGCGTACATATACATCCCTCCCGACGGAGACAGCAGCATAGTCGTCTACGCGGGGGCAAACAACAATCTCCTCCCAGAGGACATCTCCAAAAACGAGTCCCTGTTCAGAAATGCCTCTTATTGTCTTCTGCCCATGGAAATACCGGTGGAAACCGTCGCATTCGCGGCTGACACGGCTCGGTCATACGGAGTCGCCACAATACTCAAACCCAGCGCCCTCCGAAAGATCGAAAGTTCCCTGCTGGAAAAAGTCGACATATTTGTTCCGAATGAGAAAGAGGCGGCTATCCTCTGCCCTCATCTGGAATCGATCGAGGACAGAGCCCTTTATTTCCTCGATCGGGGGGTGAAAGCGGTCATAATCACGATGGGCGCTTCGGGCTGTTACATGAGGGACGCCAAACGGTCGCGGTTCTGCCCCGCCGCTTCGTTCCCCTCCCTGGACACCACCGGAGGGGCGGACGCCTTTATAAGCGCTCTCGCTGTGTACCTCAACGAGAAAACCGATATCGCAGAGGCAATCCGCAGGGCAAATTGCGCGGCCGGTTTCTGCGTGTCACGCCAGGGAGTCCTTCCGGCGATGGTGGACCGGGTGACGCTGGAACTGTATCTCGGCAGACACTGACGCGGCCCGTATTGACATAATAAGTTATGACTATCCAATTGTCTCAGGAAAGAGACGCCGGGCCGGCGAACGAACGCAGCGAATCGGCGGCCGACATGGATGTCGGACGAGCGAATCATCTCAGGACAGAGGTGTATGAGCGGTCCGATTCGCGGAGTGAGTCGCCGGGCCGTCATCTCGGGTTCATCATTATGAGACAATTGGATAGTCATATAATAAGTTGCCAAAAACCCGTTTTAACGCTTCACCCTTTAGGCCCGTGATTTCGAATCGGTATAACTTAGCCCTAAATGCCTACTTTGCGGCGTTCGGCGATGAGTTCGACCAGATACGCCTCTCCGAGCTGTGTTATTTTCCAGAAAGTGTTTCCCGTCTCTCTCTGAAAAACAGTGTGAGGGGGGCTGGAAGTCGCGACATATCCAAGCGACGCGAATCGCGATATGATCATGGAGAAGGAGTCCTTCGCGATTGCCGGATTCGTCAGGAGTTTGTACGCGAGGCCGTTTCTCAGGTTGGCGTCGCGCTCTCGGCACAAATTGAGGATGAGGCTCCTTATGAAATGCTCGTCCTGCTGCTGCCGGATGTTGGGCGCAAGCGCCTTGAACAGGTCGTCCCAGAGAACCCGCACTACGACGTTTTCACGTTTACGGGCGGTATCCGCGCTAATCGTTATCTCGCAGTAATCGCTTGCGCCCCACTTTTCCGCCCTGCGAGACGCGGACGCTCCCGATGAGATATCGTCAGGCACGCCGGAAAGGCATGAGAACCCCGCTCCCGCGTAATCTAGCTTATCGAGCGCCAGGTCGCTGCCGCCCGATATTTGACGCCTCATAACGGCGATCATCCCGGCCAGCGCCGCCGGGACGCCGGAACCGCGCTTCATCTCCAGCCCGAGGAATGAGGCCGCCTCTTTGCAGGCGCTGATAATCTGAACGGGCGCGTTTTGCTCCTCCACCTTCAGGTGCCTGAAGCCGCCGATATGAGGCGGCAGGTCGCGAAAATCGGCGCCATCCAGATAAAACAGGATTATTTTCTTCCCAAGTACCCAGGCCGCGCCGAGCTCGAACAGCACCCAGTCCGTAGTTATGCCGGACGGGGTCACGATCGCAAAGAACACCTCGCTTGAGCCGATGGCGGATTTCAGCCATTCGGAAACACCTTCGTCCTCAAGCCGATCCGGGTAATGAGACCAGGAACACAAAATTTTATCCGGCGCGATGTCGACCAACACCGACAAGAAGCCCTTCAGGGCTTCCGCGAATTGAAGGTCTTCCAGCGCGTGGCTTATGAATATCATCGAAACGGGCTCCCTTTCAACCGTCGCATATCGTAATGGTAATGGCCGTACCTTCCCCGGGCGCGGAGATCAATTCGAACTTCCCGCCCAAAAGTTCCGTCCTCTGCCTCATACCGTTCAATCCGCGCTTTCCCTCCAGAAGCAGCGCATCCATCATTTCCTTGCTCCGGACGAAACCGGCTCCGTTGTCGCTCACACGGAACACCACGCCGCGCTCGCCGCGCTTCGAAATCTCAACGTCAACCCGCGTGGCGTTTCCGTGCCTGACCGCGTTCGAGACGGCCTCCTGAAAGATACGGAAAATCGCGAGCGTAGTCTCCATCGGGATATCGATCGTAGGGTCTATCTCCGTGTCGATCTTGATCGCGTGCTGCAGCTCAAAGCGGTTTGCCGATTCCTCGATGCATGAGACGATCCCGAGAGATACCCAGGGAGGGACGAGCGAGTCGCAGATGTTTCTTAAGTCGCTCACCAAATCCTGCGCCGCCCCTTCCGCGGTGAGAAGTTGGCGTTTCAACTCCTCTCCCATGCCCTCGGACACTATATTCGCTATCTGTATGCGCTGGATAAGGGCGGAGACCACTTGTATCGGACCGTCGTGTATATCCCGCGCGATCCTGCTTCGCTCGTTCTCCTGCGCTTTCAAGATGTCCATCATATAGCGCTTTTCGAGCTCCTCTTTCTCGATCATTCTCCCCGCAAGCTTGACGATTGCTTTTTTCAGCGACGATATCTCGTCTACCTGCATAGCGGCGCTGCCAGGACGCCCGTCGCCGGGAGGCGTCTCCTTCCCCCACTCCAGCGTCTCGACCTGTGAGGAGAGGTCCTGCAAGGGCAGGATGACCGACCTGCGCAGAAAAAACAGAGCCATGAGGCAGAGGAGCATGGATATAGAGCCTGCCGCGGAGAGCTTTATCAAGTTAAAATCGTTCATCCCCATCCAGCTGAGCATGGTCACCGCTGCAACGGCGTACACACTCGGGTCACTCGTAGGAGCTACGTGAGCCACGTAAGAGATATCCTCACGTCCCACCCTGAACTTGCTCATAATGTTTCCACCGCGGGATATCCCTCTTCCCGTCGCCGCGATGGGAGCCCCGGCGAAAATATTTACCAGCACGGCGGCGTTCTGAGAACAGGAGATAAGCTGCCCGCCGTCGGTCACATAGGCCACCAGGCCGGGTATAAACTTCTCGCGCAACGTGCGGACGTCGGGACCGGTCACACCCTGCGCGCCGCTCACGTCCCTTATCGAGATAAGCCTGTCGTAACCGCGATCCGCTACCAGTGACAAAAAAGCGGCAATCCGCTCGCCGTTGCCCTCATCCCATCTGTCGGCGGCGTATGCCGAGAGATTTCTGACGTAAGCGCCCGATATATACGTCATCGCGTTTTTCTGAGAGATAAATGCCCTTGCCGATTCCACGAGGGTGATCACCACCGGAAGCAGGATACATATAAACAGTATCGTGAGCAGTTTCCTTCGAATCACAGCGCCTGCGCCTCGTCAAGAGAAGTCCCGTCGAGCAGTTCGTCCATGGTGATTATCCCGTATTTGAGGGCCACGAGCAGCGCCTCTCCCTTGCCCCTGCAGCCGAATTTAGAATAAACGGAGGTCAGATGCGCCTGTACCGTCCTCTCCGTGATGTTGAGCTTTACGGCAATCTCCTTGATCGAAAAGCCCTTCGATGTCACGAGCAGGACTTCTCTCTCCCTCGCGGAAAGAGCCTCCGGCATCTCGTCGCTGTCGCCCAGAGCGGACGCGACGTGCGAGTCGAGATAAAATCCCCCGCTCATCACCTGCTTTATCGCCACCTCGAGCTCGCGCACGGCGGTCGTTTTGAGGACAAATCCGGTCGCCCCCGCGCGCAGCGACGCCATCACATACGGACGGGCGTTGAACGACGTAAGCATTATGGGCCGAGTCGGAAGTCCTGCGTCCTTTATCTTTTGCGCCACGGTTATGCCGTTTTCCCCGGGCATCTGTATATCCAGCAGCGCAATATCAGGACGCTCCGACTCGATGACGGCCCACGCGGCGTTCCCGTCCTCCACCTCGGCGGTGAGGGTGAAGTTCGGGTTTCTCTTGATCCACTCGGCAAGCCCTGATCTTGTGAGCGGATGATCGTCCGCTATGACGATGGTTACCGGCATTGTTATCCCCTCGTTACCCCCCGACAAGACTCCTGCAAAGTGACAGAGCCGCGTTACTGTCCCGCGCGTAGCGCGCTCCGAAAAGGTTTGCCAGCTCGTCGTTCATCGACGCCCCGCCGCAGATGACCGGCACGGAAACGCCGCCTTCCGCAAGAGCGGCGACCACCTCAGAAACGCGGCCAACCGTGGTAGTCATCATCGCCGAAAGTCCTACTATATCCGGGGCCAGTTCCGCCGCTTGCCGCAAAATTTCCGCGGAGCTGACGTTCTTACCGGCGTCCGCCACTTCGAATCCCCCCGCCCGAAGCACGGTCGCGACTATGTTTTTGCCGATATCGTGAATGTCGCCCTCGACAGTGGCGAGCAGCACCTTTCCTCGCCCCCGCGACGCCTCCCCGCCCTCCATCATGCCGCGCAGACGGTCGAATACGGGGAAGGCCGTCTCCGCGGCAAAGAGTATATGCGGAAGAAAAATTTTCTTCGACTCGTAAAGCGCGCCCACCTTCTCCATAGCCTCTCCGAGGACGTTCTGGCTCACCTCCAGGGGCGGCATACCGGATGAGAGTTTCTCGTCGACCAGCGCCGACACGGTCTTCGACCTCCCGGACAAGAGAGCCTCCACAAGGGGATCGAGCGCGGATTCATCGAGCCTGTCCTCCAGCTTGCCAGTCTTGAGGAGCAGCGCGCCGTAAAGCGTCTCCATGACGACGTTGTCGCCGCTGTTGATTATCGCCGCGGACAGGCCGATTTCCACGGCCTGCGACAGAAACGCCGCGTTTATCCCGGATCTGTTCGGCATTCCGTGCGAGAGGTTCGATACGCCGAGTACCGTGTTAAGGCCATCTTCCGCGCACATGCGGAGCGTACCGAGCGTCGCCCTGTGATCGCATCCCGCGCCGACCGACATCGCCAGCGCGTCGACGATAAAGCGGTCACGAGTGAGCCCCATCGCCAGAGCGCGCGCGAGCGCCCGTTTTACCGCCTCAAACCTGCCAGCCGGCGATTCCGGTATATCCTTGTCCATAGCGAGCAGTACCATGACGCCGCCGTATTTTTTAAGGAGCGGCAATTTCGCCGCAAGCGACTCATCGTCACAGGCGCTCGAATTGATCAGCGGGCGGCCCGGATACTCCGCCAAGGCCCTCTCCAGGAGGTCGAGGCTCTGAATGTCCAGGGAAAGGGGCAGGGGCGTCGCGCCCTCGATTGCGATGATCGCGTCCGACACGCTCTCCTCCGTGAAGAATTTTTCAACGCCGAAATTAATATCCAGCGCGTTCGCGCCCTCGCGCCCCTGCGACGCGACTTCCTCCAGCATCGGAGCCCAGTCTCCCGAACGCATGCTGCTACGGAGGAGTTTCTTGCCGGTCGGGTTGATCCTCTCACCGATAACGCAAAAATTCCCTCCAAGATCAAAGACGGACGTGCGCGACGCAACGCGCGTCCCAAGCCTGACGTCTCTCGGGCGGCGTCCGGCGGGAACCACGCCCTTGAGCGCGGCGGAGAGCGCTTTTATATAATCCGGCCTCGTGCCGCAGCAGCCCCCGATTATCGAAGCGCCGGCCTCCACGAACTCCTCGGCGTAAAGTGAGAACTCCGCGGCGCTCGTATCGTAGACCGTCATTTTCCCGTCGAAGCGCGGATCGCCGGCGTTCGGCTCCACTGAGAGCGGCAGCGTGGTAGCCTTCGCCAGCCGCCTTAAATTTTGGAGCGTTTCCGCGGGACCAACGAGGCAGTTCATACCCAACACATCCACGTCGAGATCGCCCGCCACAGCGGCAAACACCTCCACGGAAGCGCCCGTAAGCGTCGTCCCCGACGAGTCGAACGCCATCTGAGCGATGAGCGGAATCTCCACAGATATCTCCCTCACAGCGATAAGCGCCGCCTTGAGCTCCTTTATATCGGTTATTGTCTCGATTATCAGACCGTCACATCCGGCGTTTATGAGAAGTTCCGCCTGCTCGCGGTAAGCGATGAGGCAATCGTGGAAACTTCCGCTTCCGGCGGGCTTTGGAAGCCGCCCGGTGGAGGTCATATCCCCGAAGACCAGTACGCGACGCCGCGCGCAAGACGCGGCGCGGCGGGCGATTGCCACGGCCTCCCTGTGGATTTCCGCTATTTTATCCTGGAGGGAGTTCTCCGCGAGCTTTGGCCTGTTGCCGCAAAACGTGTTCGTGAGCAGTATATCCGCCCCGGCGTCGACATATTCCCGATGCAGCTTCTCCACGCTCAGCGGATGCTCCAAGTTGAGCAGTTCGGCCGGGACGCCGCCAAGCCCCTCGTCGAAGAAACACGTCCCATAACCGCCATCCAGCATGAGCGTGCGCGTTTCGAGCGCCTCTTTGAACTCTTCCCTCGATATCATCGGAGTCCCCCGCGCAAGTCGCACCGCCTCAAAATCTCAAGAACTCCCTTTGATCTGTTCATGGTGTATACGTGAATCCCTCGCACGCCGTTCCGCCACAGCCCCATTATCTGAGAGGCCGCGTAGTCTATGCCGGCTTCCCGCATCGACGCGTCGTCGTCCTCGTACCGATCGAGCAGTGAGGACAGCCGCTCCGGCACGCGGCACCCCGAAATCTCGACTATGCGCCTTATCTGCCGCGCCTTGAATACGGGCATTATTCCCGCTATGAGCGGCGATTTCACGCCGGAGGACGAGACGTCCTCCGCAAAGCTCCAAAAGGCCTCGTCGTCGAAAAAGAGCTGGGTTATGAAAAAAGAGACGCCCGCATCTTCTTTCTCCCTCATATAAGCGATATCAACCTCGCGCGAGACGCTCTGCTGATGCCCCTCTGGATACGCCGCGCCGCCGACGCAGAATATTTTAGCCTCAGCCACATATCGGACGAGATCGCTTGCCCGGGCGTAATCCTTCCAGGCGTCTTCGCCAGTATCCTGATCCTTCGGAACGTCTCCGCGCAAAGCGAGGATATTAGTCACGCCCAAGTCATCGAGAGAGTCCAAAACGCGGGAGGCGTCGTCGTTCGTATATCCGACCGCCGTCAAGTGCGACAGAGGATTCATTCCGTTCGAGAGTATGATTCCGGCGATATCGAGAGCCCTCGGCCTGTTGTTCCCGCCGGCGCCGTATGTCACGGATATAAAATCGGGCGCCGCCGATTTCATATCGGATATTGTCCGGCTTATCCCGGAGAGATCGGCGTCCATCTCCGGTTTGGGCGGAAAGACCTCAAAAGAAAGGGTCTGCCTGTCTCTCAATAATTCGTCAATCCTCAATAGTATCCCATCCAATCATGCAAATAATACTCTTGCGCGGAATTATTATACCAGTTTGCGAGTCGACCGACACGGGCCGTTCCGGTTTATCCTCCCCCACGGCGAGTTTGAGCCATTCCGCGTTATGGCGAACACTGAACCCGCCGTAACCAGGCGCGAAGCGCGTCGTCCCGCGCCCGCGCGCGGCCCGAAGTCTCTCGTCCACGTTTTCCGCGAGGCACTCTACAGCCTCCGAACCCCAGGAATCGAGCAACAGCGCCCGAAGCGGCTCGTCCCGCCCGAAATACGCCTCCGCCGCCAAGTCCAACCCCGCCCCAAGGGAAAAGAGCATCGCGCTGTACGAAGCGCAGCCTTCCAATTTACCGGGAAGAGAAATATCGCCGAGCTCGCGCCGCTCATAATCGTTTACGACCGCAAGCGGCTCGGCCAAATCCAGCGCCTCGATGTAAATTTCCTTGGCGAGAGCCAGTTCGCCGTCCTTCATATCCTTCAGCGCGGACCTGTAACCCGACCTCGCGAGATAGGCTTTGAGGCGCGGCATCACATCCTCCCGCCCGACTTCGATTATGGGCAACTTTTTCCGGCCTCTTCGGTCTCTCCCGCCTCTCTGATCAGCCGCAGGATGGAGTCGAGCGGAGACCCGGCGTACCGCGCGGCGGGACGAGCCGGGACACAGATCGCGCCAGACCGGCAGAAAGCCACGCAGCGCTGGCATGATTCGCAGTTCGGGCCGAGCGACGCGCGCCCGCCTTCCATCGTTATATTCCCCTCAGGACAGATCCTTTGGCAGAGCCCGCATCCGGTGCATTTTTCGGCGAGCGCCTCTATCGGGAACATCGAATGGAATAAATTCCACGGTTTACGGCCGTGCGCCAAAGACGCCAATAAGCGCGAAGCGAGCGGAACCCCGCCTCCCCAAGCCGCGCTTCCGTCTAACAGCATCTTCGCGTATTTTTGTATCTCCGCCCGCGCATCGGATTCCATTTTTTTATTTTTCGACGTATCTATCGTTTTATTGCCATAATTCCCCGGCATCCTGACTAAAAGCGACCCTATCGGCACGTATCCCTTGCGCGTTACGGCGCGGCGAATAGGCCCCTCCATCCCGCCTCCCGCGCCGCCCATCGTGGCCAGGAGGAAAATTTCCCGCCCGCGGCCCTCGGGCAGCGAGTCGATAAACCGCCACGCCGTAGGATACGTGGAAAAACACGCCACCGGGACCGCGAGACCCAGCGCGGCTTCATTTCCAAGCTCCTTCAGACAGGATTCAAAAATTTCCGGCCGCTCCATCGGCGCGAGCGAGACATCCTTCCCCGCGCTCCGAAGTTCACCCGAGAGCGCCTCCGCCATAAGCAGGGTATTTCCCGTCCCCGTAAAAACAGCGATGATAATTTTTCCGCTCCTCATTCCCTCAACCCCCGTTCCAGCTTTTTCTGCCGCGTCACACACTTCCAAGAGAAAATATCACCAATGCCGCACATCCGCAATTGGAGGATATCCGATAGTTGGATACTTCACAGCCTTGACAGACGAGCGCCCCGCAAATCTTGGATTCGAGAACTTTTCCAAGAGATGCGAGGCGCTCAAGATCAAGTTTTAGTTATTCTGTTTCTAAATCAACACGTAATGGACGAGTTGATTTGGCTTTAGAATTACTTGTAACTCACACGATCGGGGAAAGCCTCTTTCAGCGCATCTACGTCGACATAGTCGCGCGCGTTGAAATTGTTCTTGATGAATCCCGATTCGCGTCCCCACTTGTTTATGTTGTCCAGAGTGTCTATCGTATCCTGTGTGAAGTTGATGCTGAGCTCGTTACGCTGCAGGTTCACTAATACCTGTTCTGCCGGAATATTGAGCCTTTTCTGGACGATTTCAGCGGTTTTCTCCGGTTCTGTGAGAATGAAATTCACTATCTCGTCCATGGCCTTGATGTATTTGACGACCGTTTCCTTATTTTCGCGGAGAAATTTTTCGGTGGACAGCAGGACGGTCACGGTCTGCGCGTTTATAGTTTTGAGGTCAGCTATGGTATTGATTCCCTGTATTCCTCTCAATTCAATTGTTGCCTGGCCAGCAGCCCACATTCCGGTTACCTGTTTCGACTTGACCGCAACGACTCCTTCCTGAGGGCTGCCTATAGGCACGAGTTTCACGGAATTCGGGCCGATCTTCGCGACCTCGATAAGCCTCGCTGTCCAGTATTCTTCGACGGTACCCTTACGGATCGCGATCGATTTGCCCGACAGGTCGGAAGGGGATTTTACGGATTCGTCGTTGACGTAGACCTGCCAAGAGAATGGATTGCCGGCAAGAGAGAGCGATAACTTCGTATATATGCGCAGGTCGCTCTTTTTGACTCCGCCAATACGGTTCAAAATGGCGAAGTCGGCTGCCATTCCAAAATCGAGCTGTCCCAGCGTCAGCGCGTCGATAGTATTGATACCAGCGGAGAAAACTTGAGATTTGACTTCCAGTCCGTATTTTTTAAAAATTCCCAGCTCCTCGCCTAATGGTGGAATGAAAGAGTCGTTCTCTCCCGCCATCACGCCCACGCGGACCACGGCAAGTTTTTCAGCGCTCTGCGCCGGGATCGCCGACATCAGGATAAAAGCCATCAATAACATCGCATTTCTTACAATTTTCTTCATTAATTGAACACCTTCCTTATCTTCGAAATAGTATCGCCGAATTTATTTGTAGTTCACCCGATCAGGAAATGCTTCCTTCAGCGCGTCGACGTTGACATAATCCCGCGCGTCGAAAACCTTTCTTATGAAACCTGCGCCTCTCGCCCATTCGTTCATTACATCAAGCTCGTCAATCGCGCTCTGCGTAAAATCAATGCTCAAATCGTTACGCTGTAAATTGACCTCAACCTGAGCGACTGGAGCATTCGTCCTTTTACTCACAATCTCCGCTGTCTTTCGGGGTTCGTTTTGGATAAATTCGACTATCTCGTTTGCAGCTCTGAAATAATTCGCAACCAGCTTCCTGTTCTCGGAGAGGTAAGCACTCGTGGAAACGGTATAATTCGCGCTCTTTGCTTTGATGAGTACAAGGTCGGCGATTGCTCTCACTCCTTCGATCTCGCTCAGAGTCACTGACGTCTGCCCGCCTCCCCACATTCCCGTGATTTGTTTCGCTTTAATGGCCGCGACACCTTCGAGCGGGCTGCCTATCGGCAGTATTTTGACTGAGTCGGGATCAATTCCGCCGTATTCGATCAATTTCGCCGTCCAGTACTCCTCTATGGTTCCCTTCCGAAGTGCAATCGATTTGCCGGAAAGTTCCGCCGGAGATTGAACGGTGTCGTCGTTGACGTAAAACTTCCATGAATAAGGCGTTCCGGGGAGCGATACGCCAGACTTCGCGCAAATTCTCAGTTCGCTCTTTTCGCTGCCTCCAATACGGTTCAACAGCGCGAAATCCGCGCCTCCTCCAAAATCGAGCTGTCCCAGTATGACGGCGTCCACCGTATTGATACCTGTTGAAAATTCCTGCACGCTTATTTTGATCCCGTATTTTTCGTAAATTCCCAATTCATCCCCAACGATGGGTATATACGAAGCGGCCTCTCCTGCCATAACACCGAGCTTGACCGTGACAAGGTTTTCGGCGCCGTTTGCCGGAACGGCCAGCATCACCGGCAATATCGCGAACAATAACATTAGAAAACGAAAATATTTCATAATCGAAAGCCTCCTTCTCTAATAGCCCAAGCGTTTACTCGAAAACCCGCGTGCCTTTCCGGCGTTCGCGTGACAGCAGATTTATGGCCGGATACTCGAAAGCCTTCAACTGTTCACGACCGACGCCGGAAACCAATATCTCGGCCTCTGAATTTTCGCCGACTGGCGATCCAGGTACGCGATAACGGCGAATGTCGGGCGCAGCAATGGATTCCTCCTCTGGTATGTCAAGCTGTGGTATCCATTCGTAAGGTACGCGGTAAGCCCTGTATACCATATTGTGCGTTCCGCCCATCGAGTTGGAATAGTAAGGGTTGATATACTCCCACACTGTTCTGTGATCCGTCGTAACTTCGAAAATTCTGCCGTCAGAGCCCTCGGTGATAAGCGTGTTTCCGTTCGGAAGCCTTTGTGCCGAACTCACGTACGGGCTGTAGAACCGAAATTCATCCGAAAATCCGGCGTTTATGGCGTTATACTCCCACTCGATTTCGAGAGTGACTGGGTTGAACTCTATTACGCGGGAATAATCCCTGCGGACACTATTCTGTCCTGTTTTGGAGGTCCCATTCGGCAAACCGTAACCACCCCAGCCGCCGTTATCAAAGACAAGCAAGCTGCCTTCGCCCGGCAGGCCTTTTGGGATCATGTGAAGATGATGCTGGCCTATTATCCAGCCAAGCTGTTCCAACGCTGGATTCTCCCCAAAATCCGGTCCAATGCGCCAGACTACTTTCCCAGTCGCCTTGCTGGTAATAGCGAGGATGTTCGCGTTTCGGGCATCCCAGATGATATTGTCTGGGTGAAAGCGTTCGTCTCCGGCGTCGTACCACCTGTTAGGGCCGAGCGTGGAGAGGCAGTTGATGTGCAGCCAATCACCGAGACCTGTCGTGACCACCGACGGGCTGCGGAACAACACGTTGACAGCGGCCTCGTCAAAACCCAATTCGTCAAAGTGCTCATTTGCGTTCCACTCCCACACCACATTGCCGCTCCAATCAACCTCGATGAAGCGGTCGTCGAGCAGCTTCTTATCCGATATCCTTCCGTTAGCGACATCCCTGTGAACCAATATCAGCGTGTTTCCGCCGTCGACGCGCGGCGCCGAACGCGGGGAATAATAGCCGGCAGACGCTCCCTCCCGCTCGTAATCGTGATGCTGCCGCGCAATATACCCGGCCGGCACGTCAGGGTCCTCTATGAACTCGTTTTTGTCAAATTTCCAAACAACCTTACCGTCCCAGTCGACTTGAAGCAAAGCGAGATGATCCTGAAAACCGTATTTAGGGTTCCTTGCGCCAGAGGAGCCGAATACTTGACCGCCTGGCAGTATTTTATTGGGAAAACCGAGCAATCCCTCCCAAAGCTGAACCTCGTTGCCCCTCATATCGATGAGCAGAGCGCCCTTCGCCGATGGAAATATCGTATATCCGCTCCAGGATGACGCGGCGTCGTAATAAGTCGTCCCCGTCGGGTATATTCTTGGATGCCCCATGACAATCCCCTCCTATTCTCCTGAATCCACGACGCAGAAATTCGACAGCTCCGCGGTTCCTGATGGAGAGATGCCGCGGAATGGATCTTCCACCAATTTTTCGGCGTTGAAAGTTACGCCCTCGACTTTGGTCACTTTGCCGCCGGGACCGAGAGGCGCTCCGGGAACACGGAACGTGCTGACATTTGGGGCCTCTATCGATGTTTCGTCTGGAGAGGGTATCTGCGGTATCCATTCGTATGGGACACGGTATGCCCGATACGTTAGGTTATTGATGAGAATACCGTCACGGCCTCGTGTTATCGTCCTGAAATACGGTGAAACATACTCCCACACCGTCTTGTGTTCCTTTGTAACTTCGAACAGCCGTCCGTCGCGTCCCTCACTTATGAGCGTGTTGCCGTTTGGCAGGCGCTGCACGGAGCTGACGAACGGCGTGTAGAACTTGTACGAGTCCAGCGGATGAATGTGTCCTGCCTCCTTTGGGCCGTACTGCCACGCTACCTCCAGCGTGGCAGGGTCGAACTCCAGGATGCGCGAATAGTCGCGCCGTACGTTCGCCGTCCCGTATTTCGAGACGGGATTCGGAACTCCGTACCCTGCCCAGCCTCCGTTGTCATAGACCAGGAAGTTTCCCTCTCCGGGAAGCCCCTTCTGTATCAAATGAAGATGGTGCTGGCCGATAATCTGCCCTAACGAGCCCCCAGTGCGTTCGAAGTCTGGGCCGACGCGCCACACGATTTTTCCCGTCTTTTTACTGATAATCGCCATGACGTTCGCGTTTCGTCCATCCCACACTATATTGTCGGGATTAAAGCGCTCGTCCCCGGCGTCATACCATTTATTCGCCCCCAACCTGTTGACGTTATTGATAGCGAGCCAGTATCCCTGTCCGCCGTGCGCTACGTCGGAGGAAGGCTGGCGGTAGATGACGTTTTTCGCCGCCTCATCGAAACCCATCTCATCAAAGTGCTCGTTAGCGTTCCATTGCCAGACTATTTCACCTTCCCAGGTGACTTCTATAATCGAACTGTCAAGAAGCGTTTTGTTTGAAATAAGAGGGTTCACCACGTTACGGCATACGACCATCAAAGTGTTTCCCCCGTCTGCACGCGGAGCGGTTCCAGGAGAGTAATATCCTGTAGCCGAACCCTCTCTCTGAAAATCATGATTTTGTCTTGCCACCCATCGCGGATTATTTCCGAGGTCGGTCACATATTCGAACCTGTCAAATTTCCAGACAATGTTTCCGTTCCAGTCCACCTGCACCAGGTCAAGATTGTCGAACGGATGTCCCACTGTCGTACGTTCGCCGGTACTTGCCATTAAATATCCACCGGGCAGTATTTTGGGCGGATTGCCCTTGAGCCCACGCCATACGCGCACCTCTTTCCCATTCATGTCGATAAGGATTACGCCTTTGGCGGATGGCAGAACCGTATAACCATTCCACGCGGCGTCTTTATCGTAAATTGTCACTCCCGTCGGATAAATTGTCGGATGTCCCATACAAACACCTCCTGATAAAAAGATTTTTCCGCTGTCTATACCGATTTGTTATCGATAGGCTCTTTATGATGAGGCGGAGCGGTTTACGAGCTGGTTTTAACGCTTCACCCTTCAGGCCTTTGATTTCAAATTGGCATTGTCAATCTTTGACGCCATAGCGCCGAAGAACCGTCCTTCCGAAAAAACGCAGGAGTCTGTCGGAGAAATATCCCAAGAGCCCGAGCGTCAATATTCCCACGAATATCCAGTCTGTCCGGAAATAGAGCCGCGAGGTATAGATGAGATACCCTATCCCGCTTTGGGCGGCGAGCATTTCCGCGGCCACTATCGAAATTATGGCTCCGCTGAGGCCCAGCCTCACGCCTGTAAAAATATGCGGAATAGAAGCGGGAACCGTGACGGTATAAAAAATCTGAAACGGCGACGCTCCCTGCGATTGGGCGACCTGCAATTTTATCGGACTTATCCCGGATACTCCGGCAATAGTATTGATGATTACGGGGAAAATCGTCGCGTAGACGATAATGGCTATCTTCGATTCCTCTTCGATCCCGAACCACATCAGGAAGAGTGTGAGAAACCCTATCGCCGGTATGAATCGGAAAAAATTGATGAACGGCTCGAAAATTTCCCTGGCGATGACAAACTGGCCGATAATGAGTCCTACAGGCACTGCGAAGACAATACCGATGCTCCAACCTATGAATATACGCATAAAGCTGACGCGAACGTACTCGAACAGCACTCCATTCCTTACAATTTCCCATCCTCCCTTCAGTGTTTGTGCCGGTCCTGGAAGAAAATCGGCGTCGTTCGACATGGACGCTATCTGCCATATCAGCACGATCAAGACGAACGTGACGACGCCATTTTTCAGTAAGGGCCGCAAATTTTTATTTTGATTTATTCTGTCTGTAAGATTCATATCGCAATCACATCTTCAAATCTCGTATTCAGTCTCGAAGAATCCCTGTATCCTATGGATGAAACCGGATACGCGAGGATCGACGAGTTTCCTCGGATACGGAACATCGATTTCTATCGTCTCGATGATGGAAGCGTTCGGAGCGCTCCCCATAATGCTGATTTTCTGCCCGAGAAAGACAGCTTCCTGTATGTCGTGAGTGACAAAAAGTATCGTCTTGCCGGTTTTTTTCCATATGTTTACGACTTCTTTCTGCATCAGCCTCCTTGTTTGAGCGTCGAGCGCGCCAAAAGGCTCATCCATGATCAATATCTCCGAATCATTCGCGATGCTCCGCGCTATCTGAACGCGCTGTTTCATACCGCCCGACAGTTCATCCGGGTATTTTTTCTCATGCATTTCCAGCCCAACGAGCTTGATGCAATTTCGGACGATCTCGTCCCGATCTGATTTCGGCATTTTTTTAATCCTGAGGCCGTATTCGACGTTATTCCAAACGGTACTCCACGGAAAGATGGCCGCGTCGGCGTTCTGAAAAACGACGCCGCGTTCCCGGTCGGGTCCTTTCACGTCTTTTCCGTTTACCAGGACGCGTCCTTCTGTTTTTGGAGTGAAGCCCGCTATTATATTGAGAAGCGTAGATTTCCCGCATCCACTCCAACCCAGAAATACATGAAACTCGCCTCTCGGAACGTCCAGATTGATATCGCGAAGGACGCGCGTTTGCTCTTCCTTCGTATCTGCCGATCCATAAGCTTTAGACATGTGCGCAATCCGAATAACGCTGTCACATTCCATTATTTCTCACTCCAAGATATCATTAATATACTTATAAAACATATTTATTTAATAGGAATAATAGCATTTGGCGGCCCTCGCGTCAATAGGGTGAACCGTCTTGTGATTGGAAAGCCAACAGCTTTAGAAAGATGTTACTATATCTCTTAATATCTATCGCGTCCGCGTAAGGGAGATTTATGAATGTATCAGTTCGTCGGTTTTTTCTTTGCGTACCTTGTTGGCAGCGCCGGTTATCTGTTGTTTCGCAGGCTTAAAATCCCCACGCCCGCCCTCTTGGGCTCGATGTTCGGGTGCGGTCTGCTCGGCATAGCTGGATACTATCCGAAATTTCCCGTGCAGGCGGTCTCGTTCCTCTCAAACGCGCTGATTGGCATAATGCTCGGCAGATTGATCGACAGGAATGTGTTCAGCCAAATCAGGAAATTACTGCGTCCAGTGCTCTGTCTGTCCGCCGGCATGATAGTCCTGTCACTCACCTCGGGGTTTGCCCTCTACGGCCTGACCGATCTCAGCATGATCACCTCGCTCATAAGCGGCGCGGCCGGCGGCATCGCGGAGATGATCATCTACGGAATTTCCGTGGACGCAGACGTCTCGGTCATCGCGTGCATACAGACTTTCAGAGTCGTCACTTTCGTCATGCTTATCCCGTATTTTGCCAAGATAGCGGAGAAACTGGGCGGCAGAAAGCGGGACGCTAAGCCGGTACAAGGCGCAGAGAGGGGACCGCTCTTCATACGAAAGGAATATCTGGCGCTTGCCATCATATCGCTCGCCGGGGCCGTAATCGGAAAACGCCTCGGCATTCCCTCCGGCGCGTTGATAGGGGCAATGATCGCGAGCGGCTCTTACGCCACGACCATCGGGAAAAGATACCGTTACGATTCGCGCCTGCGCTGTTTCGCCCAGATAGCCCTCGGCATGGTGATGGGGGAACGCGTGACGCCCGAAGCGATGTCAGGGCTGGGGACGATCCTCATACCGGCTCTCGCCGTGACCGGCATAATGTTTATGGGAAGCGCGCTCTTCGCGTTTATGCTGTACAAGACTACGGATTGGGATCTCGTGACGTGCCTCCTATGCGCCGCGCCGGCTGGCCTGAGCCAGATAACTGTCTACGCCGAAGAGATAGGCGCGGACACGTTTACCGCATCGGTCTTCCATACCGTCCGGATAATCAGCATCGTCACCATTTATCCGCTCGTGACAATGCTGTTTTAAGGGTAACCTGACAGAGACAAAAAGTTTGCGGATATATCAAAAAACCTTACGGCATGTGCGTGAATACCCCCGGTTTATATACGGGGTTCGGGTTCGTCACGATTATTCCGGCGTTTATGTATTTTACCCCCTGATTGATGCCGTGCCACCTGCTCAGGAAATCGCGGCTGCCGACATACGCGTAGTTCGCGATGTTGTACGGATCCATAAAATAAACCCTCTCGTTATCGTAGCCTACCGCGGTCACGTAATGCCCGTCGCCCCACGAATCCGTGTAGTCGTGTCCCGGCTCGTCGTTCCATGCCTGCATGAGACAGACGACGACGCGGCGCCGGTCGATGCTTTCTTTGACATCGCGCAGCGTGAGGTTTTCCCTCAGCTCGGACTTTATCCCCTTATCATTCAAGAACTGGCACATCGCCTTTATTCCGGTTCCGCTCGTCGGAGACGAGCCGACAGCCAGTTCGAGAACGTCCTGCCTGCACTCGATGCCGTTGTAAAAGAGAATGGACTGCAGCACCGCCACTCCGCAGGTGTAAAACGTAGCCTGCCCCACCAGCGGGAGGGAGATAAATTTGAAGGGAATCATTTCCGCGGAGGACGCGATATTCAGTGTCATCGTTTCGAATTCCTTCCGCGGAGGAGCAGTGCGGCCAGCGCAATGAAGCCTAACGCGCCGGCGCCAACGTCACAGCCGCTTTCCGTATCCGGCGTTTCCGGCTTTGGTGTCCCCTCGCGCCAGATCGCGCAGTTGGCGTTAATCTCCGTATCGCCTACCATGTCTATGTCCACGTAACCGGAGATGTTCACTGTTCCTGAGTTCTCGTCGGTCAGTACGACCGTGTAGGTAAGCCTGTCTATGGTAAACGACGGCAATCTGAACGGCTCGTTTACCGTGGGATTGAAACTGCCGACCTCGATCGGAAGCGAAAGCTCGTATTTATTGTGGTAGCCCCACGTGTTGATGCCCAAGAGACTCGCGTTGAGCCCTCCCCAGGCCTCGTAACCTGTAATGTTCTCCGTCCCGTCCACGTCGGTAGACTTTATGTCCAGAACACCGTCCGCGTTCAAGCGGACACGGACGAAGCCCCTCTCGGCAAATCCCGTGCCGCTCGAGAGCCACCTGGCGCCGACGGTACCTCCCTCCGCGTCTGCCGTGCATGTGAAAAGGACGGCGGCAAGAATCAAGGCCGCAAAAGCTCCGCGCGGCAAAAAGCGCGGTAAAAAGCTCGGCGAAACAGCATATTTTCTCAAAGAAGATCATCCCCCTCATTCAAAACTTTGCATCGACACCTCGCCCGCCATCCCGAAGGCTCGCGAAGCTATGACCTCGCAGGAGGGCAAGTCGAAGGAATCCACGATTTCCGCTACGGTGTTCAGGTTTATGAATTTAACGCCTTCTTGAACGGAACGCAATAGGAATTCGCAAAATGGTCCGTAAATTTGCGGGAGGGTGGCTATTATCGAGTTCAGGGGTATGACGTTCAAGCCGCTGTGAAGGCTGTTTCCAAGCTCGATGAGGAGGGATTTCGCCTCCGGTTCACCCGCTTTGCCGAGAATGATCTCTAAAGGCGGTAAATTCGACGGGATCTGGAGCGTGTCAAAGGTCTTCCAGGACATCCTGGGGAAAAATGGATACAGGCCAAAGGTGTCGCTGCAATATTTGAAATGGGATTCATCCACAACTCTGAGGCTGAAGTAGCTGACGCGGAAACCAGGCGCGGCGAAGCCGTTAGGACGTTTCCCGGTTCTTCTCGTGAAGTACTCTATGGCACGTTTGATATCGGCCTCTATCGTCGTATCCTTCAGCTTTTGAAGGCGCAGACTCCACTCCTGCGGATTCCAGCCGTAGACGCCGCAATCCTGCCCTCTGCGCGACGCGTCCCGCAGTATCCCGGGCGCGGACGCGACGATTTCCTTTCCCTGGCCGAATATCTTCGAGACAGCCGACCCGGTCCCCTCGCTTCCCATACCGAAGAAAAAACTGCCCCCGACCGACAGCCCGTTTAACGTGTCGAGCAACCGAGGCACGCCGTCCCTGTAAGCCTTCAACGTGTCGGTGTATATCTTGAGGGCGATTATCTTCATCCAACCTGTTTCACTCCGCGCCGGAACCGCCGGCGGAAATATCGGGACCGTCCGCCTCAGCCTTCGGCTTGCGGAACACCTCGACCTTCGCCGGCGGTATATTGCGCATGATTATCTTCGAGCGCACTTTGCGGAAAGTTTTCGGTACGAACGGCATCTCCCCTAAGAGGGCGTAGGTGAACTGGACAAAAAGCCCTCCGGGGGCCAATATACGCTCCGTCTCCGACATTATGGCCACGCTCACGGCGGGCGGAAGGCTTCGGAAGGGGAGGCTCGATACCACGGCCAACACTGGGGCAAGCCCCCCCATCTCCGCTTTGAGCTCCTCCGCCGGACAGCAGAGAACATTCACGTCACTGAAGCGGCTTCGCAGACAGAGGGCCAGTGACTCCGATTTCTCGACCACAACGAGCCTCGAAGGAGGAACCCCCCTCATGAGCAGCGCCTCCGTCACAGGGCCTGTTCCCGCGCCAAGCTCGACCAGATAGCCCGATTTCAAAAAAGACGCCCCAAACGGGCGCGCCATCTCGTTCGCGAGAGCGGCGGAACTCGGGCAGAGCGCGCCGATATCGCGGGGAGTCCTCAGAAGCTCCCGCAATATAATCAGCCACTGGCCCGGTTTACGCCCGTCCATAACGTCATCTCTGCCGGCTTTTTGCTTCAAAAGGCAATCATATCCCGCTTATGGCCTTTGCCATATTTTTTCCCAGGGACTCGCAGAGCTTTAAATCCTCCGCCTTGGGAAAAGATTTGAACTCTACCGGCGGGCCGATCAGCGTCCAGCCGCCCTTAGAGCGATTCACGAACTCCGTCATCTCCTTCAGAGCGGCGCTGCTCCAACTGTACGAACCGCATAGCCCGATATGCCTGCCCTTCATCATCTTGTTCTCCAGCAGACGGAGCAGGGAGGCCATAGGGGGATACAGCTCCATGTTGTATGTGCAGGACGACAGCACCAGCCCGGCGTATTTCCATATTTCGGTCGTCACGTAGGACATGTTCGAGCGCGATATGTCGTACACCGAGATCTTTTTGACGCCGGATTCGGAAAGCGCGCGCGCAATCACATCGGACGCGATCTTCGTATTTCCGTACATCGAGCCGTACACTACGACGACGCCCTCCTCCGTCTCTTGCCTGCTCCACTTTTCATAAAGCCCTATCACGTGCGAGGGGTCGCTTCTCCATATTGGGCCGTGAGCCGGACAGATCATCGCGATATCGAGCCCGCGCACTTTGGAGAGCGCCTTCAAAGCCGGAGCGGCGAATCGGCCGACGATGTTCACGTAGTAGCGCATCATCTCGTAGATAGCCCAATCGTGATTTGCCTCATCGTCAAAAAGCCCGCCCTCGAGCGCCCCGAAACCGCCGAATATATCGTTCGAGAACAGGATGCGGTCAGTCGCGTCATAAGTGACCATACTCTCCGGCCAATGAACCATCGGCGCCGTGGCAAACGTGAGCTTACACCGGCCACAGTCGAGCGTTTCACCCTCCTTTACCTCAACGAGGCCGTCCTCTATCCCGAAAAAATTCCTCAGCATTTCGAGCGTTTTGGCGTTCCCGACGTACTTCACTTCGGGGTAAAGGCGCTTTATGATCCCGAGCGACCCGGAGTGATCCGGCTCCATGTGGTTTACTATCACGTAATCCAACCGCCGGCCGTCCAAAAGGAGGTTCAGCCGGTACAGAAAGTCGTCCATAAACGAACTCTTGACCGTATCTATCAGCACCGTGCGTTCATCATCAATAAAATAGGAGTTGTACGCAACCCCCAGTGGAATATCCCATAGTCCTTCAAATTTATCCGTCTCCCTGTCGTTTGCCCCGATCCAATATACGGACTGGTTCACCGGCAGGATACCGTAAGCCTTATGCATTTATCTGCTCCTTTGTCTTAATTATTTAATCTTCTATCCTCTTGCCATGCTTCGAACTGCCGTACGTCGTCGTCTTTTCTTCCTGCTGTTTGGCGGGGATTTCCAGGTTTTTCTGGAGGTCCTGGAGAAGTTTCTTGCGTCTTTTATCAAGCTCGCTCTCCTCCATTCTCGGGCTGTCTTTCGCGTCAAACCTCCCCTCCACGACCAGTATCTCCACAAGCTTTACGTCCTCGTCTATCGCGGCGGCAAGCGCCTTCGCCCGCACGTCCGCCTTGGGGTTGTCACGCAGGTAAGTGCGTGCCTTCTCATACACTATGTCCAGCAGCTTCCGGCACGACGGACAAACAGAACCTGCCGACGTACCAAAAATTTTCCCGCATACGTTGCATGTTGTCATCTCCACACCGAACACCTCCGCCTTTTCCTCGATGCGAATTATCGTACTACAGGCAACAATGATACACTAAAAACATGAGGGAGTGATGCCGATTTTCAGTATTTGAATTATGTAGAATTTTGTGAATATTGTCAAAAACTTGTTTTTTATCGGAAAATATACGATAATTGACTACATATTCGAGAAAGACCGGGCGAGGCTCTTGCCGCGTCTGGAATGGAGGATGGTGTAAATGTCTGAACTAAAGCAGTCTGAGGAGTTGGCGTCTGGCCGAAACAAATATGAGGCCGCGGTAGAGAAGTCTCTCGCCAAAAATCCGGAGCGCAAAGAAAAGTTCGCCACCGGCGGCGGAATCCAGGTCGAGCGCATCTACACGCCGGACAATGTGGCCGGGACGGACTACATGAAGGATCTCGGCTTCCCGGGCGAGTATCCCTACACGAGAGGCGTGCAGCCGACTATGTACAGAGGGCGCTTTTGGACTATGCGCCAGTATGCCGGCTTCGCGACGGCGGAGGAGTCAAACGCGCGTTATCGCTATCTCTTGGGCCAGGGCACGACTGGGCTTTCCGTGGCCTTCGACCTTCCCACTCAAATTGGCTACGACTCCGACCACCGGATGGCTCAGGGAGAGGTCGGAAAGGTTGGAGTGGCTATCGACAGTTTAGCGGACATGGAGATACTATTCGGCGGAATACCGCTGGACAAGGTGACTACCTCCATGACGATCAACGCTCCGGCCGGCGTACTGCTCGCGATGTACATCGCGGTCGGGGAGAAGAACGGGATCAAGCCGGAACAGCTCGGAGGAACGATCCAAAACGATATCCTGAAGGAGTACATCGCCCGCGGAACTTATATCTTTCCCCCCAAACCATCAATGAGGCTTATCACAGACATTTTCGAGTTTTGCAGCAATAACGTGCCCAAGTGGAACACGATCTCCATATCGGGCTATCACATACGCGAGGCTGGCTCCACCGCCATTCAGGAAGTCGCCTTCACCCTGGCGGACGGTATCGCTTACGTAGAAGCGGCCATAGCGAAGGGTCAGGATCCCAACGTCTTCGGAAAGCGTCTCTCGTTCTTCTTCAACGCGCACAACGACTTTTTGGAGGAGATAGCGAAGTTCCGGGCGGCTCGCAAGGTATGGGCGCGCATAATGAAGGAGCGCTTCGGCGTTACGGACAAGTCCGCGCAGATGCTCCGCTTCCACACCCAGACCGCCGGTTCGACTCTAACGGCGCAGCAGCCGGAGATCAATATCGTGCGCGTCGCCATTCAGACGATGGCGGCCGTAATGGGCGGCACGCAGTCGCTCCACACGAACAGCCTCGACGAGGCCCTGGCTCTCCCGACCGACGACTCCGTCCGCGTCGCCCTGCGCACACAGCAGATAGTGGCTTACGAATCCGGCATCACGAACATCGTCGACCCGCTCGCGGGCAGTTATGCCGTCGAATCCCTGACGAACACCATCGAGGAGGGCGCCTGGGAGTATATCCGCAAGATCGACGATCTGGGCGGTATGCTCGCGGCCATAGAGAAGGGCTACCCGCAGCAGCACATACAGGACGCCTCATACGAATTCCAGCGTCATGTGGAATCAGGCGATCACGTAGTCGTCGGCGTGAACAAGTTCCAGATAAAGGAAGACGACTCCGCGCGCCAGCTTCTCAGAGTCGATCCGTCTGTCGGGGACAACCAGGCCAGAAAGCTCCGTGAGATGAAGGAGTCGCGCGACAACGTAAGGGTCAAGGAGACGCTGGAGGAGATTCGGCGTACCGCGTCCGGCGCGGATAACCTTATGCCCAAAATATTGGACGCGGTACACGCTTACGCAACCGAGGGCGAAATTTGCGGAGTGCTTCGCGGCGTTTTCGGAGAATATAAAGAGAACGTCGTTTTATAGGGCTGGGATCTCTAGGAGGTAGAGGGTTATGGCGGATCAAAAAATTCGAGTTGTAGTGGCAAAACCTGGTCTTGACGGACATGACAGGGGCGCAAAGGTAATAGCCCGCGCGTTTCGCGATTCGGGCATGGAGGTAATATATACAGGACTCAGGCAGACGCCGGAGCAGATCGTCGAGACCGCGATTCAGGAAGACGCGGACGCGATAGGTCTGTCCGTCCTGTCCGGGGCGCACGAACACTATTTCAGGGCAATCGTTGATCTCCTGAAGCAAAAGAACGCGTCCGACATAGTGGTTTTCGGAGGAGGGGTCATTCCCGAGAGTGACATTCCGGCGCTGCTCGAAATAGGCGCGGGTGCCATATTCGGCCCCGGCACTCCTACGACGGAGTGCATAGAGTGGCTCAAGAAGGCCGTTTCCCAGAAACGGGTATAATAAATAAGGCTGATTAATCAGCCTAAACGACATCCGGCCGATTGCGAAACCTGACACCACAAATCGGACTTTCATAAATTTTATGATAGGAGGTGACATTATGAACACTACGGTGATAGATCATATTGGCATAGCAGTCCAGAGCATCGAGGAATCGTTAAAATTCTGGGAGGGATCGCTGGGCATAAAGTGTACGGAAGTGGAAACTGTCGAGGATCAGAAGGTAAAGACCGCATTTCTCCCCATAAAGGATTCCGAAGTCGAGCTTCTCGAAGCCACATCCCCCGAAAGCCCAATAGCTAAGTTTATCGAGAAAAAGGGCGAGGGAATTCATCATATCGCGATCAGAGTCGACGATCTCGAGTCCGCGCTGGCCGAACTCAAACAAAAGGGAATAAGACTGATAGACGAGACACCACGCTTGGGCGCGGGCGGCGCTATGATCGCGTTTGTACACCCAAAGTCAACCGGGGGCATACTTCTGGAGCTAAGTCAGAGGCAGACAGATATTTAAGGAGGTTTATCGGGTATGGCGGACCGCACAATTGATCAACTATGCGAGAATCTGCTCGCTAAGAGGGAGAAGGCCTCGCAGGGCGGCGGCGAAAAGGCCATCGCGAAGCAGCACGAAAAGGGCAAACTTACGGCCAGGGAGAGGATACAAAAAATCCTCGATCCGGGCAGTTTCGTCGAGCTGGACGAACTGGTCGAACATCGCTGCTCGAATTTCGGCATGGAAAAGACCGTGTTCCCGGGAGACGGGGTCGTCACTGGGTACGGCACGGTGGAGGGCCGTATCGTTTACGTCTTCAGCCAGGATTTCACCGTTATAGGCGGTTCGCTCGGTGAAGCGCACGCGAAAAAGATATGCAAGGTGCTGGACCTGGCGGTCGCGAACGGCGCTCCGTGCGTCGGCGTGAACGACTCGGGCGGAGCGCGCATCCAGGAGGCGGTCGACGCCCTTTCCGGATACGGCGGCATATTCTTCCGCAACGTCAAGGCTTCCGGCGTCGTCCCGCAGCTCTCGGTCATAGCAGGACCTTGCGCGGGCGGAGCAGTCTACAGCCCGGCGCTGACGGATTTCGTCTACATGATCGATAAAGTAGGGGTCATGCACATAACCGGCCCGCAGGTCATAGAGGCGGTCACCGGCGAAAAGGTAACGTCAGAGCAGATAGGCGGCGCGCGCGCACACAACCAGACTTCCGGAGTCGCGCACTTCTTCGCGGCGAACGAGGACGAGTGCTATGCCCAGGTCAGAAAGACGCTCTCGTTTCTTCCGAGCAATAACCTGGAGGAGCCGCCGCGCGCGGAGCCGGCGGACGACACCGCCCTCCTCGACATGTCGCTGCGGGAGGTAGTCCCTCCCAACCCGAACAAAGGCTACGACGTCCGCGACGTGATCAAAAAAGTGGTTGACGGCGCCGATTTCTTCGAGGTTCAGCCGCTCTACGCCATGAACATAGTCACCGGTTTCGCCAGGGTCGGAGGAAGACCGATAGGCATCATCGCCAACCAGGCAAAGGTTATGGCGGGATGCCTCGATATCGACGCGTCATGCAAAGCGGCCCGCCATATCCGCGTCTGCGATTCATTTAACATACCGATAGTGACTTTCGAGGACGTCCCCGGATACCTCCCCGGGCTCAATCAGGAGATGGGCGGAATCATAAAGCACGGAGCGAAACTGCTGTACGCTTACAGCGAGGCAACCGCGCCAAAGATCACGATAGTCCTTCGCAAAGCATACGGCGGTTCTTACCTCGGCATGTGCAGCAAGGACTTGGGCGCGGACGTCGTCTTGGCGTGGCCCCAAGCCGAGATTGCCGTGATGGGCGCCGAGGGCGCGGCCAACATTATTTTCCGCAAGGAGATCGAGGCGTCCGAGGATAAAACTGCGACGCGCGCCGAAAAGATCGAGGAATACCGCGAGGCGTTCGCGAACCCCTACGCGGCGGCCGCCCGCGGATATGTGGACAGGGTCATCCTTCCCGAGGAAACAAGGCCGGCGCTGCATCAGGCACTCTCGATGACCGCGAACAAAAAGGAATTGCGACCGAGGCGTAAGCACGGCGTAATGCCGGGCTAGGCGGTGATCTGAATGAGCCAGTACATGCTAATGTCGTTTTTCTGGTTGTTGTTCGCGATAGTCGCGGTCAGCCTGGTATTCCTCGTAGTCATCGGAGTGACGGTTATCGCGATTATGAAGAAGATGTGCGCAAGCGGGCAAGAGAGGCCGTACCAGCGCGATGACTCCCAAGGCGGATCGGCTCAAACCCAAGCGCCCGTTCCGGTGGGAATCCAGGCGGCGCCAGCTCCAACAGATGACGAGGACGAAATCGTGGCCGTGATAACAGCCGCGGTAACGGCGCTATGCGGCCCACGGGCCGGAGTAGTCTCCATAACGCCGTCCGGCGCCGGCTCACGCCACGGCACAGGGAGCGCTTGGCGTCTTACCGGCAGGCTCCAAAACTTCGAAGGTTTCTCAGATATTTGAGGAAACGCTGATTAATTTGCCCAAACGACATTTTGCCGTTTGGGAAGCCGGGCACAGCAAGGGTGTAAATTTTCACCCTTTAGGTGCTTAAACAACAAATCAGCCTTTTCTTGAATTAAACATTTTTAGGAGGTCATAGATATGGCTCGCAATTTCAGAGTTTCTGTCAATGGGAAATCATACGATGTCGCGGTAGAGGAACTGGGACAGTCCGCCGCGCCAGCGCCGGCCGCCGCACCGCTTCCCGCCCCTGTCCCCGCCCCAATCGCGGCCCCAGCGCCGGCCGCCCCCGCCGCCGCGCCGGTGAAGGCAAGCGCGCCAGTTGCCGGAGGAACGACTATTTCATCTCCGATGCCGGGCAAAATATGGAAGATGCACGTCAAGGAGGGCGACGTCGTTACAGAAGGACAGCTCGTGCTCGTACTCGAGGCCATGAAGATGGAAAACGAGATATTCGCGCCGGCCGGAGGAACTGTCGCGCAGCTCTGCTGCAGAGAAGGCGACAGCGTCAACACCGGGGATACGCTTATCGTAATCGCCTGATACGAATTTGCTATCCATAGACTCTGAGCCACCAGCCGCCTCTCGAGGCGGCTTTTTTTCGCTCTTTTTTTGATCTTTATTAACCTTTATTGATCTTTTTTGCTCATTTTTTCGCAAATAATCGAGAAGAACGTGACAATATATACTTTTTTATGTATCATTCTCCCATACAGTTTTTCTGGAGGCGATTATATGCCCAATCTCGCGCCGTGGGAAATTGAGGAGAATGAGCGGTGGATGTATCCTGGTGGTGAACCGCCGGAGGATTTCACCGGTTCCGCCCGATTTACCTCCGGCCAAGTGTCCGACAGGACGGCCAGGAATCCCTCACGTTTCGAGAGGGGCGGGGAGGACGTGCCGGAGCGAAATATCGGCATAAATCCACACACAGCTGAAGAGCTTAAACGTATCGGCGCGTTCGAGGGCTATACTAAGTATCACAGGCAAGTGCTGGTAGCGTGCGCGCATATGCGTGAACACTTAAAAAAACTGGGCGCGGCGCTCTTCAAAGACTGCGAACTGGAATCCCTTCCTGAACGCTACGAGGAGATATCCCGCGAGCTCGAAGAAAACTGGAGGCTGCGGAAGCAGTCGCCGGAAGCGGTCAGGAGGGGGATATTCCTCGCGACCGAGTTAATAAAGGCTTTCCCCGTCTATAGGTTCTTTATCCCGCTCAAATCGCCTCTCAGACTGGTTGGCTGTATGGCTGACAGACTGGACGCCTCACAGGTGTCGCTGGTCTTGGACAAGATCAACAGACTGCCAAGCGCGCCCTACTCCGAGCCGTCCTTCCTCGGCATGAGGTGCGTCGCGTGCGACCGCTTGATGAGCTTTTATCTCCGCGCTGGAGAGTACGACAAAGCACTCGACGCCTGCGACTGCGGCATTACGCTCGAAAGTGCCGACCCTCGCTCGAAGAACAGGTTCCAGCGCCGGAAAAAAGCCATCATCGAGATGGTCCATAAAAAAGGCTCGGCGAAAGACAAGACGAAAAACACTTGGGGCTTCAGCTACGAAAGGCAATTCAAGAGGTCGTTACACGACTTTTCTAACGCCACCCTTCGATAGCCAAGCCGCCGCCCTTTCCTTGATATCGCCGTGCAAGACGATCTTCGCGCCCTCGACGTGAGCGCCGCACCCAAGCCCTTTGCGCATGGCTTTGGCAATCGCCGCCGCGGTACTGGCGTCCGGCTCCGGCTTGAGGCTGACCATGATGACCGTTCGCCCTCCCCTTCCGGCCGTTTCCCTGTGAAGCGCCGCCTGCGACGCTGACGCCAAAAATTTATCATAGCCCACAGGCTCTTTCTTTGAATCCTGCGTATCGCCCTGAGCCGGACAAATTGCGGCAGCAGGCCGAGGAACGGGTTTCCCGACTACATCGCCGATGGAAAGTAAAAGATCGCCCTCTCCCCCGAGCGAGATTTGGCCGAAATCCCACGAATCGCCTCTCTTTTTCTTCTTTCCGCCGGACATTTCAAAACCTCCCCATAACGCTACCCCAGTGTCGCGGCACCTATCACAATACCAATTTGAAAACAAAGGCCTGAAGGTGAAGATTTGAAACCGCGCAGCCACGTCGTCCAACATCGAACGATTCCTATTTCGCGATTGCTCTTTGATGACCGCGCGGCGCAAGGCCGCGACAGAATTTTATCATAAGATTATCCGCAGTGCCTGCCAAACCCAGATCAAGCCCCCGGTGAATCGTCTGCTTGCGTAAAGTTAAATTATGTGGTATAAAGCATTCATACGATTTATCGGGGGAATTTTTGTGACAAGTGTTCGTGAATTTTATTTTTCCGTGGACGACGGATTTATGAGCGGTTTTTTGTGGCGGTGGCGTCAGTAGACGCCTACGTGTTTTTTCTGTGAATACAGAAGAGGCTCGGAGGTAACGCAATACTATCCCGAGCCTCTTTTTTATTTTATCTGTTTTAGGCCGCCGCGTCGTACATGCCGAAGCGAAAGACCGAAAGACCAAGAAGAGAGGCGAAAGTTAAAGCCTCTCTTCTTTTTTATGTTTTGTGTCTATATCAAAAAAAAGGAGGAAACAATCAATGAGCAAAATACCTACCCGAATTTACTTGAGCGAGGACGAGGCGCCGAAATACTGGTACAACCTTCGGGCCGTGATGCGCAACAAGCCAGCACCGATTCTGCACCCAGGGACGCTCGAACCGGTGACGGCCGCGGATATGGAGGCGATTTTCTGCAAGGAACCCGTAAAACAGGAACTTGACGACACGACAAGGCTCATCCCCATTCCCGATGGCATTTTGGACTTTTACCGGGCATATCGGCCGTCGGCGTTGATCCGCGCGTATTACCTTGAAAAAGCCTTGGAGACGCCGGCGGAAATATACTACAAGTTCGAAGGGACGAATACCTCTGGCAGTCACAAGCTGAACTCGGCGGGACCCCAGGCCTTTTACGCTAAAGAAGAAGGGCTTGCCCGCCTTACGACTGAGACCGGAGCCGGCCAGTGGGGTACGGCTATGGCTATGGCGGCCGCGTTCTACGGCGTAGAGCTTACCGTGTATATGGTGAAGATAAGCGCGGAACAAAAACCCTACCGCAAGGCCGTGATGGAAACCTACGGGGCTAAGGTGTACCCGTCGCCGTCGGATACCACAGACGCCGGACGCGCGATTCTCGAACGGGATCCGGATACTTACGGTTCCTTGGGCTGCGCTATTTCAGAAGCGATTGAAACGGCGGTGAAAACCGACAGATGCCGTTACGTGCTGGGCAGCGTTTTAAACCATGTCCTGCTGCATCAATCGGTGATCGGCCTTGAAACGAAAACGGCCCTTGACAAGTACGGGATCGCGCCGGACTTAATCATAGGGTGCGCGGGCGGCGGCTCGAACCTGGGCGGGCTCATCGCCCCGTTTATGGGGGAAAGAATCGAGGGGAAAAACAGCATCCGCTTTATCGCGGTCGAGCCGGCCTCCTGCCCGAGTTTTACCCGGGGCCGCTTCGCCTATGACTTTGGCGACACCGCCAAAACCACCCCGCTCATCAAGATGAAAACATTGGGCAACGGCTTCATCCCCAGCAGCAATCACGCGGGGGGCCTCCGTTATCACGGCATGAATTCCGTCTTGAGCCAGCTCTTCGAAGACGGCCTTTTGGAGGCCCGTTCCGAAACGCAGAACGACGTGTTTGAAGCGGCGGTAAAGTTTTCGAAGGTCGAAGGGATACTCCCAGCGCCAGAATCGAGCCACGCGATCAAGGCCGCCATTGACGAAGCGATCGAGTGCAAGAAAACCGGGGAGAAAAAAGTGATACTTTTCGGATTGACCGGGACAGGTTATTTTGACCTTTCGGCTTATATGCAGTACAACGCCGGAACGCTCAGCGACAAAGTCCCCACGGACGACGATCTGGCGAAAGGCTTCGCGACCATACCGGACATCCCGCAGAATCGCTGAATGGCTGAAACCGCAATCTCGAGGCGCCGCCCCAAACCCCGCCGGGGGGACGAGTTCCCCCCGGCGCCCCCTAGCTTATTCAGCCGAAATATTCATCAGCCGTGATCGCGTAATACGCAGCGTCGCAAATGCCTTGGTTGTTCCTGTCAGACTGCCGGAGTATCCCCTCAAATTTCAAGCCGGCCTTTGCCATGACCTTGCCGCTGTTCGGATTGCGAGTGTCGTGACGCGACCGGACTAGGTTGACGCCAACCTCCTCGAAGAAAAAGCGCACAAGCCTCTTCAACGCCTCAGAGGTATAGCCTTGACGCCACCACTTTTTTCCTATGCAGTAGCCGATATGCACGGCCCTTATGTCATCGTCCAAGCGCACGACGCTGATACCGCCGATCGGCTCGCCCATCTCGCGCGGTACTATGGCCCAACTGTAAAAGTTCAAGTCTTTGTAACTGGCGGCCCACTCTGATATGACCCTTTCGCTTTCGCGGGTATCGGGGTGCGCCGGCCACGTCATAAAAGCCGCGACATCCGGGTCGCTCGCCCAGTTGCGGAACATAGCCCCCGCGTCGCCCGGCGTAAAGCGCCGCAGTATGAGCCGCTCAGTTTCGAGCGTGATTGTGCCGAGATGCGTCATCTGCTCCACAGCCTCCTTTATCTATAGGGATTATGACGGTGCGTTCCGCGCTTTTACCCTTACCGTTATGGCGCAGCCCTCGCCTGGTTTTGACTCGATATCGAGCTTCCCGCCCAGCAGTTGAACGCGCTCGTACATGTTCGAAAGCCCCCGGTGGCCCTCCAGCCTCAGCCGCTCGAAGTCCAGCGGGCAGACATCAAAGCCGCTTCCGTCGTCCACGACGCGGAATACCAGCTCGTCCCCCTCCATAGCGAGCGAGACGTCCAGTGACGACGCTCCTCCGTGCCTCACCGCGTTCGAGATGGCTTCTTGCAGAATCCTGATTATCGGGAGCGAATATTCCTCCATAACCTCTATATCCCCCGCAGAGACGTTCACGCCGACGCCATAGGTCTCGGAGAGGCGCTCCGCCATCTCCTCCAGGGCTGAGGAGACGCCCAGGGCGAGCCACGACGGGGACAGATCGTCGCAGTAGTTACGGATTTCATTCGCGGCGTACTGTGAAATCCTCTCAGCTTCGTCCAGTTCGTCCAGCGCGCCGTCCTTCTGCGTATTCCGGGCGATCTGCGCGAGCTGGAGGCGCTTTATCGACGCCACAACCAACTGCAGCGGGCCGTCGTGGAGTTCGCGGGCAAGCCTCCTCCTCGCGTCCTCCTGCGCCTGTACGATATCGCTTATGTAACGAAGGCGAAGCTGTTCCTTCGCCACCGCCTCTGCCGCCGATTTTTCTATCACGTTTGACAGCGCGTCAACCTCATACAGGCGTGACGGTTCGAAGCGCGGGACGCTATGTCCCCAGTCCGTCACGCCGGTCGCGCCAGCGATCGCCCGGATCGGGATCACCAGATACCGCCACAGCGCGGCGATTCCCACAAGTACCGCCGCAGAGGAAACCATGACAGAGACAAGCCAGACGTTCCACACCCGCGATATGGAACTCAGCAGGTTCGTCCTGGAGGCGGCTACCAGGACGAAATTCCCGTTCGCCATCTCTCTCGCGACCACGTAATAACTCATCCCGCTCTCGTCAGTCACCTGAGCCGGCTGGCCCGCGAGCAGATCCTCCCTCCAGAGGGAAGCCAGGTTTTCCGCGCCGAACGAGCCCGCGATGGGACGCCCGTCACGGCTGAAGAAAAAAATGCCTCCTGACTTGAACGTCGGGTCGGCGGAGAACATGCGAAAGAAGAACCTGCGGGCTACGCTCTGGCGCTGGACCTCCATGCGGTGTGACGCCTCGCCCCAGCCTCCCCAGCTGTTCGTCACCCACCTGCGCATATGGCCGCCCCATTCCTCGTTCTGCCACCTATTTGCCGACAGCCGTGAGTTTTCGACAAAGCTCTCCGCGATGTCGGATACATAAGCGGACAGCATCGAGTCCGTGACGCTGACCTGCGCCCTGAACGCGTAGATGGAGACCGCAAGCGTGGCGCCCGTAAGAACCGTAACCAAAAGCATCAGGAGAAGAAGCGCGTTGCGCCTCACTCCGCGTCCTCCTCGTCTATATGAAGCTGGTCGAGGAATATTATGCCCCGCTTGAGCGCTATGAGTATCGCTTCTGTTTTGTTTTTAGCGCCGAGCTTATTGTAGACAGACGCCAGATGCGCCTGGACAGTGCGCTCCGTTATCGACAAGAGCGACGCGACCTTATGTCCCGTCATTCCCTGAGCCGCGCAGAGCAGAACCTCCTTCTCCCTCGAAGAAAGCTCCTCCGGCTCGGCGAAACCCGCCGCGAACGAAACGGACGAGTCCAGATAGAGCCTGCCTTCATGTGCGGCTCGAATTGCCGCGCGGAGCTGCTCGAAGGGGGCCGTCTTAAGCACGAAACCGGACGCCCCGGCCCGCAGCGAGGCCATGACGTACTGCTGCGCCCTGTATGCCGTAAGCATGACGACCTTCACGGCAAGTTTCGCCTTCATCGCCCTTTCGGCGACCTCTATACCGGTCCCATTCGGCATCTCTATGTCGAGAAGCGCCACGTCCGGTCCCGCCTCCAACATGGCCCTCCACGCCGATTCGCCGTCTTGCGCCTCCGCTACAAGCTCGAAATCGGGTTCATCCTTTATCCACGCCGCAAGGCCCGCGCGCGTCAGAGGGTGATCGTCAGCCAACAGAATTTTTATCACAATCAAGACCTCCCCGAACATCCGCTCCAGTAATGTCAACATTAAACATACCAAAGGCGCGGCCATTTCACAATTGTCAAGTTTACTAATTACTCCACTGCTCAATTTCGCATTGCGTCTAGGATAGGCCGAATATAAAATACAAAAGTCTAAAACACCCGGATTCCGGGCAATTATGGGAGGTGTACGATATATTGAAAAACAGGCGGAAAATATTTGCGCTCCTGGCTGTGGTGATGATCTTGGCGTTTGCCGGCAGCGCCTTCGCGTACTGCGGGCGTCACGGCGGCGGAGGATGGGGAATCGGCAGGGATTGGGATGACGGAGAGCCGCGCGGCCAAGGTTACGGCGGGCCGGCGTACGGCGGAGCGGACATCCCTCAAGAGTTGCGCGACAAGATGACGGAGGCTCGAAATGTCATGTACGAACTCCGCGCGGAACTCACAAAAACGCCGGTAGACAAGGAGAAGGCTCTCGCGATCTTCCGCAGACACCGCGACATCCGAAACGAGATAGGCGAGTGGTTCTTCATGGAGCGCATCGAACGCTTAAAATAATATACTCAAATAAACCAAAGGGGGCTGTTGGCCCCCTTTGGTTTATTTCCAGTTCGTGCTGTTCTTGTTGGAAGGAGTAAGTTTAGTTCAAAAACATTGTATTTGATCTGTGTGGATCGTTACGTAAAACGTGTGTTCGCCAGTATTTATTGGCGTTTGCTTCGCTTTGGCGGCGGACCGTCGCGCCGTGCGGCCGTCGCGCGTTTTATGACGCCGTGACCAGTAGTTTCGCACTTCGCAAGCCTCCACATCGCCTCCTCCCGACCCTCTTAAAACTTCATGGACGTAGGATAAACCGTAAATAGAAAGGACACATCGTATGTGAGGACAACACTCATATTGTATATTTACGCAATTCCTCCCGCCCTATTATTCTCTGATTTCTACTGCCTACAAAGTCCTCCTCCAAGGTGCGAAGGTCTTCGTCGAACCTGCCCTCCACCAAGGCGTCCGCCATTTCGAGCAGCTCTTTATGACACGAGTCACCGCTCGACGCTATCTCCTCTATCGTATAACCGGTATATATCCACAGACTGAGCCCTGCCTTCCGAGCCGCGCCGGCCAGCGGCAAGAGCTCCCTGGCTTGAAGGAGCGGTTCCCCTCCTGAAATAGTGAGCCCCGAGAGGAGAGGATTTTCCCCGGCTTCACGGAGGAAAGCGGCCGCGAGCGCGTCGGAAGATATTTCATATCCGCCGGCCGGGTCATGGGTCGCCGGGTTGTGGCAGCCGGGGCAGCAATGGAAACAGCCCTGCGTGAATACGACATACCTCAACCCCGGCCCGTCTACGATACTCTCCGAAGCAATTCCGGCTATCCGCATCCGAGTACAGCCTTATTCCGAACCCTTCAAGCCGCCGAAATCGTGCTTCACCCTGTCGCGCTCCTCGGCGCGCTTCGCGTTGTTGAAGCGGTCGACGGTGCCGACGAGGTACCCGGTGATGCGCCTGATGCGTTCGAAGTTTCTGCCCCCGTCGCCCTCCGACCTGCCGCATTTGGGGCAGCTGTCACCTATTATCCCGTTGTATCCGCAGACCGGGTCGCGATCAACAGGGTGGTTGATGGAGCCATACCCTACTCCCGATTTGGCCATAAACCGCACGACGTTTTCAAACGCGTCGAGGTTGCGCGTCGGGTCGCCGTCAAGCTCGACATATGTTATGTGCCCGGCGTTCGTCAGCTCGTGGTACGGCGCTTCGATCGATATCTTCTTCGCTGCGGTGACGATGTGATAGACCGGCACGTGAAAGCTGTTCGTGTAATAGTCGCGGTCCGTGACGCCCTCTATGATTCCGAACTCACGCCTGTCCAGCCCCACGAAGCGGCCGGAAAGCCCCTCCGCCGGGGTAGCCAGCAGGGAGAAATTGAGCCCGCTCGACTCCGTCTGCCTGTCCATCAGCTGGCGCATGAAGCGGACAATATCGAGCCCAAGCGACTGCGCGGATTCGCTCTCCCCGTGATGCTCGCCGGTGAGAGACTTGAGCGCTTCGGCGAGGCCGATGAAGCCCATCGACAGAGTGCCGTGCCGGAGTACGTCCCCGACCTCGTCATTCCAGCCGAGTGTCTCACTGTCCAGCCATACACCCTGCCCCATCAGGAACGGATAGTTGCGGACGCGCCTCTTGCACTGAATGCGAAAGCGCTCCAAGAGCTGAGCGATTATGAGTTTAGCCAGCGACTCCAGCTCCGAGAAAAAAGCGGCTACGCTGCCCAAGGATTTAATGGCTATGCGGGGCAGGTTGACCGTGGTGAAGCTCAGGTTGCCGCGCCCGTTGCTTATCTCGCTCTCCGGGTCGTGCGTGTTCGAGATGACCCTGGTGCGGCACCCCATGTACGCTATCTCCGTCTCCGGACGTCCCGGCACATAATACGCCGCGTTGAACGGCGCGTCCAAAAACGAGAAATTTGGAAACAGCCTTTTCGCGGACACGCGGCACGCGAGCTTGAACAAGTCGTAGTTCGGATCACCGGGGTTGAAGCTCGTGCCGCTCTTTACCCTGAATATCTGTATGGGGAATATCGGCGTCTCCCCTCCCCCAAGCCCCGCTTCCGTCGCCAGGAGCACCGCGCGGGAGGCCAAGCGGCCCTCGTGCGACGTGTCCATCCCGTAGTTTATCGAGGAGAACGGCGTTTGCGCGCCCGCCCTGGAGTGCATCGTGTTCAGGTTGTGGATCAGCGCCTCCATAGCCTGGTATGTCGCGCGCTCCGTCGCTGCCGCGGCGCGCTCTCCGGCAAATTTCAGCGCGCGGGACGCCGTTTCCTCCGGGATGCCGGCATGTGTCAAAATTCCAGCGAGTTCACCCAGACAATCCGCCGAACGGGGCTCGCTCCCCCCGCCCGGTTTGGCAAGGCCGCCGGCCCGGTTCACGTCGCCCAGCGCGGGGAATTTTTTGTCCCTGTAAACGCCGTCCAGTATCTCAGAAACCTTCTCTAACCGCTCGGCGTCTCCTTCCTCGCACATCAGCGAGAGGGCCGTCTTTAAAAATTCACCGAAAAAGCGCGAGAAGGTCTTAGCGACGCCCTTGCCCATAGCGTAATCGAAGTTGACGATGCTCTGCCCGCCGTGCTGGTCGTTCTGGTTGCTCTGTATCGCGATGCAGGCCAGGGCGGAGTACGACGCGATATCGTTCGGCTCGCGCAGGACGCCGTGCCCGGTCGAGAATCCTCCGTCAAAGAGCTTCAGGAGGTCGATCTGACAGCAGGTGGTCGTGAGCGTGTAAAAATCCAGATCGTGGATGTGAATATCACCAGATTTGTGGGCGCTCACGAAGCGCGGATCGATCACGAACATCTCATAAAATTTCTTGGCGCCCTCTGAACCGTACTTTAGCATCATCCCCATCGCCGTGTCAGCGTCGATGTTGGCGTTTTCGCGCTTTATGTCGCACAGAGCGGAGCTTTTAAAGGCTATTTCCTCGTAGATGTGCATGAGGCTCGTGTTCATCTCCCTGACGCGGCTGCGCTCCGCCCTGTAGAGTATATAGGCGCGCGCGGTCAGGACGCTGCCGTCCTCCATCAGAACCGACTCCACCACGTCCTGGATCTGCTCCACTGACGGCGAAATCAGGCCCGTCGCCTCCAATCTCGCCTCGACTATCTTCGCTATGTCCTCCGCCGACGACGCGCCGGTCTCCTGTGTCGCGCAAAATGCCTTCGACACAGCCGCTGTAATCTTCGACCTGTCATAACCGACCTGTCTGCCGTCGCGCTTCTTGATCGTCCTTATCAAATTTCAACCCCCTCATCCTTTAAAACCCCGCGCCGCGGCGCAAAAAGCACAAAAAAACCGCGCTCCGCGCGCGGCCAGACATACGGCTTATGCCGCATCTCCCGTGTCCCCGCGGGCATGCTTATTTATAAAGACCTCCGGGCCGGTATCCTGGCTCGCCATCACCCTCCCCGACGCCTTCCCGACTTTCGGTCGGTGGCAATATGTCGGCTCGTCCGGCTTACAGTGGCGGGTACCGCGCCGGCTCCCCGAAACGCTCCGGCTTCCCTGACACCCGCAGGTCAAATGTGATTATATATCATATCAATTTGAAGTCAAAGACCCGAATGGGCGACTGAGACAATACAAATTTTGGGCCGGCCCCAAACCCGCAAGGGAAGCCAGCCCACTCGACCACCATTGTAAAATGAACCCAGCCGCCCGCGTTATGCCAATTTCACGCCGCGGCGCGCGGCCTTATTTTCG
>JAISYM010000114.1 GCA_031269875.1 Synergistaceae bacterium
AGGACGTAACGCGGGAGGACGCTTCAAAGATATATGAGGCGCGTTACTACAAATGTTACGGCTATGACAAGCTTCCCTTCCCTGTGGCGCTCGTCGTCACCGACACGACTGTGAACCACGGGCGCGGCGGCGCGACCAAGATCGTGCAGAGGGCGCTTGTTTCACTTGGGCACCAGATAGCTGTGGACGGCAAGTGGGGACCTAAGACACAGGCGGCATTGGAGACGGCGGCACAGATACCGGCGACGCTTGCGCAGATCGTCTTAGTCAAGCGCAAGAACTATTACGACAACATAATCAGCAATAACCCGTCACAGGCGACGTTCAAGAACGGCTGGTACAACCGCCTGCGAGCGCTTGCGGCTGAGGCGGGGATCGAGAGCCCGGTATGATCAACGCCGTCATCGGCGTAGTATAGAAAATATTTTGATTAGATAAGGGACGTGGTGTGTTTGCATGGATTGTCTGAATTAAGCTCGCTTTTCGGTTTCATCGCTGTCGTTATTTCTGTTGCCGTCGGATTTGGGACGCTTCGCCAGAGGGCGAACGAACCGAACGAGAAGCGCTGGCGCGAATTCGAGGAGTGGAAGAAACATATAGACGCGAATTTTACCGTCGACAACGGCGACCGGTGGGAGGCGTTCGGGAAATGGAGGAATGATGTCGACGACAAGCTCGACCGCGATTACCACTCGATAAACAGAGCGGGGAAGAAGCTCGACAGGCACCAGGGCTTTGAGCGGATAATGCTCCTCAGTATGCTGGGCATAATCGAACACCTCACCACAGGCAACCACACCGAAAAACTCAATGACATATCAAAACAAATCAACGAGTACCTGATAAACGACCGCCAGTGGGATCTAGACGATAGTTGACTGCTTGCGCGGCCGGCCAGGAGGGGGTGATTCCATGTAGGCTCACCCAAACCACAATTTACGCGGGGCCTTCCCTGACACCGGTATCCGGCCCCGCACTATTATTGTTCAAAGAGATAAGAAGGAGAACAAAATGAAAAAGACAATAGTTTTTGATTTTGACGGAGTGATTCACTCTTACGTTAGCGGGTGGTTAGGCATTGATGCTATACCGGACGAGCCGGACGGAGACGTTATTCAGGCTATAAACACACTTCGTGCAGACGGCTATGAAGTTATCGTCGTTTCGACGCGATGTAAAGAGGCAGAGGGGAAAGCAGCCGTTATCAAATATTTGTCAAAACACGGCGTTACAGTTGATGGCATGTCGGCAGAAAAGCCCCCGGCGCTGGTTTATGTGGACGACCGGGCAATCTGCTATCGTCCCGGCATGGAGCTAGTTGAAACAATCAAGACTTTCAAGCCGTGGAGCGCAATCAAGGAGGTGATGTAACGCACGGCCGTTTCATAAACCGCTGTGAACCCTTGCTATAACTCAAGTGTTTGAATTAAACACACAATTTATCAATTGAGCTGTACCAAAGGTTGGCGGTTTTTATGAAACGGCCGTGGATGTAACGCCTGCCCTTGACGGTAGGGCAGGCAGAGATTACAATTACCTCCGAACTATTGGATCACCCCCAACAACTTGAGTATCAGCTCAAGGAATTGGAGGATCACCGACAGCAGCGGCGCAAGAAAAACCACTTTGGTGAGGCGGGTTTCTTGCGCCGCTTTTTTATTGTTCGGAAGATGGTCTTTGTCTCTCGACATCAAATCACCTCCCCTAGCGGGGCAGACCCTTACACTCACCGGCCCCCTGCTGTGCCGGAAGTCCGTCAAAAGCAATTATAGCATTACGCGGGGCCGGGGCTCTACCCGGCCACTTAAGAGGGTGATTGCCTTGATTGTTTAAGAAAAGTTTAAGAGGAAAATACGCGGGGCGCTCCCTGACGCCCCGCACGGCTTTATCCTTTCAAAATGCCTCGCAGCTCGTCCAGGTAATCCGCGAACCACTGCATCATCTTACGGCGTTCGGGCAAATATTCAGCGTAATTGTACGCGGCCCGGACGCTGTTCCCTTCTACGTGCGCCAATTGACGCTCTATCCAGTCCCGGTTGAAGCCGTTCTCGTTCAAAAGCGTGCTGGCCATATGCCTGAACCCGTGCGCCGTCATCTGCTCGTTCGTGTATCCCATCGAGCGAAGCGCGACAAGAACTGTGTTCTCACTCATTGGGCGATCGCCTTTCGGCGCGCGGTTCGAGGGGAATACGTATTTACCGTGCCCGGTCAACTGTTGCGTTTTTTGCAACAGTTCGATTGTCTGCGTCGCGAGAGGTACTATGTGCGGCCGGTCCATCTTCATCTTTTTCTCTGGTATTCGAATCTCGCCGCTCTCTATCTCTGCCCACTCCAAGTGCCGCACTTCACCGGGCCGCAGGAACACGAGCGCGGAGAACTGCATCGCGTAGCGTACGATGGGGTGCGGGTATGCGTCGATAGAACGGAGGAGCTGGGCGACATCGGCTGATTTCGTCAGGCTGGCAAAGTGGCCGGGTTTTGGTGCGCTGATGAATCCACGCAGAGCGTATGTCGGATCGGTATTACAATGGCCAGTCAAGATTCCATAGCGGAAAACCTGGCTCACGATCTGCTTTACGCGGCGGCTCATTTCGTGTTTCCCTGCGTTGCTAAGCCTTTGCAATAGTGGTAGTATGTCGATTGTAGTCAGTATGGCAATTTTCATATCGCCGATAAACGGCAATATGTGAGTGTTCAGCCTGCTTCTGATATTTTGTTTTTCTTTGTCGTTTGACAATTTTTGTTAGTGCGCGCTCATCCATTCTTGAGCAACTTGAGAAAACAAACTCTCATTCGGTTTGTTTTCCTCTTTAATCGGTTGACGAGCTTGATATCTTAGCTCTCGCGCTTGTTGCAACGAGACAAAGGGGTATTCGCCTAAGCCGCGCCAGCTCCTTTTGCCATTCTCGTTGCTACGGAACCGCCAATACTTTTTGCCGCTAGGGGATATCTCTATGTACAAGCCATCGCTGTCAGCAATCCTATATCGTTTTTCAGCGGTTTTCGCGTTCCTGATTTTTGTGTCTGTGAGCAAGAAAAATCACCCTCTGAATGTTGGACTACAATTTTTTATCGTAGTCCGGTTTGTGTACCATTTATTGGGTGATATTGTATCATATTGGGTTATCTTGGTTCGCTATAAAATTTCGCGGATTCAGTTTCTACCGGCGTTCAGGTTACTTTGTTTCTCTCTGTTTCTTTGTATACTGGCGGAGAGCGCAGGATTCGAACCCGCGGTGAGTTGCCCCACAATTGATTTCAAGTCAACCGCCTTCGACCACTCGGCCAGCTCTCCGCACGGTGACTTATTATACTTACAGCGCGGTATTTATGCAAGAGAACGAATCGCGGTTAAATCTAAAAACGGCTAATCGCAAATAACGAAAATTATGACGTTTGAAAAAAGGGGAGCATATAATGGCTGATGACGGGACAAAAAATGGGCAGTTTATGCAGGTATATACCCTCAGGGTCAGGTACAGCGAAACAGACAGGATGGGCATAGTTTATAACGGGAACTATTTTACATGGTTTGAGATTGCGCGTACCGAGTACTGCAGGCATTTCGGAAAGTCATACCGCGGGTGGGAGGCGCGGGGGTATTTTCTCCCTGTAGTGGAATCGTACTGCCACTATAAGTTTCCGGTGGGATACGACGATACGGTTCTGCTGTACTGCCGCGCTCCGGCAAGCCAGATAAAGCCTCACAGTATAACGTTCGATTACAAGCTGTGCATGGACACGGACAGCGTCATAGCCGAGGGTTGGACGAAACACGCGTTTGTGAACTCCGAGGGCAAGGTTTACAGGAAGGACAACGATTTTTACGCCTGGCTCTTGCAGGAAGTGGAAAAACTGAACTCATGCTAGCCCGGAGGTCTTTCTCCCTGGTTGAACTTGTCATAAGCTGCTCGATAATCGCAGTTTTGTGCGGGTGCATGAACATTGCCGCTACATCCGCGATCGCCGTTTTTTCAGACGAGGCGTCGGATCGCGCGATCGAACGCGAGGCTATGGAAGTTACGGCGTGGATTAAAAGCCATCTTCACAGAGCAAGGACGCTCCGCACCAATGCCCGATTTTTTGTGACAGGCACTCATTTTACCCGGGAGATAAGTTTCGAAGATTGGCCGCTGGGCGAGAAAGATTTCTACAAACCATCCAACGAATTTATAGGGTTCGGGGCGTCAGGTGATCCTGATTCTATTTACAATTATCTGCACCAGACGATGACCCCCTCGTTTAAACTCTCAATTCGCAAGAAAACTAATAACGGATCTGAGTATGCGCACTGGTACATATTAATTTCGGGGCGGGGCTACGTCACTCTGAACAAGGATCCGTAACACGGTTTTTTATTGTTAAAGTTGACAATGTAAATATCACCGTCTTTGGCCGATAATATCGAAAGATCCCGGACAGATGGACAGGGATCATGTATAGGAGGTTTTGCCCGATGAAAAAAATAAAAAAAATATATTTCGCGCTTCTTTTGGCAATCTTGTCCCTTGCGGTTTTAACCGGCACCGCTGCCGCTCATCCCCCAAAAGGCGTATCGCTGTCGTGGAATCCAAACGGACGCCTGACGGTCAATGTCGATCATTCCGTAAACGACCCGCAGAAGCACTATATTAACAAAATTATCGTATACGTTAACGATAAGATAGTCTCTCAAAAGGAGTACACCTCGCAGACTTCAGGCGAAACTCAGACCGATACGTTTGAACTTGGCGCACTTCCCGCAGGGACGAGCGTCAAAGCGGAGGCGTTTTGTGTCATAATGGGTTCTTCGACCGGAGCGATTACGATCCCGTAAGACAAGTCCGAAATTTATATGCTGATATACCGCTGGAAACGGACAGACGAGGGGTCGAGTGGGCTTCTCGTCTGTGTCGTGCTGTGGGGGGGCGGAAATGGATAGGACCGAAATGGCCAAAGCGATGGAAAATGACATGGACCTCTGGAAATACTGGGGCTTCGAGCCGTGGAAACGCTTCGACATGAAGGGGGTGACAAGACGCGTTACCTTTCTGAAACCGGCGCTAATCGGCGACGTGGCTAAATTTTATGCCGAGGACACGATCATCTGGATGGATGGCGGCTGCCGAAGGGACGATCTCTGGGCTTCCGGGGAGGCTAAAGAGGACGTGGTGACGCAGCGCTTTCTCTTTGTGGAAAATCGAGAACCTCCAATGTATAGGATAAAATCCTTCCTTTGGGGGTTAAAAGGATACATCGAGTTTCATTCCTGCTGGCCCGGCATGAAATACGACAGAAAATTGAAAGATATTGCCCCATTGCTTGACATGGCATTAAAGATATATCAAAATCCATGAAATAGAGGAGGTGAAAGTAAAATACAGATATCACAATAAAGGATGTTGTAGAAACGCAATTATCTTCACACAAGGGGAGGGGTCTTAAAGTGACATTAGCCGCAATGTTCATATTTGCAATAATATTTTTCAGCGCATGTTACAAATTCTACGGGTCATTCATGGTCAAATCATTTAAGCTCGATAATTCAAAAGATTCCCCTGCTGTCGCCCTGTATGACGGAATGGACTATTGCCCGACTCACCCTGCGGTTCTGATGGGACATCACTTCTCATCTATAGCAGGAGCTGGTCCGGTTGTGGGTCCGATAACGGCGGCCGGCATGTTTGGCTGGCTGCCCGCATATCTGTGGTGTCTTATCGGTTCCGCGTTTTTGGGCGGCCCTCACGACGCTGGGTCGCTTATCGCTTCGATAAGACATGAGGGAAAATCCGTCGGCGTCGTCGTGGAACGATGGATTGGACACCGAGGTAAAAATCTCTTTCTCTCTTTTACCATCCTCACTTTAATCCTTGTCGTAGCAGTCTTTCTCCAGCTCGCGGCCAACACGATGTCGGCTGACCCCGCGGTGGCGTTTTCGGCCTGCTTGTACATGTTGATGGCGGTCATATTCGGTATACTCGTATATCGCTTCAAGATATCGATATGGCCGGTCACGTTAGTGATGGTGCCAATAATCCTGGGCTCTTGCTGGTTCGCCACTGTCAACCCTTGGATAGCTGAGCCGTTCAAGCTCTCTATGCCCGTCTGGCGCTGGATATTGGTGGGCTACATCATGTTTGCGTCCGTCCTGCCTGTATGGCTGCTGCTCCAGCCCAGGGATTACCTGGCATCATACTTCCTTTATTTTGCCGTATTGGTTGGGGCGATAGGGATGATCTTCGGCCGGGGCTTCGAGATATACCTCCCGGCGTACAAGACTATGGCGGCGGGGGCTAACGCCGATCAGTACATGTGGCCCATGCTCTTCGTCGTAGTGGCCTGCGGCGCTATCTCAGGCTTCCACTCATTAGTGGGGAGCGGGACGACCTCCAAGCAGCTTCGCAAGGAGACGGACAGCGTGCTGGTCGGCTACGGGTCTATGCTGCTTGAGGGTCTTGTTGCGGTCATGGCGATCGGCACGATCATGATAACGGAAAAAATAGCGCCCGGCGGGCCGGTCATCACGTACGCTGAGGGATTTGGCAGGTTTGCTGCGCTCATCGGGATCGACACTAAGATCGGGGTCTCGATGGGGGCGCTCGCGGTCAACTCGTTTATCCTGACATCTCTTGACACGGCTACGCGCCTGGGCCGCTACCAGATTCAGGAGTTCACGAATTACAAGCTCGACAAATACACGTCCACGATAATACCTGTTATCGGAGCGGTCGCCCTTCTGATGGTCAACACGACCGGAGCGGACGGAAAACCGATCCCGGCGTGGTCTGCAATATGGCCTGTCTTCGGCAGCGCGAACCAGCTCGTCGCGGCGTTGGCGTTCCTCGCGGTCGCGGTCTGGGTGCGAAAGGGCCTCAATAAGAACGCCACGTTTTTGATGGCGCCGATGTGGTTCATGCTTGTCACGACACTCGCGGCGCTGGTGCTTTTGATCAGGGATCAGTTTACATCTGTAGCTCAGCCGAACTATCTGCTAGTGGTCGTATCGGTACTTCTGATGGTGCTGGCTGTCATGATGGTCAAGGAAGCTTTGCTCGCCCTCAAGAAAGAAGCTCCTGGCGAGGTCTTGGGCACGATGTAGCGAGGGTTTCTCTGGGTTACGTTTTCAGCCCCATAGCCGCGAAGCGGCTCTAAATTGGAAGGCCCGGGTTTCCAAGCCCGGGCCTTCCTTTAATAATTACGTATTATACGCGCGGCGGGCTCTTGCGCTCCATTCCAGAAATGGGCTTATAATACGGGCAGGCGATGGACGGTCTGGCCCGTATGTTTTGCTTAAAAAGCGGCATTAAATAGCGGTTTTTTGGAGGGGATTCAATGGAGAGCGTTGGTTTTTTCTCGGCATTGGCGTGGATTCTGTTCGGATACGCGATGGGTTCCTGCCCGACCGGATTTATACTGGTCAGGCTCATGACAGGGGACGACATCAGAAATTTCGGGTCGGGAAATATCGGCGCCACAAACGTCGGGCGGTTACTTGGCAAAAGATGGGCCGTCTTGACGGCCGTAATAGATATGCTTAAGGGCGGTGCCGCTGTGCTGCTGGCGATGCTTGCAGGCCAAAACTCGCCTGTCACGCTCTCTATAATCGGGGCCGCCGGCGTATTGGGCCATGATTATCCTGTCTGGCTCAACTTTAAAGGAGGCAAGGGCGTTGCCACCACTTTTGGGGTATTCGCGTTCTACGACTTCTTTAACCCGCTGCCGGTCATTATCGGCGGGCTTGTGTGGGTTTTCATACGCGAGACCACTCGCTTAGTATCGCTTGCGTCGATGGTTTCGCTTCTCACGGCGGCCCTTCTCATGCCGGCCTTCAAGATGGACAGGGCTTATTACATCTCCGGCCTTCTCCTGGTTGCTCTGACGGTATGGAGACACAGGGAGAATATAAAGAGGATAATATCCGGAACCGAGAACAAGGTAAACAGGTTTTTTTAATGTGAGTTTTACCGGCGTCAGTCAAAGCAGTTAATTGTTAAAGTTGCGGAAAAAAATCTTGACTTTTATTGACTATGACATATAATCGCCAGAGAAGTTCTGAGATTGGAGTGGCGTGTATGTCGAGCCTTACGAAGGCTATCGGTGATTATCTTGTAACTCTGTTTGACGGCTCGGAAAAAAGCGAGATCGTACTCAGACGGAAGGATTTGGCGGAGAAATTTGGGTGCGTTCCGAGCCAGATAAATTACGTCCTTCGCAGCCGGTTCTCACCGGAACAGGGTTTTTTGATTCAGAGCCAGCGCGGGGGACATGGGTTTATACGAATTATGCAGCTTCGCTTTGGCGACTGCGACGAGTACGCGGAGCATCTTGAGGAACTTGTGGGCAGCGCTATCTCAGAGCAGGATGCCAGGCGGCTTTTGGTGAGCCTCCAGGAGAGGGGAGCCATAACCGCCAGGGAACGTCTGCTGGTAGAGGTCAGCCTTCGCAGCCAGGATGAGCAGGGCAGGATACTATTTGACTTGCCCCCGTACAAGAGGGACACCTTGCGGGCTGAGCTGCTCAAGAGAATACTCGTAAGCCTCGCGATGTCGTGAGGAGATGGTGTGTCAATGCTGTGCAGCAACTGCGGTAAACGTGAGGCCGAGGTGCTGATCAAGCAGGTTGTGGACAACGACGTTCACAATCTGAGCTTGTGTCGTATATGCGCGGAGGAGCTTGGTTTTATATCTCCGGATATACCGAGCATCACGATATCTTTTTCGCTGGGCGACCCGGATTCGCTGGAACAGAGAAAAGCGAAGAGGATGCGCATCGAGAAGCGCGAGAACGCGTATGATTTCCTCGTCTGCGCCTCGTGCGGGACTAAATATTCGGTCTTTAGGAAAACAGGGCTTTTGGGATGTTCCGGCTGTTATGAGTCGTTTCGCTTTCCGCTTGGCGCGCGTTTCCAGAGCGAGCAGGGGGCTGAAAGCCACTGGAGCGGATCTGAGACATTCGGCGAGATCGGTGTTGTCAAGGACATAGACGAGATTGCGGGCATCGAGCGGGTGAGAAGTGAACGTAAGGCCAGTATCGACAGGCTGAGGCACGAGATAGAGGACGCGGTTTCAAGAGAAGAATATGAGCGGGCAGCTGAGCTGAAGAATATTTTAAGCCCGCTCCTCTGTGAGAGTGAGGAAAAAGATGGCGATTGCTGATCCTTTCGCCAGGGTAATTCCGGCGTGGATCGACGCCCATGACATGGATAACGGGGCCGACTCGATAACGGTAATGAGCGGCGTCAGGATACGGCGCAATATCGATGGTTTCGCTTTTCCGGGTAGATGCGAGAAGTCGGAGCTTTACGACCTGGCCGCTCTTGTGCTTGGCGCGATAGGGCGAAGCGACGGCTGGAAGGGCATGGACTTTCGCATGATGGACAGCCTCGACGGAACGTCGCGCAACCTCCTGCTAGAGTCGAGGATGATAACGGCGGCCCTGGCACAGGGCGGTCCGGGGCGTTTTTTGATGCGCGACGACGACGGCACTATCTCCTGCATGATAAACGAAGAGGATCACGTCTCAGTGTCAGTCACAGGGTCGGGACTCGATCTTTCCTCGGCGCTTGGCCGCACGGAAGCGATGATTGACTCTCTTGACATAAAGTATATGAGGGATTCGGTGCTTGGATACCTCACCGCCAATCCCAGCTATGTGGGTACCGGAGTGAGGACGTTCGTCCTTCTCCACCTCCCGGCCTTGGACGCGCTGGATGAGATGCGGAGGGTATGCGACTCCTTCGGCAGGGACTGGAAGAAACTGACGCTCAGCAGGCTGTTTTCAGATAAGAACAACGAGTATGGGAGTTTCTTCCTGCTTTCAAACAGGGTGACACTCTCAACGACGCCTGGCGAGATAGCCGGATTGGCCGCGGAGGCATCTCAATCCCTTGCGTCTAAGGAGCTCTTCTCGAGACATAAGATAAGGGCATCGATGGATGCCGAGATGGACGACAGGCTGTGGAGGGCGTGGGGCGTTCTCAGACATGCCAGGAAACTATCCTTCAGCGAGGCGGTTAACTTGTTTTCTCTGGTAAAACTCGGTTCCGATATGGGCATACTGCCGCATATATACAACAGAGAATGGAAGAAAATGGTGCTGGGCGTTCAAAAGTACCACCTTGCTATGGCAGCTCACAGCATAATAAGGGAACGCTCGGAGGAATCGAGAGTCCGGGCTGCTAGATTCAGGCAGTTTATGGAGAAAAAGAGTTCGCCGGCCTCTTTTGAAGTCGGATCAGGATAAGGAGCTGTATTTTATGTGGCAATTTTTTAATGAAAAAGGGAAAAAAGTAGTTCAAATGGCTCACAAAGAGGCGCTGCGACTCGGCCACGACGTAATAGGGACCGAACATCTGCTGCTTGGGATTTTGGGCGACCTGGACCCGGTCTGTTCGCAGATTTTCGACGTATACGGAGTATCCGCGTTCGACATAAAGAGTCAGGTCGACGCAATGGTCGAGAAGGGCCGCCCAAAGGAGAAGGTGGTGGATCTCCCTCTCTCTCCGAGGGCGAAGAGGGTGCTGGACATCTCGATGAGAGAGGCCCGCAGCATGGGCGTGAACTACGTCGGCGCTGAGCACATACTCCTGGGGCTTGTTTCGGAGGGAGACGGGCTGGCAGCGCAAATTCTGACTAACTTCGGCATGAACATATCGCGTATGCGCAAGGATATACAGGGCATCTCAACGGAGTCCGGCGAGATGCAGTTCGCCGGGATGACGCAGGGAACGCCGGTTGATAATTCAAGAAAGGCCGACTCTTCAAAGACGCCGACGCTGAATCAGCTCTGCACAGACCTCTCCGAACTTGCCGCGAAAGGCTCGCTTGACCCGGTGATCGGCCGTGACAGGGAGATAGCCCGGATTTCCCAGATACTCACGCGAAGGACAAAGAACAACCCTGTCTTGATCGGCAGTCCGGGGGTGGGCAAGACGGCCGTAGTGGAGGGGCTTGCCCGCAAGATAGCGAGCGGTGAAATTCCTGAAATGCTTAAAGACAGGCGGGTCGTACAGCTAAACGTCGCAAACCTCATAGCCGGCACGAAGTACAGGGGTGAGTTTGAGGAGAGGATGCGCAGAATCCTGAAGGAACTCAAGGATTCTAAGAACGTGGTGTTGTTCATCGATGAAATACATACCATTATCGGCGCCGGGGGAGCGGAGGGAGCGGTTGACGCCGCGAATATCCTGAAGCCCAGTCTCGCGCGCGGTGACATACAGGTGATCGGCGCCACGACGATGGACGAGTTCCGAAAGTATATAGAGAAGGACAGCGCTCTCGAACGGCGTTTTCAGCCGGTGATGGTGGACGAGCCTTCGGAGGAAAACACAGTATTGATATTGCAGGGCCTTCGCGAGCATTACGAGGCTCATCATAAGGTCAAGTATACCGACGAGGCCCTGGCGGCCGCGGCAAGGCTTTCGAGCCGTTATATTTCCGGCAGGTTCCTTCCAGATAAGGCCATAGACCTCATCGACGAAGCGGCGGCCCGCGTGCGGCTCGACACAATGGAGTCGCCGGAGGAACTCAAGGACATGGAGCGCAGGCTTGCCGAACTTCGCAAGGAGAAGGAGGCGGTCGTCGTCGCTCAGGAATTCGAGAAGGCCGCCAGCCTTCGCGATGACGAGCGGATGATGAGCGAACAGCTCGAGGAGTACCGCAAGAGCTGGCAGCATGCTCGCAGCTTGTTGATCCCAGAGGTTGGGATGAATGATATAGCTAACGTCGTAGCAGAGTGGACAGGCATCCCCGTCGTCCAAATGACGGAGGAGGAGATGCTCAGGCTCAGGCGGATGGAAGATGAAATTCACAAGCGCATGATCGGTCAGGACGAGGCGATCAGCGTAGTCTCCCGCGCGATTCGCAGGGCCAGAAGCGGCATGAAGGACGCGAAGCGTCCGGTTGGCGGTTTCCTCTTCCTCGGTCCTACCGGCGTCGGAAAGACGGAGCTGGCGCGAAGCCTGGCGGAATTCCTCTTTGGGAACGAGGAGGCCATGCTGCGGTTCGACATGAGCGAATATATGGAGCGGCATGAGGTTGCGAAGCTGATCGGCGCGCCTCCTGGCTACGTCGGTTACGAAAGCGGCGGCAAGATGACGGAGATGGTTCGCCGCAAGCCGTATTCTGTCATTCTCTTCGACGAGATAGAAAAGGCCCACCCGGATATCTTCAATCTTCTTCTCCAGATATTGGAGGACGGGCATGTGACGGACGGGCAGGGACATAAGGTCGACTTCCGCAACTCCGTCATCATTATGACGAGCAATGTTGGGGCGGAGAACATCATCAAGGGTCAGTCTCTCGGCTTCGGGCTGGACGCCGGCGATGCTGACAGGGCTGAGCAGGACTGGAAGCGAATGAAGACGAGTATCATGGACGCGGTAAAAAAGACCTTCCGCCCGGAATTTTTGAACCGCGTCGACGACATCGTCGTGTTCAAACCGCTTGACAAAGACGAACTGCTTCAGATAACGGAGTTCATGTTGAGGGACGTCATTCGACGCGCCGCTGCGCAGGACGTGGATCTTTCAATAAATGAAGGCGCTTGCCAGCTCCTGCTGGACGAGGGCTTTGACCCGAAATACGGCGCGCGCCCGCTCAGGAGGACGATCCAGAGAATGGTGGAGGATAAACTGGCGGACATGTTGCTTGAAGGGTCCATCGTGTCCGGCGATCACGTGAGCCTCGTCACCAGCCCGAAACCAGAGGGCTCCGATTCGGATAAATACGAGCTGTGTTTCAATAAGGAGTGACTGCCGCATTCGCATGTAGCTTGACGTAGTACCCGTCACCCATTTTGCAGAATATATAAGGCGAGGCCCCGGGGTTCGGCTATGAAACCCCGGGGCCTCGCCTTTGTCGAATGAGGTGTGTTTTTCAAATTTAAATAGTTTGACGGTTTTTTAAAGAATATGATAATATATGGAAGTTATGTTACTTATTAAAATCTTTTCACTCTGCGCAGGGCTTTATCGGCTCATAGTGTGTTAACTGCTGTAAATGGGCCGAAACAGCCGACAAATTAACTGGAGGTATGGTAATGGTTCGATTAGGGAAAAAAAGTATACGGTCAAAGCTGTTGTGCGCGTTTGTTCCAATGTTCGTGATTTCCTTCCTAGTATTATCGTTTATCAGCTACAAAGTATCTAGGACTATCCTCTCTTCCGAGGTCCACGCCGAGGCGGGCGCGATAGCCTCCCGCTACGTCGAGCGGCTTAAGGGCAATATGGAATCGATAACAGGGGATCTCAAGATAATAGCGAACATGCAGACTATAAAAGAGGGGCTCGACAAGGACGCGATAGTCTCAGTCCTTGCTGACATGTTTGACGCTATAGGTACGATCGACGCCCTGTTCTTCATATGGCCCGACGGGAAAGCGATCCGCTCGGTCAATACTGAGTTCGACGCGAGCGACAGGGACTATTTTCAAAAAGTTTCGTCCGAGAGGTCGTCATACGTATCTGATGTCTTGATATCCAGGACAACCGGCAAACCCTCGATTGTAGTTTGCGAACCGGTGCTTGACGGCAGCGAGCTAGTCGGTATGCTCGGGGTGACATACGGGCTCGAAAGGACGGACCACATCATAGAGAGGGAGCAGTTCAAGGAGAGTGGTTACAGCTTCATAATGGACAGGCACGGCCTGATAATATCGGCGCCCAGGCTGCCCAATCTCGTAGGGAAATTGAACATCAGCCAAAAAAAAGCGGACCCCGAGATTAATTTCGGCGATTCCGAGCTTGACGACAGGCTGATAAATATGTTCCGGGAGGCGTCATCGAGCTGGGGCAGGGAAGTATTGGGGGTTTACACCTACGACAGCACCGAATATGACGCCGTGTTTGCGCCGGTTGCCCTCGCAGGGGGTCAGCACTGGCTCCTTTCGGTGGTGGCCCCGGTCTCTGAGATAAACAGGGACGTGAACCTGCTCGCGATAACCATGACGGCGATCTCAGCCGTATCCGTCGTCGTAGGGGTGCTGTTCGTGATAGTGATCAGCGGAAAGGTGGCCACGCCCATAGCCCTGATCAGGGACGAGTGCTTGAAGATGGCGGGCGGGGACTTGAGGGAACGCTTGGTCAATGTGAAATCTGGGGACGAAACCGGCCAGCTTGCCGATGGGTTCGCCACGATGAAAGGCAACCTGTCCGCCCTCATAAAGAAGGTCAAAGACGGCGCTGATCACCTAGCGTCCTCCAGCTCAGAGCTGCAGATGGGTTCGCAGAGCGCCGCAAAGGCCGCCGAGTCGGTGAGCCAGGCAATGGTGGGCATAACCGAGCGCACGAAGTCTCAGGCCGACTCGACGAGGAACGTCCACTCCATAGCGAACGAAATATCGGGTATCACGCAAAATGTCCTCTCGTCCGTCATCGAGGTGGGCAACATCGCCTCTGAGGCGTCTCGTAACGCCAAGGACGGCCAGTCGTCCGTCAAAAAGGCTATGGAGCAGATGCAGGAGATAGGGAAGGGTTCGTCGTCCGTCAAGGGTGCCGTGACAGAGCTTGCGGACGGCTATAAGGAGATAAGCGAGATAGTGAATTTGATCGCGTCTATAGCGCAGCAGACGAACCTCCTCGCGCTGAACGCCGCCATAGAGGCGGCGCGGGCCGGCGAACACGGTAAGGGCTTCGCCGTGGTCGCCGAAGAGGTTCGGAACTTGGCGGAAAGCTCTAACAGGGCCGCCGCGCAGATAGCAACGCTGATCGCGGACAACCAGGACAAGATGAGCCAGGCGGTTGACGCGGCAAAATCGGCGGAGAGCGGTATTGAGGCAGGCATCGACGTAGTTGGCACGGCGGGGCGGATATTCTCCGGTATCGCACAAGCGATCATCTCCCTGTCAGACCAGATACACGGCATATCGTCGTCCATCGAGAAGATCACCGATGGCAACGGCAACCTGGCCTCGCTCATAAGCGCCATAGACGACATAAGCATGAAGAACATCGAGGACGTGGAGGGCGTGACGGCGAACACGGAGGAACAACTGGCTACAGCCGAGGAATTTTCCTCGGCCTGCGACGGTCTGGCAAGGCTTG